>NZ_JALAGY010000087.1 GCF_022712195.1 Corynebacterium sp. | reverse complement strand
ATGTCGGATAGTCGCCCTCCTGTGCAGCATTCGGGCCCGAATTCCTACCTGGGAGGGCGACTATCCGACATCGGGGTACGTGACTAAGCTGGGCCGGACCATGACGCCCACACCACACCACACCACCGCGAACACCGAGTCCCACCCCGGCTGGCCCTACATCGACGGCCTCGCCGACGCCCACCCCGGGACAGTGAAAGACGACTACACCATCCCCCGCACCGGCGATGCGCAGGCGAGACCCGCTGTCGAACGGCTCACCCGGGTCGACGGGGCCATAGTGACCCGGCTGGCGTTCCGCGACGGCGACCTGATGGCGGACCACAGTGCCGCCGCTCCGATCCTGATTCTCGGTCAGGTCGGCACCGTCGAGGTGACCATCCGCCGCGACAGCGACGGCGGCACAGACCCCGTCACCCTCTCCCCCGGCTCGGCGATGCACATCGACGCAGGTCGCGTGCATGGTCTCCGTGCCGTGGGGCCCGCCACCGTGACGTTGCTGGTCCTCGGCTGAGTCCGTCCTGCGTCAGCGGTGCCTGCATCCGGGCCAGCAGCAGGGGCGGCGTTTGCCTTCCTCGAGTTCCTCACAGGTGCGTCGCACGCGGCGGGCGCGTGTCGCGGACTGTTTGGCGTCCTCCACCCAGCAGATGAACTCGTTGCGCGCCAGCGGGGTGATGTCCTCCCACAGGTGCAGGACGCTGCGGGCCACCGACGGGCTACCGTCGTCGCCCGCGCCGCGCGGACCGCCGAGGATCGCGGCGCGCAGGTCGTCCGGCAGGTCGTGGACGACGCCGCCGGGGACTGGGGACGGTGCAGGGGTGGCTGTTCCGCTCATGGTCCTGAAGCTACACCGCAGTCGTTCACACGCGGTAGGCGCGGACGGCGTCCCACGCCGGGTCATTCTCCTCGTCGACGACCGTGTCGCCGTACTGCCAGGCCGACGCCACCGCACGCAAGGTGTTCAGCACCGACCTGTCGGCCACGGCCGGGGCCTGCGGGTCGAGGTAGAAGTGCAGGGTGTCCGCCCCGGGCCGGAACTCGGTGACGGCGAGGACGCCGGCGTTGTTCTCGTCGACGGTGTCGGCGAGTGCGTCGCGGACGGCGGCGGAGCGGTCCTCGATCTGGGCCATCGTCAGGTCGGACGACGCCACGGGGTCGGTCCCCAGCGTCACCTGGACGTGCAGGTCGCAGCCCGGCGCCACCGTCGGTGACAGGGGCAGGACGATCCGCGCCGTCCTGCGCGTCGCGTCCTGCCCGGTATTCAGGACGGTGTGCGCGGGACGGCCGTCGGGGCCCACGGCGTCCGCCGCCATACGTCCGACGCGGTCCTGCAGCTCCCCCATGCCGACCGCGTTCCGCGGACTGCGGTCGGTGACGGTCACCCGCCCCAGCCAGGCGGCGGCCCGGTCGGCGCCGAGGGCGTCGTCCAGCATCCGGTGGGCGACCGTGGCGTCCGGCGCCGCTCCCCCGGCGGGGCCGTCGGCGCCGAAGAGGCTGCGGCGCAGCGCGTCGGTGGCTGCGGTGCCCCAGTTCGGGTGCCACAGTTCCACGTGCAGGACGGCGTGACCGGGGGTGATCCCGATGCGGCAGGCCGCGGGGTCGTAGGTGGGGCCTGCGCTCACAGGGCGTCCAGCGCCTGCCCGAGGTCGGCGAGGAGGTCCTCGATGTTCTCGATGCCGATGGAGATGCGCACCAGGTCGTCCGGCACCTCCAGGGCGGAGCCGGCGGCGGACTGGTGGGTCATCTTCGCCGGGTGCTCCAGCAACGACTCCACCCCGCCGAGCGACTCCGCCAGGCAGATCAGCCGGGTGTTCTCGCAGAACTGCAGGGCAGGCGCCTCGCCACCGGCGAACCGCACCGAGACCATGGCGCCGAAACCGTCCATCTGCGCGGCGGCGGTCGCGTGCCCCGGGTGGTCGGGCAGACCCGGGTAGAGCACCTGCGAGATCTCCGGACGCGTCGTGAGGTACTCGGCCACGGCCTGCGCGTTGGCGCAGTGGCGGTCCATCCGCACACCGAGGGTCTTGATGCCGCGGTAGGTCAGGTAGGCGTCGAAGGGGCTGGGCACCGCACCGACACCACCCTGGAGGAAGAGGAGCTCCCCGTCCAGATCCTCGTCGTCGGTGACGATGACACCGCCCACCACGTCCGAGTGCCCGCCGAGGTACTTCGTGGTCGAGTGCATCACCACGTCCGCCCCCAGCGCCAGGGGCCGCTGCAGGTAGGGGCTGGCGAAGGTGTTGTCCACGATGAGCCTGGCCGGGTGGCCCTCCAGCGCACCGGCGGTGGCGGCGATGTCGGTGACGCCGAGCAGCGGGTTGGTGGGGGTCTCCAGCCACACCAGCTTCGTCTCGGGGCGCAGGGCCGCGGCGACCTGCGCGGTGTCGGCAGTGTCGACCACCGACACCTCCACACCCCAGTCCCGGTAGGTGGTGTCGAGCAGGCGGAACGTCCCGCCGTAGGCGTCGTTGCCGAGGATGACGTGGGCGCCGGGCTGCAGTAGAGCCCGCAGGACGGTGTCCGTAGCCGCCATGCCGGAGGCGAAGGCCCGCCCGAACTTCGCGCCCTCCAGGGCGGCGACCGTCTCCTCCAGGGCGGTGACCGTCGGATTGCCGCAGCGCGAGTACTCGAAACCGCCGCGGAGCCGGGCGACACCGTCCTGCGCGTAGGTGGTGGAGGCGTAGATCGGGGCGTTGATCGCGCCGGTCTGACCGTCCGGTTCATAGCCGGAGTGGATGGCGTTGGTGTCGAACCCGAACGGCCGGCCGGTGGCGTCCGTCAGACGCTGGCCCGCCTGCAGGGCGGCGGCGCGGCGGGCGGCGGTACCGGCGTCAGCGCGCGACTCATGCTCGGTGGGCTGGGCGGACGGGGCGTCGCTGCTCATCTCTGGTACTCCTGGGCTGCTCGGGACGGAACGTGCCCATCCTACCGAACCGAGCGGTCTACCCCGGGACGCGCCCCTGCCCTTCCTCCGCCTTCTGGCAGGGTGGGCCGCATGGACAGCACTGACCACAGCCTCCCCGACCCCGCCGACAACCGTTCCATGTGGGACCGCATGGTCGCCGGCGACCACTACCTGGCCACCGACCCGGAGATCGCCGCCGCCTCCCTGGCAGCCAGGTCCGCCTGTTTCCGCCTGTCGCAGACCGACCCCTCCGACACAGCGTCGTGGGACAGGCAGATCCGGGACCTGCTGGGAAGTGTCGGGGCCCGCACCGAGGTCTGGCCGGGGCTCCGGGTGGACTACGGGACGAACGTGCGCCTGGGCGACGACGTGTTCGTCAACGTCGACGCCACGATCCTCGACGTCTGCCCCGTGACGCTGGGCGACCACTGCCGGATCGGGCCGGGTGCACGGTTCCTGACCCCGCTGCACCCGATGGAGGACCATGACCTGCGCGCCAGCGGCTGGGAGTACGGTGCGCCGATCACCCTGGGCCGCAACGTGTGGTTCGGCGGCGGGGTCACGGTGTGCGCCGGGGTGACGGTCGGGGACGACGTGGTCGTCGGCGCCGGGTCGGTGGTGACGCGCGACCTGCCGTCGGGCGTCCTGGCGGTGGGGACGCCGGCGCGGGTCGTGCGGGAGCTCTGAGAGGAACCTGACCGTGACGGTCGTGGGGTACCCGCGGGGGTAAGGAAGTTACGGGTGTTACTTATGTGACTGAAGTGGCGTATGTTACTTATGTGAAACTTCCTCTCCTGTCACATCCGTCTTCCCTGCCGTAGCACCGAAAGCCTCAACCCGTGACTGTCTTCCGCCGCACCTGCCGCAGCATCGCCGCTGCCGCCACCGCCGTCGCACTCGGCGTGACCATGCTCCCCACCGCCGCCGCCCAGGAGGAACCCCTGGCCGGCCCCGAGGAACGACCGGCCTCCAGCCCCGCCGACATCGACCTCGGCCAGATCGGTGACCTGCTGGAGAACGAGATGATCCTCGACTACGTCGAACTCTGCCGGTCCGGCGACCCCGGCAACCTCCCCCTGAACATCGCCGACACCGACGGCACAAACGGCACCGGCGGCACAGGTACCGCACCGGAGGTCACCGCCGTCGCGGACTGCAGCCAGTCCACCGGAGACGGCATCGCCGTCGTCCTGCCCGAGAGCATCGAGGTGGGCGCCGCCGCCGAGGACATGACCATCGACCTGGGCGACGACATCACCATCCCGATCATCGGGACCTTCCGGCTCGGTGAGCGCAACCTGATCGAGATCCTCAGCGCCGTGGCCCTGGACCAGGACGCCCTCAGCCCCGCCGTACGCCGCGCCGCAGTGGCACTCGGCTACCCGAGCATCGAACCCCGCCGCCTCGGCGCCTACAGCACCTACGCACAGGTCCAGCAGGAGGCGGCACTGCCGTACAAGGCAGCATTCCGCACCGAGAACGGCAAATGCGTCAGGAAGGTCCTCGGCTTCTGCGTCGAATACGAGAAGATCCAGGTCGAATACGACGCCAACCTCACCAAGCGCACCGAGGCGCTGAAGATCGCCGAGTACCTGACCGGCCAGAAGTACGACTACACCAGGCCCGTCGAGCTTCCGGACCGTCCGGCGCCGCGCGGCACCTCCACCATCGTCGGTGACGGCACCCAGGTCGCCGCCTCCATGCGCGGCGGCGACGCGACCGCCGAGGCCCACGAACTCTTCGGACTGCCCGGGATCGCACTCGCCGCCGCCGACGAGGACCGCAGCTCGGTCGCCTACACACGCCTCGGCTTCGCCTCCGCGATGAACATGGACACCGACGAGATCGGCCTGACCTGGTTCGGCGGGGCCCTCGACTTCGACCGGCTCCGCGAGGACGGCATCGTCGACTTCGCCGGCGACGAGGTCGAGGACATGATCAACACCGTCGACGACCTCGACATCCCCGCCCTCAAGGAAGTCAGCTGCTTCGGCCTGAACTCACGCGCCACCGCCGAAGGCCTCGGCAAGTGCACGAACATCCTGGGCACCTTCGACACCTACCAGGACCTGCGTGACCCCGAGCCCGGCGAGCACCGGCAGACCCAGGTCGGCATCACGGACGTCACCTCCCTCGTCCTCGGCAACGACGCCCTGCTCAAGCAGTTCACCGGGGACGCCGAGAGCACCCCGTTCCTCGACGACCTGATGCACAACATCACCTCCGAGGACGACCGCCTGAAGTTCGCCAAGGACTTCGTCCGCCTCACCTCCGACACCTACACCGACGAGGTCGAGACCCCCGTCCTCGACGAGGACGGCAACCCCGTCCTGGACGACGCCGGCGAACCGGTCACCGAGACGACCACCCGCACCACCACCGCCGCCTGGCTGACCAGCGACTACGGCTTCCGGGACCCCGTCACCGTCGAGTGGCTGGGGCATCGCGTGGTGTTCTTCCCCGCCGTCGAGGTCAACGGCGACGAGCGCCCGAACTACCTCAGCCTGCCGGAGATCGAGGCCGTCGCCGATGACGCCGACGCCGGCCTGCTCCCCAAGGTCAGCCTGGTGACCTGGGACAACGCCTTCGGCCTCGGCACCGTGACCCTCGACGACCCCTCCCGCCCGGACGTCATCTTCGCCAACTGGCTGGACAGCGTGACGCTCGTGGACGACATCGTCTGGCTCAGTGGCCTGCTCGGCGGGTCTGAGCCCGCCGGCGCCTCCTGACTCCTCCTTGCCACGGGACGCCACGACGCTGACGGCGTACCGAAACGGGCATGGAGCCCCCGGATCGACACGATCCGGGGGCCCCATGCTCGTTTTCGTACAGTCCAGGTTCCGACAGGGCGGCTACACGCCGTCCTTCACCGACTTCCCCGCCTTCTCCGCGACGAGCTCACACTTGTCCGTGGCGCCGGGAGCGCAGATCACCGTCCAGTCCCCGTCCGAGACGGACGTCATCTCGTCCCTGCCGACCTCCTTGAAGACGTCCTTCTTCTCCAGGTCGTCCACGCTCATGCCGAAGGTGACGAGCATCGAGGACAGGTTGCACCAGGCCACCTCACCCTCCGCCGCCGGCTCCTCCCGGCACGAGATGTCCCAGGCCTCCAGCTGCTCCCGGGCCTCGTCGAGATTGTCCCAGCCGCTGTAGGTCTGCAGCTCGCGCTTCTTCTCCTCTTCCTCCCGCTTCCGCTGCTCCTCGTACTCCCGGGCGTCGCGCTCCCGGTCCTCCTTGCGCTTCTTCTCCAGTTCCTCGCCGGTCAGCGCGCCTTCCGGCAGTGTGGCCTCCAGGCCCAGGGCCTCGGCCACCTCGTCGCAGCCGTCCCGGAAGTCCTGGCACCAACCGACGACCTCGTCGCCCTCGAGGGCGCGGTAGTTGCTGCCGAGCTCCTCGCGGGAGAGGCCCCCTTCCGTGCCGTCATGGGCCTTCATCACCTTGTCGAGTTCCGCCTCGACCAACTCGCTCCCCGACTCCCGGTCCGCCCGGTCGAAGATCGAGATCTGCGGCAGTTCCGCCTCGGTGCAGGACAGCCGCACCGTGGTCAGGTCCTCGGCGGACGCCGGGGCCATCATGCAGTCGGGGTAGCCGTACTCCTCCGCCTTCACCTGCATGGCCTGCAGCACCTCGCTGCCCTCCAGCCCGGCGGCCGCGGCCGCCGCGTCGGTGGTGCCGGCGGCATCGGCGGCGTCGGCGTCGTCCCCTCCGCACGCGGTCAGCATCCCGCCGGTCAGCACCAGGGCCGCGGCGAACGCGCCGCCGGTGAGCTTCTTCTTCCTCATATAAGTGAACGTCATGTCATTATAAAACCATATGCCTTCACGGCCTCCTCAGGCAGTTCACGGCTTGTTCATCTTGTCGACGCCTGGAGGGCCCGGAGACCTCACCGCCGGTCCACCTCCGCGCCGTAGCGTCACGGTCTGTTCCTGACGTTGTCTCATCGAGAGTTCCCACAGAGAGTAGACCGTGAATCACAACCGCACCGCCGTCGCCGTCCTGAAGACCGGGCTGGGCCTTGTCGGCACCGTTTCCCTCCTCGCCACCGCCGTCGCCTGCAGCGACGGCAACGCCGACAACGGCGCCGGGTCCGGAACCCCCACCCTCCAGCACCGTGAGGCCGACGGCGACATCACCGCCAACGGCGGCGCCCGACGCCTCGACGGCGACCAGGGCGACTACGTCCGCGACGCCGTCGACGCCACCGGCGCCAAGAACGTCATCCTGCTCATCGGCGACGGCATGGGCGACTCCGAGATCACCGCCGCCCGCAACTACGCCGAAGGCGCCGCAGGCAGCTTCAAGGGCATCGACGCACTCCCCGTCACCGGCCAGTACACCCACTACTCCCTCAACGAGGACGGCACGCCGAACTACGTCACCGACAGTGCGGCGTCCGGCACGGCGTGGGCCACCGGCACCAAGTCCTACAACGGCGCCATCGGCGTGGACGTCAAGGGCGAGTCGCAGAAGAACCTCATCGAGAAGGCGAAGGAGGCCGGCCTGGCCACCGGCAACGTCTCCACCGCCGAGATCCAGGACGCCACCCCCGCCGTCCAGGCCGCACACGTCGGCCAGCGCAAGTGCTACGGCCCGGAGGACGCCGAGAAGTGCGGCGACGACCTGCTCGACAAGGGGGGCAAGGGCTCGATCTCCGAGCAGCACCTCGAGACCCGCGCCGACGTCACCCTCGGCGGCGGCGCCGAGAGCTTCAACCAGAAGGCCAAGGCCGGCGAGTGGAAGGGCAAGACGCTGCTCGAGCAGGCCGAGGAGCGCGGCTACCAGCTGCCCACCAACGCCGCGGAGCTCGACGCCGTCAGCGAGGCCAACCAGGACTCCCCCGTCCTCGGGCTCTTCTCCGACGGCAACATGCCCGTGCGCTGGGACGGCGACACCGCCGAGAAGGAGGGCTACCTCAAGCCCGCGCAGGAGTGCACCGACAACCCTGAGCGCACCGAGGACACCCCGAAACTCGCGTCGATGACCTCCAAGGCCATCGACCTGCTGAGCAACAACGACGACGGCAAGGAGAACGGCTTCTTCCTGCAGGTCGAGGGCGCCTCCATCGACAAGGAGGACCACGCCGCCAACCCCTGCGGACAGATCGGCGAGACCGTCGACCTGGACGAGGCAGTCCAGGAGGCGCTGAAGTTCGCCGAGGAGGACGGCGAGACCCTCGTCCTGGTCACCGCCGACCACGCCCACACCAGCCAGATCGTCGGCGGCGTCAGCGAGGACGACATCAAGGAGATCGCCGAGGAGAAGGGCGTCAGTGTCGAGGAGGCCCGTGCCACGGTGTACCCCGGCCTGTCCCGCAACCTCATCACCCGCGACGGCTCCGAGATGACCATCGCCTACGCCACGTCGGACAACGTCGACACCGAGGACCAGGGCCACACCGGCACCCAGCTGCGCATCGCCGCTTACGGGCCGTCCGCTGCGAACGTCTCCGGACTCACCGACCAGACCGACCTCCACTTCACCATCGCCGAGGCGCTCGGCATCGACGAGGACTGAGTGGCAGGCCGGGCACTACACCGGCCAAAACCACCACCCCCGCTATGCCCGGGGGCAGCTGGTGGCATATCGTCACCACCATGAGTTTCAAGAAGCTGGCGGGCTCCCTGCTGTTCCGGATCGTCGTCGCCATCATCCTCGGCATCGTCTTCAGCCTCTTCTTCCCCGAGTGGCTGGCGCGGGTGTTCGCGACCTTCAACGGCCTGTTCAGCAACTTCCTGGACCTGTTCATCCCGGTCCTGATCTTCGCCCTGATCACACCGGCCATCGCCGGCATCGGCCGCGGGGCGGGCAAGTGGCTCGGCCTCACCGCCGGCATCGCCTACGCCTCCACCGTCATCTCCGGCCTCGTCGCCTTCGGCGTGGCCGCGGCGAGCTACAGCTGGCTGCTGGGGGACGAGAAGGTCAGCACCCTCGTCGACATCGACGAAGGCGCCCTGACCCCCTACTTCGAGATCGAGATGCCCGCCCCCTTCGAGGTGATAACGGCCCTGATCCTCGCCTTCTGCGTGGGCCTGGCCATGACCGCCGTGAAGTCCGACACCCTCCACGCCGCCGCCCGTGAGCTCGAGGGCGTGGTCATGAAGGTCATCAGGACGTTCGTGATCCCCCTGCTGCCGGTGTTCGTGTTCGGCGTCTTCCTGTCGATGGGCATGAACGGCAACCTCGTGGACGTCATCTCGTCCTTCGCGAAGGTCCTCGTCCTGGCCGTGGTCATGACGATCCTGCTGGTCCTCGCGCAGTACCTCCTCGCCGGCGCGGTGACCGGGCAGAACCCGGTCAAGGCGCTGGGCAACATGCTGCCGGCGTACGCGACGGCCCTGGGCACGTCCTCCTCCGCGGCGACGATCCCGGTCACACTGGCCAGCGCGAAGAAGAACGGCGTGCCGGACAACGTCGCCGGTTTCGTGATCCCGCTGTGCGCGACGATCCACCTGGCCGGGTCGATGATGAAGATCACCCTCTTCGCCCTCGCCGTGGTCCACATGTTCGACATGGACGTGAGCACCGGGCAGATCATCGGCTTCATCCTGCTGCTCGGCATCATGATGGTCGCCGCACCGGGCGTGCCCGGCGGTGCGATCATGGCGGCGGTCGGCGTCCTGCAGACGAACCTCGGTTTCGACGCCGACCAGATCGCGCTGATGATCGCCGCCTACATCGCCATCGACTCCTTCGGCACCGCCGCGAACGTCACCGGCGACGGCGCGATCGCGATGGTCGTCAACAAGCTGTCGAAGGGACGCCTGCGTGCCGGGGACGGCGACGAGGCAAGCGACGGGGACAGCGAGATCGACACCCACGGCGTGCTGGACACCGGAAAGTCCTGATGCGGCGGCTGGTCGTCGTCACCCACCCCGAGGCCACACACCACGTCGACGAGCTGGTGGGCGGCTGGTACGACTCGGTGTTGACGGGCCGGGGACGCCGTCAGGCCGACCGTGTCGCCGATGCACTGGGCGGTCTCACCGGTGTCGAGATCGTGAGCTCCGACCTGACCCGGTGCCGTGAGACCGCCGCTGCGCTGGCGGAGAAACTGGGGTGCGACGTGCGTTACCTGTCGGCCCTGAGGGAGAAGTCCTACGGATCCGGGGAAGGACGTCCCGACGCCTGGTTCCGGGAACGGTACGCTCCTCCCCCGGCGGACGGCGACCGGCTCGGCCACGACGAGGGCCTCCACGCGGAGACGCTCGGCGACTTCGCCCGGCGCGTCTACGCGGGGATGGACGAGGTGGTGGGGTCCGCACGCCACGGGACGACGGTAGTCGTGACCCACGGCGGGTCGACGACGATGGTCATCGCCCACTGGTTGCGGCTGCCTGTCGAGGCCCTGGGGCACGCCCGGTTCAGAGTGACCCCCGGCAGCATCACCGAGCTTCAGGAGGACGACTACTTCCACAACAGGACGTTGGTCCGGCTCAATGACACCAGCCACCTGGACGGCGTCTGACCGGCGGCCTACTCCACTCCGCCGATGCGGCTGAGCGGCCAGACCTTGAACTGCACCTTGCCCACGACGTTGTCCAGCGGCACCATGCCCTGCTCCGGGTCGCCGGCGAGGTTGTAGTAGCGCGAGTCCTTGGAGTTGGTGCGGTTGTCGCCCATCAGCCAGACCTTGTCGTCCGGCACGGTCACCGGGCCGAAGTACTCGCCCTGGCAGGCGTCGGACCCGGTGGTCGGGTCGACGGGGTAGGCCTTGGGGTCCCGGGTGAAGGAGTCGTCGGTCTTCTCGCCGTCGACCATGATGCCCGGGTCCCCCTCCTGGCACTGGACGGTCTGCCCGCCGGTCGCGATGACCCGCTTGACCAGAGTGAACTCGTCGGGGGCGAGGATGCCGATCTTCTCCAGGCCAGTCTGCAGGCCCTTCACCAGCGGCTGCGAGGAGCGTGTGGACACGTAGTCCTCGGCCCAGGCGCCCGGCCCGGTGAACACCACGACGTCGCCCTGCTCCACGTCACCGAAGTGGTAGGACACCTTGTCCACGAAGATGCGGTCGTCGGTGCAGCCCTCGCAGCCGACGAGCGTGGGTTCCATCGACTCCGACGGGATCTGGTACAGACGTCCGACGAAGGTGTTGAACAGGCCGAGCAGCAGTATCGCCACCGCGAAAGTGACGAGGTACTCCACCCATGCCGGGCGCTTCTTCTTCTCTGTCACGGGTTCACTGGAGTCAGTCACCCTTGAGAGCCTATCCGCTGAAGGCGAACCACCGCCCGCCGACCCGCTGGAGGCGGACGTCCATGTCGTAGAGCACCGCGAGGTTCGCCGCGGTCATTACCTCGTCGACCGGCCCGGACGCCTGGATGCCGCCGTCGCGGACCATCAGCACGTCGGTGGTCGAGGCGGCGACCTCCTCCACGTGGTGGGTGATCAGCACGGTCGTCAACCGCGGGTGGGACGCCCGGAGGTCGTCGATGACGCGCAGCAGCGTCTCGCGTCCGGGAAGGTCCAGCCCGGTGGACGGTTCGTCGAGCAACAGCAGCTCCGGGTCCGTGACCAGCGCACGGGCGATGAGTGTGCGGGCCTTCTCCCCCTGGCTCATCTGGCTCCACATCCGGTCGGCCTTGTCGTCCATGCCGACCAGTTCCAGCATCCCGGTGGCGCGTGCCCGGTGCGGTGCGTAGTCGAAGCGCCGGACGTAGCCGTTGGACGCCGACACCCCGGAGAGCACCGCTTCACCTGCGGGGATGTCGTCGAGTCGTTGTTTCGGGTCAACGTAGCCGATGCGCTTCTGGAGTTCCCGGATGTCGGTCCGCCCGACCTGCTCGCCGAGGATCCGCACGCCGCCGGTGGTGGGGTACAGTCGCCCGCCGGCGAGTTTCAGGATGGTCGACTTCCCTGCCCCGTTCGGCCCCAGGACCGCCCAGTGGCTGCCGGAGGGCACGGTGAGGGTGACGTCCCCGACAAGACGGTTCGGCCCGCGCCGGACGGTGACGTCGGTGATCTGCAGTGCGTTGCGCTCGTCCATACGGGGTCAGGCTACTCCCCGTCCGGGGTCAGGACGGCAGCTCCACCTGCTTAGACGCCCAGGAGCCTTCAGCCTGCGGGGTGAAGACGCGCAGCCGGCCGTCCGCGAACCACAGTTCACCGTCGAACCACCGTGCGTACGTCCGGAAAGTCAGGTCGGGGTTGATCTCGACATCGAGAACGGATTCGAACGTCTCCGGGTCGAGCAGGCTGTAGCAGTCCTCAGGGTCATCCGGGCCCAGGATCCCGGGTCGCCGTCCGCGACGGTCGATCCCCAGCCACGGCCCCAGCTCCACCAGGCTCTCGACGTGCCATGGCAGCCGGCGGCGCACACGCACTCCG
Organism: Corynebacterium sp.; assembly: GCF_022712195.1. GTDB lineage: Bacteria > Actinomycetota > Actinomycetes > Mycobacteriales > Mycobacteriaceae > Corynebacterium. The sequence continues at coordinate 94,550 of NZ_JALAGY010000087.1, read as the reverse complement.
AGATCGCTGTCCCGCACGGTCAGCACGTTCTCCATCCCCGTGAAGATCCGGCCACCGACAGTCAACAACGACATCTGCGGGGCGTTGAGGAGGCTTTCGACCCAGGTGACGTCGCCGTCGTCACTGAGCCGACCGAGGTGCTGGAGGCACCCGCCGTCCTGTTCAACACCCCACTCGGTATACACGAAGGCCCAACCACCGTCGGGATGACGCCGGACGCAGCTCGGTGAGTCTTCGAGTCCGGGGATCCCGGGAAATGCCGGTGTCTCAGGAGGGGAGTCCAGGACGGTCCCGTCCCGGTCGACGAAGAACTCCTTGCCCGCGCACCGGGCATGCAGCGACGAGCCGTCATGCGCCGGAAACTCCCAGTACGGGGGATGCCCGTACTGATGCACCACCACCGGCAGGAGCACCCGCCCGGTGTCGCCGGTCTCCAGGTCAGTGCGCCACAGGGCAGGCAGCGCCCCGCCCTCCGGACGCCACAGCGTCGTGGCCCCACCGTCCCGGGACACCGCGAAATGGTGCACTCCCCGCGGTTCATGCGTCGTCTTGACCACCGGAGGTTCCGCAGCGTCGAGGTCCACGGTGATCAGGTAGTGGTCCACTCCACCGAACCATGACCCCATGTCCCAGTCCGGAAGATCTGTTCCTTCAACGACCTCAATGGCAGGTACCCGAACCTGAAGCACCTGCGCATCCCGATGCCGCAGGTCGCACCCGAGCCGGATCCTGGCGAGTTTCCCTCTGGTCGGGGAATACGGGTGCCCCATGTCTGGGGAGGCATAGAACACCCCGGTGACCTCGACATATCCGATGACCGGCCGGTCGGCATTCCACAGCGCCGTCCATCCGTCTCCCCGCAGGACGGTCTGCCAGCGAAAATCTCTTCGGTTCATCCTCTGGTCCACAGGCTCCCCGTCCTGCACTGGTTCCGCCCAGGCCCTGACCGTGCACGGATCGACGAACGTCGAGAAGTCACCCTCGTCAACTCCGCCGGTATCGCCCGACTCCACGAACCGCAGGCGCATGTCGAGAGTGGCGCCGCAGCGCCATGCAGGAAGTGAGTCGGATGGATCCACAGGGAGCCAGCCGACAATCAGCAACGCCCTGTGTCCATCCGGAACCGGTGCTGGAGCTGGCCGGGAGAAACTCTCGATGAAACGGGTGAACTCCCTGACAGGAGGTGCCGACACCGGGGCGGCATCCCCGCTGAACGCGCCGCCGTGATCCCCGGTGCTGCGTGGCCGCCACGGTTCAGGCGCGACGGGAACCCCGTGTTTCGCCGAGTCCTCAGGTCGCCATGTGAACTCGGTGGAGGGGAGCGTCGCCGGGCACTCGAGACCGGTCAGTTCTCCTCCGCCGTCACCGTTGTCGATCCTGACCACGACTCCGGTCTCGGCGTCGACGACCATGGACCGCGGCATCTCGGGTTGTCTGTAGTGCAGGGCCGGCAGACCGGGAACGCGCCAGGCCGCCCGACCGTCGTGCGTCACCGGCTCGGCCGGCCCGGCCGGATACACCCGGTCCAGCACCGTGGTCAGAAGACGCCTGCTGAGCAGCACTCCTGCGGAACTGGTCAGTGCGAGCAACCCCGTGGCCTCGAGAGGGCCTTCCCCGCCCATGACCACCACGCGTTCGCCGTCGTCGACCAGCCGCGGCGTACCGTCGAGGTCACGGACCGTACGAGCGCGACGATGTCGGGCGAAACGGTAGGCCCCGGGGGCGAGTGCGAGGGCGGCGATCCTCTTCCCTCCCATCACCCACCCGTACCGTGATCCGTCCGGTTCGCCCCACAGCGTCAGCGTCGCCCGAAGCGGGGCGTCACACCCCTTCTCGATGAGTTCACGCAGTTCGGACCATGTCGGCATGGCACGTACCCTACCGTGTCACGCCACAAGTGGCTTTGCCGGGGAACATGTCGTATCCTGTGTGCGGCACCGGTCGTTTGCTGACAGAAGCTTGTTCCGGGCGCCCACCCGGCCCCGCCACCCCTGGGGCCAGTGCGACGACCACGATGTCGCCGACGACAGAACCCCGGACCCGGGACACGGGTCCGGGGTTTCCTGCGTCCGGCCCCGCGCACGGTCGGGGTGCGCGCCCCGGCCCGCACCCTGCTCTTCCCCGCACATCCCTGCACGCCACCCTCGATGGCGTCACTCCCGTGCGGCTCTGCTAGGCGTCGCCCCCACGTGCCCTACCCCTTTCCGGAAGCGTAATCGCTGGTCGGAGGGTTCTGTAGCAGACCATCCAGATTTTTCCCGCTAAACATTGTGTTCCTCGAATACATATTGTACTGTGAACCACACTTTACATAGTGTGTGTTCCACAACACACTTCACGCCAGTCAGATGGAGGTCGCCTAGCCATGACGACAACGAACAAGAAGACGACACCCGCCAAGGGTGGTGTCGCCGCAGACAACGGGTTCACCGCTGAAGAACAGCAGTGGGTCGACAAGAAGAAGTACGCCTGGATCCTCAGCATGGTGCCAGCCGCCATCCCGCTGATCATCTGGGGCGTGGTCGAGTGGATGAAGGCCATCAGCGCGCCCGAGTTCCTCATCTCGGCATCCTGGTTCCTCGGACCGATCGCCGTGTTCATCATCGTGCCGATCGGTGACTGGGTCCTCGGCCGCGACGGCGAGAACGCCCCGGAGGAGTTCGTCCCCTGGCTGGAGGAGACCAAGTACTACCGGGTCATCTCCTACCTGTACTTCCCCATCATGCTGGCCAGCCTCGTGCTGTGCTGCTGGCAGTGGACCTACGGTGGGCTCGAGTGGTACGAGAAGGTCGGCCTGGCCTGGACCATGGGCATGACCTCGGGCATCGGCATCGTCGCCGCCCATGAGCTCGGCCACAAGAAGGGCAGCTTCGAGCGCTGGCTCGGAAAGATCGTCCTGGCGGTCCCCGCCTACGGTCACTTCTACGTCGAGCACAACAAGGGCCACCACGTGAAGGTCGCCACCCCGGAGGACCCGGTCAGCTCCCGCATGGGCGAGAACGTCTACGTCTACCTGCTGCGCTCCATCCCCCGTCAGATCCCCCGTGCCTGGGACATCGAGAAGAAGCGTCTCGCCCGTGGCGGCAAGAGCCAGTTCAACCTCGACAATGACGTCCTCAACGCCTGGCTGATCACCGTCCTGCTGTGGGGCGGCCTGCTGATCGGCTTCGGTATCGGCATCCTGCCGTACCTGCTGATCCAGGCGGTCATCGGCATCGCCCTGCTGGAGTTCGTGAACTACCTGGAGCACTACGGTCTGCTGCGCCAGAAGCTCGAGGACGGCCGCTACGAGCGCTGCTCCCCGGAGCACTCCTGGAACTCCGACAACCTGACCACCAACATCTTCCTGTACCAGCTGCAGCGCCACTCGGACCACCACGCCAACCCCACCCGGCGCTACCAGTCCCTGCGCTCCGACGTCTACGCCCCGGAGCTCCCCCAGGGCTACGCCACCATGATCGCCGTCGCCTCGTTCCCGCCGCTGTGGTTCGCGATCATGGACAAGCGTCTGATGCAGTACTACAACTACGACACCGAGCGTGCGAACCTCTACCCGCGCAAGGCCGCCAAGCTGCGCGCCAAGTGGGCCAAGAAGGCTCCCGCCGGAACCGCTGCCAAGGAGTCCTGACCATGACCGCGACAGCACACCAGAACCAGAACCCGGATTCGCCTGACCTCGCCGCACTGCGCTCCACCGGTGGCGCGGACATCCCCGAGAACCAGGCGCCCCCGCAGAAGATGACCGACCCGAAGAAGCACTACACCCTGTGCGTCGTCTCCACCCTCGTCGGTGCAGGTGCACTCGCCCTGGGCATATTCGGCGCCTACGGCACCGCCTACGTCGACGCGGTGGCCCCCTGGCTGATCCTCATCTCGCTGTTCTTCCTGCTCCCGGGCGTCGTCGGGCTCTACCGTGGTCCCGGAGTGCCCTCCACCCACGTGATCCCGCGACCGAAGAACCGCAAGCCGATCGACTACGCCGCCGGAGCAGGTGGAGCCGCCGGCCCCGCCCCCACGGCCTGACACCCCGGCGGACCCGTCCGCCACGGCCGGCGCGAGCTGTTCGCGCCGGCCACGACTGCACCACAACGACTTCCTGAGAAGAGAAAGGACTGGTGGCCACCGTGGCTGTGTACCAGTGCCCCCTGTGCGACTACCGAGTCGACACCGACAAAGGCGACGACGCTGAAGGATTCAACCCCGGTTTCGACTGGGACGCCGAGGTCCCCGAGGACTGGTTCTGCCCGGACTGCGGAGTCCGTGACAAGGTCGACTTCGAGAAGGTCAGCTAGATGACCGCGGCAACGGCGACGCCGGCTACCGGCTCAGGAAAGGAGCTCACCATGGACGACTACAAAGTCTACGAATGCCTGCAGTGCGGGTACATCTACGACGAGGCGGAAGGCGACCCCGCGGAGGGCTTCCCCCCGGGCACCCGCTGGGAGGACATCCCCGACGACTGGGAGTGCCCGGACTGCGGAGCGGCGAAGGCCGACTTCGAGATGGTCCAGATCAGCCGCAAGTAGGCGTCGCCACCCGTCGCCACCCGTCCCCACCGACCCCGCACCACAGAAAGAGACAGGACCAGCACATGACTCAGCCCGACCACCAGCGCATCGCCGTCATCGGCGGCGGTGTGGCCGCCCACTCGGCGCTCAAGGCCTTCCTCGCTGCGGCCGGGGACACCGTCGGAACCACCAGTGTCGACGTCTTCACCCGCGAGGCGCACCGGCCCTACCGCCGGCCGTCGGTGAACAAGGACATCCTCATCGACGGTAAGAGCGCCGACGAGGTCGCCCTGCCGGGTGCCGTCTTCGACGGTTCCGACTCCGTGGACGTCACCCTGCACCTGGACAGCGAGGTCACCGCGGTGGACACCGCCGCGCGCACCCTCACCGTCGACGGCGGGGACGTCGCCTGGGACCAGCTGATCCTCGCCACCGGCGCGTCGCCGCGCCGCCTCGACGCCCCGTGGCTGGAGGGGCGGGAGGTCCACTACATCCGCACGCCGGAGCACTCCACGGCGTTGCGGGAGTCCCTCACCGCCCTGAGCGCCGACGACAACGTCGTCGTCATCGGCGGGGGGATCCTCGGACTGGAGGCCGCCGCGGGCGCCTCGACCCTCACCGACGCCACAGTCACCGTGCTGGAGGCGCAGGACGACATCTGCCGTCGCATCATGCCGGCCGCCGCGGCCGCGTGGCTGCGGGAGAAGCACACCGCCCACGGCATCGACATCCGCTGCGGCCTGTCCGACGCGGAGATCAGCGACACCCTCGCCGACCTCGACCCGGCGGTGACGGTCGTCTCCGTCGGGCTCGACCGGGACGTCTCGCTGGCACGCTCGGCCGGGCTGCAGGTCAACCGCGGCATCGTCACCGACGAGTTCGGCCGCACGTCCGTCCCCGGGGTGTGGGCCGCCGGCGACTGCGTCGAGATCCACGCGGAGGACGGCACGGTCACCCTGCCGGAGGACGAAGGTTCGGCACGGCTGCTCGGCGGCATCGTCGGGCTGTCGATCGCAGGCCAGGAGACCGACCGTTTCCTGCTCAGCCCGCCGAAGGGCTGGTCACGCCAGTTCGGCGCCATGCTGAACCTGGCCGGCGCGACCGGCCGCCCGGTGCAGAGCGGTCAGCCCGGACCGTCCAGCAACCCCGCCGACCACGAGCTGGTGCTGGTCAGCGAGGAGGACGAGCTCGTCGTGTTCAGCCTGGAGTCGCGGTCCGGCGGCGAGTCCGTCGTCTCCGGCGTCACCACCGCAGGACGCAGCCCGCTCGTCCGCAAGGCGAAGAACGCCCTCGGCATGACCCTGGAGGAGGTCGAGTCGGAGTTCTTCACCGACGGGGCCCTCATCCCGACCACCACCTGACGGATAGGCTGGGGCGCATGCAGCAGGGACCGCAGACGCGCCAGACAACCGTCGCCGACCGGTGGACCGTGTCCACCACCACCGGTGACCTCAGAGGCCACGCCGTGAACCACGGCGTGGCCTTCCGTGGTGTCCCCTACGCCGAACCTCCCGTCGGCGACCGACGCTTCCGCCGGGCCGTCCCGCTCTCCCCGTGGAAGGGCACCTTCGTGGCCGACCGTCCCGGCGACTACTGCAGCCAGTGGCGCGACACCCGCCACGGGTGGGTCGGATCCGAGGACTGCCTCTGGCTGAACATCGTCGTCCCCCGCAGCGGCACGCGGGCCGGCACCACCGGGGTCGTCGACGAGGAGGCCAACCGGCCCGTCGTCGTGTACCTGCACGGCGGGTCCAACATCCACGGCTCCGCCCGCGAACCCCTGCTCTCCGGGGAGTACTTCGCCGCCGCCACCGACGCCGTGTACGTGGCCGTGAACTACCGGGTCGGTGTCCTCGGCCAGCTCGCGCTGGGGCACGCGGACGCCCTCGACCACGACCGGTTCGACACCAACACCGGGCTCTCCGACATCGTCACCGCGGTCGAGTGGGTCCACGCCAACGCCCGGTCCTTCGGCGGCGACCCGTCGCGCATCACCGTGATGGGTGAATCCAGCGGCGGTGCGATGGTGACCGCGCTGAGCGCGTCGCCGCGGATGGACGGCCTGGTGGCGGGATTCATCGCCCAGTCCCCCGCCGCCGCCATGGTCCACTCCCCCTCCCAGGCCCGCGACCTGGGCAACATGGCGCTCGACCTCCTCGGCGACCGTCCCGACCCCGACCCGTTGACCACCGACCACCGTGAACTGGCCTGGCTGACGGAGAAGCTCAACGCCGCGTCCTGGGGTGCCGCGGGCATCTCCGGCGCCTTCGCCCCGGTGACCGACGACCTCCTGCCGCGGCACCCGCTGGAACCGGGGGCGCCGCTGGACGTCCCGCTGCTCATCGGCACCAACCTCGACGAGTACGTGCTGATGCGGTGGAACCGGGTGTCGCGCCGCACCCTGCAGGGGCAGACCCGTGACTTCGCGGCGCTCATCGACAACCGGCACGCCCCGGAGATCCTGTCGAGGTTCTACTCCGACGGGCGACGACGCGGGGACGCGGGACGCTTCATCGGCGACGCCCTGTTCACCGCCCCCGCCATGCGGCTGGCCGACCAGCACCCGTCGGGCCGGGCCTGGATGTACCGCCTGGACCTGTCCACCCCGTCGCTGAATGTCTCGGGCATCGGCGCCACCCACGCCCTGGACCTGCCGATCCTCTTCGGACGCTACGACTCCGGTCGCGGCCCCGGCGCGCTGGCCCTGGGCGGACGTGACCGGATGGCGGCGACGACGGCGGTGATGCAGCAGCGGTGGCGGGAATTCGTCCACCGCGGCGACCCCGGCTGGACCCCCTACCGGGACGGCTTCGCCACCCAGGTCTTCGACGCCGGCGAGGAGACCGTCACCGACCCAGTCCCCGAACTGCGCGAGGCCTGGTCACAGGTGCGGTTGACCGGCTGATCCGGACAGGGGCCGGACAGGGGCCCGACCTCAGAGGCGGGCGTGGGCACGGTGGCTGTCCTCGCCGGCGGCGCCCTCGAACCCGACCTCCTCGGCGGCGTCCCAGATCTCCCGGTCCCAGATGCCGGCGCGCTTGGCCACCACCGTGGCGGCCAGCGACTGGCCGGTCACGTTCACCGCGGTGCGGCCCATGTCGATGATCGGCTCGATGGCGAGCAGCAGACCCACACCGGCCAGCGGCAGACCCAGGGTGGACAGGGTCAGGGTGAGCATCACGGTGGCACCGGTGGTGCCGGCCGTGGCGGCGGACCCGATCACGGAGACGAAGATGATCAGCAGGTAGTCGGTGACCCCCAGGTCGATGCCGTAGAACTGGGCGACGAACAGGGCGGCGATCGCGGGGTAGACCGCGGCGCAACCGTCCATCTTCGTCGTCGCGCCCAGCGGGACGGCGAAGGACGCGTACTCGGTGGGAACACCCATGGAGCGTTCCGTGACGCGCTGGGTCACCGGCATCACGCCCATCGAGGAGCGGGTGATGAAGCCGAGGGACGTCACCGGCCACACGCGCCGGAAGAAACCGACCACGGGCAGGCCGTTGAAGGCGAGGACGGCCGGGTAGATGACGAGCATGACGATCGCCAGGCCGATGTAGATGGCGAGCACGAACTTGCCCAGGGACCCCAGGGCGTCCCACCCGTAGTCGGAGACGGCGTGGCCGATGAGGGCGCCGGTACCGATCGGTGCCAGGCGGATGATCCACCACAGCACCTTCTGCACCACGGTGAGCAGCGACTCGGTGACGGCGAGGAAGGGTTCAGCGGACTTGCCGGCCTTCACCGCGGCCACACCGAGCACGATGGAGATGACCAGCAGCTGGAGGACGTTGAAGCTCAGTCCGATGTCGCCGTCGGAGTTCGCCGAGGCCGCGAGACCGAGGAAGTTGTCCGGGACGATGGACTCGAGGAACCCGAGCCAGGACCCGGAGCTCGTGGGTTCCGCGGCGCTGGAGGCGTCGACCGACGTCCCCTCCCCCGGCTTCATAACCAGGCCGACGGCGATGCCGACCAGGACGGAGAAGAACGCGGTGATCGCGAACCAGATCAGGGTGCTGACCGCCAGCCGTGCGGCGTTGGCGACCTTGCGCAGGTTCGCCACGGAGGTGATGACCGCGGTGATGATCAACGGCGGGATCATCAGCTTCAGCAGGGTGACGTAGGTGGAGCCCACCTCGTCGAGAAGTGTGCCCAGCCAGCTCTGCTCGCCCTCCGGGAGGCCGGTGCCCTGGGCGCGGGCGATGAACCCGAGGATCAGCCCGATGACGAGACCGGCGATGACCTGCGCCCCGAAGCCGGTGAGCCAGCCGGGGACGCGGCTGGTCCGGTGGTCCTGTGTTGTCGACATGTGTGTTCCTGACTCTCCGGGGCCTGCGCGGTGAGACCCCTGACGCTGTCCGTGTTCCCCGCCGGTGCGCGGGACGAACAGACTTATCTGTCTGTTGTGCTCATACTGTAACGCCACACTCCGCTGAATCCATTCCCGGCCCCTCGGGCGGCATTGAGCGTGAATATATTCAGCCTCTTTCTTGAGGTTCGCTGTCAGCCCGCTCAGGAGTCCATGTCGATCGGCGTCCCGGACGTCCACGGACTCGCGACGACGCGGCCGACCGGTATAACGTTGGACGGCAATGAGCCTGACCACCACACGTTTCACCCCGTCCTCCCTCTTCGGCCGGCGCCGCACCACCGCCACCACCGCAGCCGCCACCGCCGTCCCGCCCCGCGGCATCCGCACCCGCGACGTGCTCAACGTCGTCGCGGTGGTCACCGCGCTGGCGGTGATCAACGTCACGGCGCACTTCTCCCAGCTCGCGGCAGTCGCCGCGACCGTGCCGGTCGGTGTCGCCATCCTTCTCGTCATCGCCCGGGCGAACGGCATGACCTGGCGTGACCTCGGCCTGGCCAGGCACACCCACGGCCGCGGACTGCTCTACGGCCTGGGGGCGGCCGGCCTGGTTGTCGTGGCGGTGGGTATCGCCGTCGCACTGCCGTTCACCAGGGAGTTCTTCTTCAACGAGTCCTACGCGAGCCTGCGGACCGCCCTGGTGGCCGCACTGGTAATCATCCCCTTGCAGACCGTGCTCCCGGAGGAGCTGGCGTTCCGCGGTGTGCTGCACGGGACGCTGGCACGTATGGGAGGGACGAAGCTGGTGTTCTTCGGCAGCTCCCTGCTGTTCGGCCTGTGGCACGTCGCCAGTTCACTGAACCTGACGGCCACCAACGCCGGCCTCACGGCGTTCCTGGGCTCCGGGACGGCCGCCCAGTGGACCGGCGTGGGGGCGGCGGTCGTCGCCACTGCCGCCGCGGGCGCGGGACTGACCTGGCTGCGTCACCACACCGGCAGCGTGATCGCCCCGATCGGACTGCACTGGGCCCTCAACGCCGTCGGCGCACTCGCCGCCGCGGCCGCCTGGCAGCTCCTCTAGGAACCCCGGTTCGCGGCGGGTCGGGACCGGTCACTCACTCGCACGCGACCCCGTCGTTGTCCCCGTCCATCTGCGGCCGGTACCCGGGTTCCCCCCCGCAGCAACGGGGCCGCGCCCGCGGCCCGGGCCGCGGTGCAGTTCTCGTAGAAGACCTCCCCGCCCGGGTCCCCCGCCGGGACAGCGGGTTCCGGGGCAGGCGCCGGAGCCTCCCCGACCGGGGCGTCCTGGGCTTCCGGGGCAGCCGGTTCGACAGGGGCGGCCGGTTCGACGCCCTGCGCCCCGCACTTCTCCAGCTCACGGGCAATGGCGTCGCGCTCCGCAGCCGTCACCCACAACCCGTACTTCGCCTTGACCTGCACCTGCGTGGCCACGTAGGTGCACCGGAACGGCCGGTTCGCCGGCAGCCACGTGGCGGCGTCGCCGTCCCCCTTCTGCATGTTCGCCGGGCCGTCGACGGCGAGGAGGTTCAGGTGGTCGTTGGCGAGTCCCTCACGACGCTCCGGGGTGAGCTGCTGCGCGCCCTTCTGCCAGGCGTCCGACAGTGCGACGACGTGGTCGATGTGCACCGCGGTGCTGGTGTCCTGTCCGCGCACGAAGTTAATGGTTGTGGCGGTGTAGGGGTCCGCGAGAGTGCCGGTGAGCACCGTGCACGGCCCCTCGCGCCGGACGTCGGCCATGTCCCGGGCGAGCACGTCATTGCGCTGGTCGCAGCCGTTGCGGTCGATGTCCTTCCACCGTTGACCGAATTCGTCCCGGCTGTACCCGGTCTTCGGGGCACGGCCCTTGACCTCGAGCGTGCCGAGGGTGTCGACGGCGTCCCGGACCGTGGCGTCCGCACCGACTGAACCGTCCGCACCGTCCGACACCCCGCCGGCGCCACCGGCGTCTCCCGTCGCGTCGACGTCCGGAGCGGCGGACGTGACCGGCCGGGGAACCGCGGTCGTGCCCGAGACACCTGCCGCACCTGCCGCACCGTCCCCGGTGTCGCCGCAGGACGACAGGACGAGCGCGGCTGTGGTGGCGAGAACGACGGCGACCGGTCGCCCGATGAACCTCATGTGACCCCTGAGTCTGGTGTGGTTGTTACGCCCCACATACTAAAGGGCCGGACGACAGGGGTGTTATTCGGCCGGCGTACGGTGCGGACTCCGCCACGCCGCCACCAGCAGCAGCAGCACGAAACACAGGATCCCGGCCAGTCCCTGCAGGTTGCTCAGCAACCAGTTCCCCTCGAACATCGTGTAGAGCGGTTCCCGGGCCCCCACATTGTTGTCCAGCAGCAGGTTCGCCGCCAGCAGGAGCGAGACACCCACCAGGGTCAGCCGGTCGACCACGGTGCCCGGCCACCCCAGCACCAGCGACACCAGCAGCCCCACGGCCACGATGATCCCCGTCCAGTGGTGCGTGACCGCCACCGGTGCGGAGACACTCACCGCCAGCACCAGCAGCAGCAGGGTCGACACCGGCCGCCCCGCCCCGGCCAACCGGTACGCCCCCCAACCGGTCAGCACCGCGATGACCAGCAGGCCCGGGACCATCACCGTCTGGGCCAGGTCACCGTCCATCCCGCCACGCGACATCAACCCGGTCAACGCCTGGTTCGGCCCGTACTCCGGGGGCCCGCCACGCTCCCCGTTGAAGAACTCCTCGGTCCAGTAGAACAGGGACTCCGACGGCCGCATCACCCAGCCCAGCACCACGGTGACCAGGAACGTCCCGGCCGAGCGCGCCAGGTCACCCCACCGTCGGGACACCAGGAACGCCAACGCGAACGCCGCCGGGGTGATCTTCACGCCCGCAGCCAGCCCCACCCCCGCCCCGCGCAGCCACCTGGGCGTGTAGCCCAGCAGGTCGGCGGTGACGAGCAGGATCAGGAAGACGTTGATCTGCCCGTACATCAGGTGCGTCTGCACCGGCTCGAGGCACAGGGCGAAGCCCAGCATCGGCACCGCCACCCACGGCGCCCGGGCCAGACGGAGCCGGTCAGCGACCATCGCCAGCACACCCCAGGCCGCCAACAGCGACGCCACGGTCCACAGGGTCTCCATGACACCCTCGTCGAACCAGGTCAGCGGGACGAACAGGGCCGCGGCGAGAGGCGGGTAGATGAAGGCGAAACCGCTGCGGGAGTCGAAGTCGTCGCCGTAGAGGCCGCCACCCTCGACGACCGCCCGTCCGGCGTCGCGGAACACCCCGACATCCAGGAGGAAGTTGCCGCGGAAATGGCCGACGACCCCCACCAGCTGCCAGACCAGCAGAGCCAGGCCGAGGAGCACCACCGCCCACGCCACCCGCCGTCCGACAGCGGTCTGCGGCGCCCGACGCGGCGGCTCCGCAGGGTCACCGGGGGTGTCGGTACGCGACGGGGCGGCAAGTGTCATGGGGGTGAAGTCTCTCCGTGGGGGCAGTCGGGCCGAGGAACGAGGGACCATCCTAGGGGCGCCGGCTGAGGAGAACCGTCCTGCACACTGAAAAACCGCTGTCAGCCCGGTCAGGCTGGCAGCGGTAGGACGACGGTACCCGGTGCGCTACGCGCCGCCGGAGATGTTGCCGTTACCGTCCTCGAGGTGGGCGCGGATGAACCACTGGAACTTCTCCATCTCACGGACCTGGCCGACGATGAGGTCCTCGGTGACCGGGTCGAGCTGGTCCACGGCGGAGTCCGCCTCGCGGGTGTCGGTGATGACCTTGTCGTAGATCTCGTTCAGGGCGGAGAGGTGCTGCTGCACCGTGCCCTTGTTGATCGGGTACTGCAACGGGTCACGGCCGGGCGCGTGGGAGTCCGGCGTTCCCACCGGCTCCCCGCCGAGGGCGGCGATGCGCTCGGCGACGTCGTCGGCGTCACCACGGACGCGTTCAACCTCCGGGTCGAGCATCTCGTGCACGCCGATGAACGTCGGTCCGACGACGTTCCAGTGGGCGTGCTTGAGGATCAGGTGCAGGTCGTTGTAGGCGGTGAGCCTCTCCTGCAGAATGTCGATGACCTGCTTGGCGTCGCCTTCGGACAGGCCCGGGACTGTGAAGTTACTCATGGTGTGAATCGCTCCTTTCCCTTCCACAGCGTACGCCGCCCCGACAGGGCCCGCCATGTTCACATAATTGTTCTCGTGGACCTGCCACGGAATGTAGTGTTACGGATATTATGACTTCGCGAACAAACCCCTCCCGTCCCCGCCGTCTGGTCCGCAAGGCACAGGGGCAGGTCATGAAGCGTGTGTTCTCCGGCCCCCAGTCGTTCGAGCGCTCCCTCGACGTCTGGCCGCCGTTGGCCGGTGCCGGCGTGAAGGTCCGCAACATCGCCGACGACTGGTCCCGGGGCGACGTGATCCTGCGGCTCGGCCCGCTGAACCGCAACATGCACGGCGCCGCCTTCGGCGGCACCCTGTTCGCCATGACCGACATCCTCTTCGGCACACTGGTGATGAAACGCCTGGGCAAGGACTACGAGGCGTGGACCAGGACAGGGAGCTTCCAGTACCTGAACCCCGGCCGCAACGGCGCGAAGCTGGAGGTCGAGGTCACCGACGAACTGCTCGCCGAGATCATCGCCAAGGTGGACGCGCACGGCTACTACAACGTCGCCGCCACCTCCGTGATCCGCAACCCGGACGGCACCGTCGTGGGCATCGGACAGCAGGACCTGCACGTCCGCCCCCGCAAGGGGCGCGAGGCCAGCCGCCCCACGGCGAAGGACGGGTCCACCACGCCCCGCGGTGTCGGTGAGTCCGCCCCTCCCCTGGAGCCACGGGGCATCACCCTGGCCTCCCTGGTCACCGCCGTGGCCTGGCGCGCCTGGGGCAGTGACGACGACGCCCCGGAGCGCGGCGGCAAACTCAACTCCGTGCTCAGCCACGCCCGCCGCATCCCCCAGCCCGAGGACCAGGCACGCTACGTCGCCGCCGAGGCCCTGGAGACCGGGGCGCTGACCCGGGAACAGATCCTGGAGCTGCACATCCCCGAACGGCTCCTGCCCGGGGACAGCCGGGACGGGGACGCGTCATGACCACAGTGCTCAGCGGGCGTGCCGGCAGGCGCCGCCGCCCGATGCCGACACGGATCTACCGTTCCGTGGAGAGCTACATCACCCGGTACGTCTTCTCCACACCCCAGGGGCTCCAGAAGGTCACGCGGCTCTGGCCGCCGTTGGCGGGGTCGGGGATCCGCTTCCGCAACATCGCCGACGACTGGTCCCACGGGGAGGTCGTCCTGCGGCTCAGTCCGATGAACCGCACCCCGAACAACGCGGCCTTCGGCGGCACGCTGTTCGCCATGACGGACATCCTCTTCGGCACCCTGGTGATGCGCCGGCTGGGCTCCGACTACCAGGCCTGGACCCGCACCGGGTCCTTCCAGTTCCTCAACCCCGGGCAGAACGGCGCCACGTTGACGGTGGACGTCGACGACGACATGGTCACGCACATCCGTGACCGCGTCGTCGCGGACGGCTACGTCAACGTGAGCTACACCTCGGTGATCCGAAACCCGGACGGCACCGTCGTGGGGATCGGACAGCAGGACCTGCACGTACGCCCCCGCAAGGGCCGGGAGGCCAGCCGTGCCTTCGCGAAGGACGGGTCGACGGCCCCACGGTCCGAGTCCGAGTCGGCCCCACCGTACGAGCCCACGGGGATCACCCTGGCGTCTCTCGTCACCGCGGTGGCCTGGCGCGCCTGGGGCGGCCCGGAGAACGCCGCGGCGGGGGACGGCCGGCTGAACTCCGTCCTGAGCCACGCCCGCCGCATCCCCCTGCCGGAGGACCGCGCCCGGTACGTGTGCCGGGAGGTCCTGGCGGACGGGGCCCTGACCCGGGACGACATCACCGGGATGCGCATCCCGGGGCACCTGGTCCCGCGGGCGTAGCGCCACCTGCCGCGGGGACCGCGGAATCACCACCGCCCCAGGTACGTGTCCAGCATGGAACACGTACCCGGGGCGGTGGTGATTTCCCCGAGGGCGGAGGTCAGGCCCGGGTCACCCCGGGTTCCCGCGGCAGGACGAAGGCGAGGATCTCCGGCAGCGTGACCACCCGTGGCAGCAGCCCGTCACCGCTCACACCGACGAGCTGCTCGCTCTCCTCACGCATCCGGCGGAACGCCTCGTAGACCGGCATCGACGCCGGCAGCACCAGCAGGTCACGGGCCAGGGGCGCGGCCGGCTCCGACCTGTCGTGCGGCAGGGTGTCACGCACGTGCAGGACGCGCATCGTCGTACCGTCCTGCGGCACCTCCAGAAGGACGCGCATCTGCGCGGTCTCGCGGGCGGCGTCCTGCACCTCGGCGACAGTCGCCGACGACGTCAGATGCGGGACCCGGGTCCCCGGGAGCTCACCGAGGGTACGCTGCTGCAGATCCAGGGCGCCTGCGATCTGCGACTGGAACTCCGCCTCCAACGCCCCCTCCTCCGCGGAGTGCGCGACGAGGTGGCGCAGCGTGGCGGCGTCATGGCCAGCGGCGGCGGCCCGGTCGACCGGCTCCACCCCGGAGAGCTTCACCAGGCGGTTCGCCACACGGTTCATCCAGAGCAGCAGGGGCCGCAGCAGCCACGCCAGTGCCCGTGCCGGCAGCGCCACCAGGCGTGCCGCGCGCTCGGGGAAGGCGATCGCCCACGACTTCGGCGCCATCTCACCGACGACCAGGTGCAGGAAGGTCACGATGAGCAGGGCGACCAGGAAGGACACCGTGTAGGCCGCCCCGTCGGGGATGCCCCACGCGGTGAACAGCGGCGTCAGCCAGGACGACACCGCCGGTTTCGTCACCGCGCCGAGGGCGAAGGTGCAGGCGGTGATGCCCAGCTGGGCGGCCGCGAGCATCACGGTCAGCTCGTTCACGCCACGCAGCGCGGCGCGTGCCGGGGCGCTCCGGTCGGCGATCTCCTCGAGCCGGTGCCGTCGTACGCCGAGCAGCGCGAACTCGACCATCACGAAGAATGCGCTCGCCACCAGGAGCAGCAGCGTCACCAGGATCACGGTCAGGTCACTCATCCTCGGTCACCTCCAGTCGGACGAGGAGTTCGGTGGGCACGTGGTTGCCGATCTCGGTCACCTCGGCGACCAGCACCCGGTTCTGCGGGCGGTCGTCGACCACCTCGCGGGGGTCCCTGGGCAGGGTCACCTCGATGACCTCGCCGACCTCAGGCAGGGAACCGAGCTCCTCGATGACCAGGCCGGCGAGGGTCTCGAACTCGCCGTCGGGCAGGCGGACGTCGAGGACGCGGGAGACCTCGTCGAGGTGCTCGTCCCCGGCGATGCGCCAGGTCTCGGCACCGCCGGGCGCACCCTGTTCCCGGGTGATGTGGTGCTCCGGGGCGTCGTGCTCGTCGGTGAGCTCGCCGACGAGCTCCTCGGCCAGGTCCTCGGCGGTGAGCACACCGGACACGCCGCCGTACTCGTCGACGACACAGGCCAGCCGGTTGTCCGACTCCTCCAGCGCCATGAGCGCGTCCGGGAGGGCCATCACCTCAGGCACCACCACCGACTCGCGGACCAGTGTGTCCACCGTGGTCGACGGGTCGAGGTCCGGGTCGAGGACGTCATCCAGGTGCAGGACACCGTAGAGCCGCTCCTCCTCGTGCGACTCCCCGTCCTCCACCGACCCCAGCACGGGGTACCGGGTGTGTCCGCCGGCCATCCGGGCGCGGGCCTCGGCCACGGTGGTGGCCGGGTCCATCTCCCCGAGGCGTGCCCGGGGGACCATCGCGTGCTCCACGGTGCGTTCCGGGAAGTCCAGGATCCGGTCGATGAGCATCGACAGGTCACGGGGCAGCACACCGGACGCCCGGGAGTCCGCGACGATACGGCCGAGGTCCTTCCGGTCCGCGGTGGAGTCCACGTCCTCCACCGGTGTCACACCCACCAGCCGCAGCAGGGCGTTCGACGACCAGTCGAAGAACGCGATGAGCCAGCCGAACAGGAACAGGTACGCCTGGGTGGACCGGGCGAGGGCGCGGGCCAGGGGTTCCGGCGTGGCGATGGCGAGGTTCTTCGGGTACAGCTCGGCGAAGATCATCTGCACCACGGTGGCGACGAGCAGGGTGGCCGTCGCCGCGACCGCGGCCGTCCCCGCCCCACCGATCATCTCCCCCACCGAGCCGCCGATCAGCGGTTCGGCGAGCTCACCGACCAGCAGGCCGGTGACGGTGATGCCCAGCTGCGCGCCGGAGAGCATGAAGCTCGTCCGTCGGGTCACCGCGAGCGCGCGCGTGGCGGAGGCGTCCCCCTCCGCGGACAGGGCACGCAGGCGCGCCCGGTCGACGGACATGTAGGCGAACTCCTGGGCGACGAAATAGCCGTTGGCGACGATGAGGGCCAGGATGAGGAC
The DNA here is from genome assembly GCF_022712195.1 of Corynebacterium sp. Lineage (GTDB taxonomy): Bacteria > Actinomycetota > Actinomycetes > Mycobacteriales > Mycobacteriaceae > Corynebacterium. The sequence continues at coordinate 77,336 of NZ_JALAGY010000087.1, read as the reverse complement.
GATGCCGAGCAGCAGCATCAGCAACGGGCTCACCGGTCACCCCCTGAGGCCGGTGCAGACGTTGCACGGGGCGGGCGGCAGAGGCCGCCCTTCATACTCGGACAAGGACCATCGTCCATGACGGACGCTCAACTCCTTCAGGTAGTGAATGTAAGTGATACGCAGGATACACGATCGCGCGTACCCTCGGCACACATGAGTGACACCATCCCCGACATCTACCGTGCCGCCGACGACCGTTACACCACCATGCCCTACAACCGCAGCGGCGCCTCCGGGCTGAAGCTCCCGGCCGTCACCCTCGGCCTGTGGCACAACTTCGGCGGCGACCGGCCCCTGGACACCCAGCGTGCCATCCTCCGGCGGGCCTTCGACCGGGGCGTGACCCACTTCGACCTGGCCAACAACTACGGGCCTCCGGCGGGCTCCGCCGAGGAGAACTTCGGACGGATCCTCGACGCCGACTTCCGCCCCTACCGTGACGAACTGGTGATCAGCTCCAAGGCCGGGTGGTACATGCAGGACGGCCCGTACGGCTTCGGCGGCTCCCGCAAGTACCTCGTGTCCAGCTGCGAGGCCTCGCTGCGCCGGATGGGCCTGGACTACGTGGACATCTTCTACCACCACCGCCCCGACCCCGAGACCCCCGTCGAGGAGACCGTCGGTGCCCTGGACCACCTGGTGCGCTCCGGCAAGGCACTGTACGTGGGCATCAGCTCCTACTCCCCCGCCCTCACCCGGCGGGCGGCGACGGTGGCCCGCGAGCTGGGCACCCCGCTGACCATCCACCAGCCGTCCTACTCCATGTTCAACCGGTGGGTCGAGGAGGAGCTGCTGTCCACCTGTGAGGGGGACGGGCTCGGCGTGATCGCCTTCTCCGCCCTGGCCCAGGGGCTGCTGACCGGGAAGTACCTCGACGGTGTCCCGGCGGACTCACGCCTCGGCGAGCGGAAGATGTCGGAGTCCTTCCTCACCGACGAGACGTTGGAGGCGATCCGGGCGCTGAACGCCATCGCCGCGCGGCGTGGACAGTCGCTGGCGCAGATGGCGATCGCCTGGGTGCTGCGTCGCCCGGAGGTGACCAGCGCCCTTATCGGCGCGTCATCCGTGGAGCAGCTGGACGACTCCCTCGACGCCCTGGACAACCTGGACTTCACCGACGACGAGCTCGCCGAGATCGACCGGTGGGCGGTGGACCGGGGCATCAACCAGTGGGCGGGTGCCACCGAGTCGACGGAGTAGTGGCGTCCTGCCCTGGACGGCGCCGGGGCGGCGACAGCGGAGCCCGGCAGTCGTCGCACCCCGTCAGCTCCTTAAGGAACGGCGACCTGCACGTTTGTGGACATCATCAGCTTATCGGGTGCGATGTTCCACCCCGCGCGGCGTCCTGCCCCGGAGGTCGCCGGGCCGACGGCTAACCACCCAGGACGACACCCTCGCGACGCGGGTCCGCACCACCGACGAGCGTGCCGTCGTCCTGCCGCACGATGGCCGAGAGTCCACTGGACTGGTCCTCGGTACTGACCTCGTGTCCACGGTCCTCCAGGCCGGAGGTCAGCCGGTCCACGGCGTCCCCGCCGTCGCCGATGAGCGGGTTCTCCCCGCCGACACCGGTCTCCTCCGTGTTCCGCGCACCGAAGTTCGGCGAGCTCACGGCCTGCTGGGGGTCCATGCCCCAGTCGACGAGGGAGATGATCGTCTTCACCACGAACTGGGGGATCACCGCACCTCCCGGGGAGCCGAGCACCATGCGGACATCGCCCCGGCCGGTGTCGGAGGAGCCGTCGCCGTCGCCGCGGTCGAAGATGATCGTCGGCGCCATCGACGACCGGGGACGTTTCGCCCCCTCCACCCGGTTGGCCACCGGGTTGCCGTCCTCGTCGACGGCGTCCTCGGAGAAGTCCGTGAGCTGGTTGTTCAGCATGAACCCGCCGACCATGTGGAAGGACCCGAAGGCCGCCTCCACACTGGTGGTCATCGAGGCGGCGTTGCCGTCGCCGTCGATGACGCTGATGTGGCTGGTGCCGTTCTCCGGCTGGTCGGCCCCCTGCGCCACGGCCATCTCCAGCTCACCCGGCTCGGCCTCACCCACCGACTTCTCCGGGTCGATGCTCTCGAACCGGCTGCGCAGGTAGTCCTTGTCCAGCAGCGCGTCCGGGGAGTCTCCCGGCAGCGGGGTGAAGGCCGTGTCGGCGACGTAGGTGTCGCGGTCGGCGTAGGCCAGCCGTTCCGCCTCGCTGATGAGGTGCACGGCCTCGGGGTCCGGGACCGCACCGTCCGCGGTCACCTCCGACGGCGAGTACTTCCCCAGGTCGGCATTCTCCAGGATGCCCAGCGCGCTGAGGACGGTGATGCCGCCCGAGCTCGACGGGGGCATCCCGCAGACGACCGTGTCGCGGTAGGGCCCGCACACCGCGTCGCGGGTCTCCGGCGTGTAGGCGGCGAGGTCCGCGGTGCTCATCTTGCCGGGCGTGGTGCCGCCGTCCCGGCTGTTGACGCGCTCGACGATCCGTCGCGCCAGGTCTCCGGTGTAGAGGGCGTCGGCCCCACCGTCGGCGAGGGTGGAGAGTGTCGCGGCGTACTCCGGGTTCTTCAGCAGCTCGCCGGGTTTCTTCGCCTCGCCCCCGCGGTCGAGGAAGTAGGCCCGGGCGTCCTTGTCCCGGGCGAGGTCCTCGGCGGAGTCCGCGATGGAGGCCGAGAGCCGGTCGCTGACGCGGAAGCCGTCGGTGGCCATGGTCTCCGCGGGTTCCAGCAGGTCCGCCCAGTCCGTGGAGCCGTGCTTCTCGTGCAGGTCACCGAGGGCGGCGACCACACCCGGAACGCCGATGGAGCGTCCGGACCGGCGTGCGTCCGGTGTCGGGGCGCTGGTGTCCTCGCGGGACACCTGGCTGAGGTAGGTGCCCGTGGCGGCGACGGGTGCGGTCTCACGGCCGTCGATGGCGGTGAGTTCCCCGGACTCGGCGTCGTTGTAGAGGATGTAGCCGCCTCCGCCGACGCCGGAGGCCTGTGGTTCGACGAGCCCGAGGACGAACTGGGCGGTGACCAGTGCGTCCGCGGCGTCGCCGCCGTCACGCAGCACCTCGCAGGCCGCCTGCGTCGCCAGGGGGTTGGCGGTGGAGACGGAGAAGTTGTCGGTCTGCACCGGGACCATCCCCTCCCGGAACCCGGTGGCGATCTCCGGGTTGGTGGAGATGTCGCGGTCGCCTGCCCCGGAGGAGTCAGGGGAGGTCGGTGCGCTGGTCTCCGGGGCGGATTCGGTGGCCGAGGGCTCCGGCCCCGAGCCGTCGGCCTCCTCGCAGGTGTCGGGGGTCGCCGGTGCAGCGCTGGTCGACCGGCCGTCGCCTGCGCCACCGGACCCCGCCGTCTGCGAGGCGCCGGCGGCGTCGGTCCCACCGCCACCGTCGTCGTCGGGCATCTGGCACCCGGCCAGGAGAAGCGCGGCCGAGGCCCCGAGTGCCAGGACCGGTGTCCACGTCCGTCGTGTGCTGCGTCGCATTCCACTCATTCCCCGATACTAACCACACCGGACGTCGGTGTGTAGCCCCGGGAAAGGAGCGTCAGGCGGCGAAGGCGGCGACCACGGCGTCGTTGAACGCGGGCAGGTCGTCCGGGGTGCGGGAGGACACGACGGTGCCGGCCCCTTCAGGCCCCTCGCAGGTGTGCGCCTCCTCGTCGACCCACGTCGCACCCGCGTTGACCAGGTCGGTCCTCAGGCTCGGGAAGGAGGTCAGTGTCCTGCCCGCCAGCACGTCGGCGTCGGTGAGGATCCAGGCGCCGTGGCAGATGACACCCACGGGCCTGCCGGAGGTGACGACGGCGCGCACCAGCGACACGGCGGCCGCGTCGAGGCGGAGCGCGTCCGCGTTGGAGGTCCCTCCGGGCAGGAGCAGGGCGTCGACGGTCGATGCGTCGACGTCCTCCGTCGCGGCGTCCGCGGGCACCTCGGTGCCGTTCTTGCCGGTGATCGTCCCACCGCCGGGCGTGGCGATGAGCACCTCGGCCCCGGCGTCGGAGACCGCGTCGCGGGGGGAGGTCAGTTCGGAGTCCTCGAAGCCGTCCGTCGCCAGGACGAGGACGGTGCGGCCGGCGAGGAGCTCACGGCCGGAAAGGTCAGGCTGCTCAGACATTGTCGGTACCTCCTGTGGGGTCGATTACTCGTCCACCCACGACGGTACGCGTGGTGTCCGGTCAGTGTCAGAACAGGCCGTTGGGGTTCTCGTCGTAGGACCACAGCAGGTTCTTGGTCTGCTGGTAGTGGTCCAGCATCATCAGGTGGGTCTCCCGTCCGATGCCGGACTTCTTGTAGCCGCCGAAGGCCGCGTGGGCGGGGTAGGAGTGGTAGTTGTTCACCCACACCCGGCCCGATTCAATGGCCCGCCCGGCCCGGTAGGCCGTACGCCCGTCGCGGGCCCAGACCCCGGCGCCGAGGCCGTAGTCGGTGTCGTTGGCGATCCGGATCGCCTCGTCGAAGTCCTTGAAGGTGGTCACGGCGAGCACCGGGCCGAAGATCTCCTCCTGGAAGCAACGCATGGCGTTGTTGCCCTTGAGGATCGTGGGCTCCACGTAGAGCCCGTTCTCCAGGCCCTCGACGGTGCGCACCCCGCCACCGATGAGCACCTCGGCGCCCTCCTCCGGGCCCGACTTCAGGTAGCCGGTGATCTTGTCCATCTGCTCCAGGGACGCCTGGGCGCCGATCATCGTCGCCGGGTCGAGGGGGTTGCCCGCCCTGATGGACCGGACCCGCTCCACGGCGAGGTCGAGGAACTCGTCGGCGATGTCCTCCTGGATCAGCGCACGCGAGGGGCAGGTGCACACCTCGCCCTGGTTGAGGGCGAACATCGCCAGGCCCTCCAGCGTCTTCTCCCGGAAGGAGTCGTCGGCGTCCATGACGTCGCCGAAGAAGACGTTCGGGGACTTCCCGCCCAGCTCCAGGGTGACCGGGATGAGCTTGTCCGCCACCGACTTGTTGATGATCTTGCCGACCTCGGTGGACCCGGTGAAGGCGATCTTGGCGATGCGGTCGTTCGCCGTCAGCGCCGCGCCGGCCTCCTCGCCGAGACCGTTGACGATGTTGAGCACCCCGTCCGGCAGCAGGTCGGCGATGAGCTCGGCGACCAGCAGGATCGACGCGGGGGTCTGCTCGGCCGGCTTGAGCACGATGGCGTTGCCGGCGGCGAGGGCGGGGCAGATCTTCCACGCCGCCATGAGGATCGGGAAGTTCCAGGGGATGATCTGGCCGACCACGCCGAGGGGCTCGTGGAAGTGGTAGGCGACGGTGTTCTCGTCGATCTGGGAGAGCGTGCCCTCCTGGGCGCGCAGCGCTCCGGCGTAGTACCGGAAGTGGTCCACGGCCAACGGCAGGTCGGCGGCGAGCGTCTCACGCACGGACTTGCCGTTGTCCCAGGTCTCGGCGACGGCGAGCATCTCGAGGTTCTCCTCGAGCACGTCGGCGATCTTCAGCAGGACCCGCGAACGCTCCTGGACGCTGGTCCTGCCCCACGCGGGGGCCGCGGCGTGGGCGGCGTCCACCGCCTTGTCGATGTCCTCCGCCTGCGAGCGGGCGACCTCGGTGAAGACCTTGCCGTCGACCGGGCTGATGTTCTCGATGTACTGCCCGCCCACCGGGGGCACCCACTGCCCGCCGATGAAGTTCTCGTAGCGGGGCTTGAAGGATACGAGGGAACCCTCGGTTCCCGGTGCGGCGTAGGCGTTGCTGGCGGTTGCTGTGGTGGTCATGGCGTGGTGCCTCCCATGCAGGGGTCGTCGGTGGTGTCGTGCCACCGACCAACCTAACCCTTTTCCACTGTGATGACGACCACTATTTTTTCATAGTGTTGTCTGCGCCACGCGTGTCAGCGTGCTGCGGCACGGCCCCGCAGCAGGCCGTCCACGCCGAAGCGTCCTCCCGCGACCGCGCCGACGAGGGCGGCGCCGGCGGCGAGGACGAGGACCAGCTCGTAGCCTCCGTCGCCGACGAAGATCGTCCCGGCGGCCCGGTGCGCGAACCAGAACGCCCCGGCCATGTCGACGACCACGAGCACCGCGACCAGCGGTGTCAGCAGGCCGATGACGAGCAGCGCACCGCCGACCAGTTCGACGGCGGCGGCGAAGACCGCCGAGACCGTGGCGGCGGGGACGCCCATGGCGTCGAAGCCCTGGGCGGTGGCGTCGATGCCGTCGGTGAAGAACTTCTGCCAGCCGTGGGCGAAGAGGGTCACGCCGACCGCGACGCGGGCGAGGAGGATGACGATGTTGCTGACGGCACCGGTGGCGCCTGTGGAGGAAGACATGACGGGGACCTCGCGGCCTTTCGTACGGAGAGTGGTTGACACGTCAACAATAGAGGAAGTAGTTGACATGTCAACATCTTTCCGTCCCCCTGTGACGCAGCCCTCACCCGTCACAGACGCCCGGCGCGCACCGCCACCGGCCACGACACCTGACGCGGGCGGCCGTTGTCACCCCAGATGTCCACGATGTCCGAGGAGAAGTTCTGGAACAGGTCCGACCTGCCCTGCTGCTCCGCCTTCCGCACCGCCGACCACGTCCCGATGTAGCCGAGGAACGCCTCGCGGTCCAGGTCGGCGTCGATGCTGAGCTCCGGGGCCTCCAGCTCCTCGAAGGGGAACGGCATGGTCCGGTAGCCCTCGTCGACGTACCGGCGCTCCGGATCCCAGTACGGGCCGATCTCGTCGTAGTAGAAACGACCGAACCGCTCCTGGACGTCCTGGTCCGAGATCCGGAGGATCCCGTAGCTCACCAGCGCGATCAACGCACCGGGACGTCCGATGCGACGGGCCTCGGCGTAGAAGTCCGACAGGGAGAACCAGTGCGCCGCCTGCGCCGCGGTGACCAGGTCGGCCGAGGCGTCCGGCACCGGCAACGCCTCGGCGGACGCCACCTCGTAGCTGATGTTCGGGTGCTCCGCCGCCGAGGCGATCTGCGGTTCGCTCGGGTCGAAGGCCAGCACCCTGTCGAAGTAGTCCGCCAGCTGCACCGACAGCTGCCCCGTCCCGCAGCCGACGTCCACCGCCACCCCCGTCGCCGGCGTGTGCCCGGCGAGGAAACCTGACACCTGCGTGGGGTAGGACGGGCGGAACGTCGCGTACTCCGCACCGCCGGTGAACCAGTTGCTGCTGGGCGCTTCCCGCTTGTCAGTCATGGGCCCAGGGTACCGGGGCCGCGCAGAATCATACCCTCGTCATCCCCTCCCCGGGCGGGAGTCATACCCGGGGCTGACGACCCCGACGTTCGCCGATGGCAGTCTCAAGCACCGTGACCACCGTACACACGCGGAAGAACCGCATCATCGGACTCGACGTCGCCCGCGCCGTCGCCGTCATCGGCATGACCGCCGACCACTTCGGCCCGGCCGCCTGGGCACCCTGGCTGACAGGTTGGCCGTCGATCTTCTTCGCCTTCCTCTCCGGCACCTCCATGGCACTGATGACCGGACGCGGCCTCGCCGCCGGCGTGCCGACGTCGCAGATCCGACGACGCATCGCCGTCCGCGGCCTGATCCTGCTCGTCGTCGGCGTGCTGCTCGCCTCCGCCGGGCCGGACATGATCATCGTCCTGGCGACCCTCGGCACGTCCTTCCTGCTGTGCACCGCACTGGTCTCCCTCTCCGGCCCCGCCCTGCTGGCCCTCGGCGCCGCCGGAACGGTCGTCCTGCCGCAGCTGTCGTACTGGCTGCGGCGGAACATCTTCCCCCTCACCGGCGACGAACTCGCCGTGGTGCCCCGGCTCGACCACCTCACCTCCGTCGACGGGGCGGGCGTGGCGCTGCAGGCCCTGCTGCTGGACGGCATGTACCCCACACTCACGTGGCTGCCGGTGATCGTGCTCGGCATGGGCGTGATGACCCTCGGCGTGGACGGCGCGAAACGCCTCCGCTGGTCGGCGACCGGCCTGGCCGCGGTCCTGGCGTCCTGCGCCGTCACCTGGGTGGCGTACGTCCGCTTCGACGTGCAGCCGCTGATGATGCAGTACATGGACCTTCCCCTGCGCGACCTCGCCGAGGCGACGGGGACCGGCACCTTCGGGGCGACGGGGACCGGCACCTTCGGGGCGTGGCGCATGTACAGCACGTCCATGGGGACCACCTCGTCGGCGGGTGAACTGCTGCTCAACGGCGCGCATTCCGGCTCCACACCGGACCTGCTGCTCAACACCGGAATCAGCCTGGTCGTCATGTGCGCCTGCCTGTGGGCCGGCGATCTCCTGGGACGGTGGCTGTTCCCGCTCGCGGCGCTGGGCTCCTGCGCGTTCACCGTCTACGTGGGGCAGGCCGTCGTGTCCGCGGGGATCAACCACTGGCTCCCCGACGTGCACGACGAGCCGGGGGTCTCCCTGCTGCCGCTGACCTGCTACCTGGGAATCTCCCTGGTGTTCTGCACGGTGTGGAAGCACTTCTTCCGGCGCGGTCCGCTGGAGCAGGCGATGCACACGGCGTCGACCTGGAACCCCCGCCGGTAGGACCGTAGGTCAGGGCGCCGGGAACGACACCTCGTCGGCGGAGACGACGGCGGCGGTCTTGCCCACCCCCTCCTGGAACTGCCAGTAGAGGTTCGTGTGGTCGATGACCTGCTCCACCGGCGGCGCACCCCACCTCGTCTTGTCGCCGGCGGTGTGGGCGTCCGCCACCAGCGTGACGTCGTAACCACGGGCGAAGCCGCCGTGGATGGTGGAACGGATGCAGGCGTCCGTCTCCGCACCGGTGACCACGAGGTGCCCGACCCCGAGGTCGGCCAGCACCTCCTCCAGGATCGTGCCCTCGAAGGCGTCCCCGTAGGTCTTCGGGACGAGACGGTCCCCGTCCCGCCGCCGCAGCTCGGGCACGAACTCCCAGTCGTGCGTGTCCGGCGGCAGGTGCTCCGCCTCGTGCTGCACCCAGACCACCGGCACATCCTGCGCGTGCGCCCGGTCGACCAGACCTTTCACGGCGCCGACAACCTCGTCGCGGCGGAACGCACCGTCGACGACGAGGTTCTGCAGGTCAATGACCAGCAGTGCGGTACGGGGACGATCCTGGAATGCGGACATACCCGGAGTGTAGCCTGCGTCACATGACCGCGACGACCGTGAAGAGGGCACTGCCGTGGAGAACGGCGAACCCACGTCCGGTGTCGGGTACCGGGGACGCCATGCTCGCCCCCACCGCCGACCGACCGGCCGACTGAGCTACAGTTCCAGCCGCTCCCCGCGCCACCGGCGACGCAGCCACGCGTCGTGGGAGGCGACGACCACGGCGCCGGGGTAGGTCGGGACGGCCTCCTCCAGGGCGGTGACCAGCGCGAGGGACAGGTGGTTGTCCGGCTCGTCCAGCAGCAGCACGTCCGGCGGCGCGGCCAGAAGCACCGCCAGCGCGACGCGTCGCTGCTGGCCCAGGCTGAGCTCGCCGAGCGGCCGGTTGCCGTCTCTCGGGTGGATCAGCCCGAACGTCGCCAACGGCACCTGCTCGGCGAGGTCGTCTCCCAGCAGGTCGCGGTAGGCACGCTCCACCGTCCTGCCCGGGCCGCGTCCGGCGGGGTCCGGCAGCGCCACCTCCTGGGTGAGGTGCCCCACGCTCACACCCGCCACCGTCACCGTCCCGGACGACGGCGGCAGTGTCCCGGCCAGCACCTCCAGCAGGGTCGACTTCCCGGACCCGTTCGCCCCTGTCACCAGCAGCTTCTCGTCGCCGTTGACGGTGAGCGACGTCCGCGCCAGGCGCCCGTCGACCGCGACCTCGGTGGCGACGAGGACGGGTCCCGTCCTCGTCGCGGCGTCGCTGCGGCCCGCGGCCGTCAGTCCGGCGAAGGTCAGCTCCTCCGGCGGTTTGCGGACCTGTGCCTCCTCGAGCTTCTCCAGCCGCGAGCGCGAGTCGTTCACCCGGCGCGACACGACCTTTGCGTTGCGGTCGCCGTAGAACTTCTTGGTGATCTTGTTCTCGACCTGGATGTCCCGGTTGCTGTGCCCGAACGACTGGTTGTCGCGCACCCCGGCACGCAGCCGCTTCAGCTCGGCCTGCTCGTCGCGGTACTGGCGCTCCCACCGTTCACGGACGTCCCGCCGGGCGGCGAGGTAGTCGGTGTAGTTGCCGGTGTACCGGGTCACCCCGCCGTCCGCGCCGACCCGCGTCGGCGCGGGGTCCAGGTCGATCAGCGACGACGCCGCGACGTCCAGGAAGGCCCGGTCGTGGCTGGCGAACAGCACCGGCCCCTTCCACGCGTTCAGCACGCCGACCAGGTACTGCGTGGCGGCGTCGTCCAGGTGGTTCGTCGGCTCGTCCAGCAGCAACACGTCCGGACGGTTCAGCAGCAGCCACGCCAGGGACAGCCGCGCCCGTTGCCCGCCGGAGAGCTCCCCGGTGGGGCGCTCCAGCGGTACCGCAGCCAGGCCGAGCCCGGCGAGGGTCGCGGACACCCGGGCGTCTGTCTCCCAGACGTCGAGACGTTCCGCGAGGTCGAGGGCGGCGGCGTAGGCGTCGGCGTCGTACGGGTTGGCGGCTGCCTCCAGGTCGGCGGCGGCCCTACGCTCCGCGGCGACGGCCGTCTCCACCGCGTCGCCGACGCTCTCGTCGTCCCGGAACGGTGCCTGCTGGTGGAGCAGTCCGACGCGTGACCGTCCCACGTCCACTGTCCCGGCCGTCGTGGCTCCGGCGGGCAGGGACCCGTGCACGGCGTGCAGGACGGTGGACTTGCCGGCGCCGTTCTCCCCGATCAGGCCGGTGCGCTGCCCCGGCGGGACGGTGAAGGAGACGTCGGTGAGGACGCGAGTCCCGGCGATCTGGACGGACAGGCCGTCCACGAGGAGCGGGGAGACCGGGGACAGCGGCGACGCTGCAGAAGTGGAAGTGTGCGTGGACATGGGGAACTCCCTGAGTGGAGAAATGGTGTGTCCCACCGGGCAGGTGACGACGCCTCGGGCGTGGGACTGTTCAGGGGTTCTACTTCCGCATGACATCGAACCTAGCAGCGGCGACGGCCCCTCCGCAAGGGGCCGGGCGGCGCCGTCACCCCTCGAGGATCCCCTTGATGTTCTGCAGCGTCTCCGTGATCCCGTAGGTGGCGACGCCCTTCCGGTCCGCCTCCCGGGACTCTGCGTCCTCGCCGAACTTCTGCCGGAAGTAGGCCTCGCCCTCCTCCGTGAACACGGTGTACTCGGTGAGTACGGTGGCGTCCTCCCGACGGTTCACCGGCTCCATCCGGAACCCCCACCGGGTGCCGCTGGAGGTCACCCGCCAGCTGAACTCCTCACCAGGCCGGGCGGCGGTGACCTCGGAGACCGTCGACCACTCCCGCCCGTCCCGGCGGTTGTGCCCGGTGAACGTGGCCCCTTCACCCCGGGCGTCCGAGTCCCACCCGGCACGCCGGCACTGGGCACTCCACTCCCCTGTTCTCGTGACGTCACTGACCAGGTCGTAGACCTCGGCGGGGGACGCGGCAACGGTGACGGAATCGCTGATCTCGTAGGCCATGGTGTCCAGCGTAGTTCCCTGGGAGACGGACTACACCGCCCCGCCGGCGGCGAACTGACTGCGGTACAGCTCCGCGTAGGCGCCGTCGGCCTCCAGCAGCTGGTCGTGCGAGCCCTGCTCCACGATCGACCCGTCGACCATCACCAGGATGCGGTCGGCGTCGCGGATCGTCGACAGGCGGTGCGCGATCACGAAGGACGTGCGCCGCGCGCGGATCGCGTTCATCGCCTTCTGCACCAGCACCTCGGTGCGGGTGTCCACCGACGACGTCGCCTCGTCCAGGATCAGGATCTCCGGCTCCGCCAGGAACGCCCGCGCGATCGTGATCAGCTGGCGTTCACCGGCGGACACCGACCCGCCGTCCTGGTCGATGACGGTGTCGTAGCCCTCCGGCAGGGCGTGGACGAACCGGTCGACGTACGCGGCCTTCGCCGCGGCGATGACCTCGTCGTCGGTGGCGTCGAGACGTCCGTACCGGATGTTCTCCAGGATCGTGCCGTCGAACAGCACCGCGTCCTGCAGCACCATCCCGGTGCGCGAGCGCAGTTCCGCACGGCACATCGTGCGGGTGTCCACCCCGTCGACGAGGATCGCCCCCGAGGTGACCTCGTAGAACCGCATGATCAGGTTCACCATCGTGGTCTTGCCGGCGCCGGTGGGACCGACGATCGCGATGGTCTGCCCCGGTTCGACGTCCAGGTCGAGGTTCCGGATCAGCGGGGTCTCCGGCGAATACCCGAAGGACACGTCGCGGAACTCCACCCGGCCACGCCGCACCCCGGCTGCCGGCTCCGCCGACGTCTCCGGGTCCGGGTCCTGCTCCTCCGCGTCCAGCAGCTCGAAGACCCGCTCGGCCGAGGCCACACCCGACTGCACCATGGTCATCATCCCGGCGAGCTCGCCGAGCGGCTGGTTGAACTCACGGGAGTACTGGATGAACGCGGTCGCCGCGCCCAGCGACATCTGCCCGTTGGCCACCCGGAGCCCGCCGAACACGGCGATGACCACGTAGCTGAGGTAGTTGAGGAACTGCATCAGCGGCATCATCATGCCCGACAGGAACTGCGCCTTCGCACTGGCCTGGTACAGCTCCTCGTTGCGTTCGTTGTAGCTCACCGACATCTCGTCCTGGCGGCCGTAGGCCACCACCAGGTCATGGCCGGTGAACGACTCCTCGACATGGCCGTTGACCTTGCCGGTGCCGGCCCACTGCGCGCCGTACTGCTTCTGCGCCCGGGTGCCCACGATCGCGACCACCACCGCGGTCAGCGGCAGGGCCAGTAGCGCGACGACGGCCAGCTGCCAGGACACCCGGAACATCATCACGGTCACGCCGATGATCATCATCCCCGAGTAGGCGAAGTGGCTCAGCGCCTGCTGGAGTGCCTGCTGGACGTTGTCGACGTCATTGGTCGTGCGCGACAGCAGGTCACCGGTCTGCCGGGAGTCGTAGTAGCTCAACGGCAGCCGGTGGACCTTGCGCTCCACGTCGGTGCGCAGCTCCACGACCACCGCGACGACGATCCGGTTGAGGATGAACCCCTGCGCCCAGTTGAACACCCCGGCGACGAGGTACATGCCCAGCACGATCCCGATCAACCGGCCCAGCTCGGTGAAGTCGATGCCCGCGCCCGGCTCGCCGTTCCACACCGACAGCACGCCGTCGTAGATCACGTCGACGGCGTCGCCGAGCACCTTCGGTGCGTAGACCGTGAGCACCACACAGACCACCAGCAGAACGAACACCCACGTCAGTGCGATCTTGCGCGGCGCCATGAGCGCCACCATCCGCACCGCGGACGGCCAGAACGCCTTCGCCGAACGGGGTGCGGACTCGGCTCCCCGGTCAGCTTCCTCAGTGTCACTCATCGCTGCGCCTCCATCTGCGACTCGACGATCTCGCGGTAGGTCTCACTGGACTCCAGCAGGTCGTCATGGGTTCCGCGGGCGACGATGCGCCCCTTGTCCAGCACCAGGATCTGGTCGGCGCCGCGCACCGTCGACACCCGCTGGGCCACCGTGACCACCGCGGCGTCCCGGGTCATCGGGTGCAGCGCCGCACGCAACGCCGCATCGGTGCGCACGTCCAGCGCGGAGAAGGAGTCGTCGAAGACGTACACCTTAGGTGCCGCCACCAGGGCACGGGCGATGCACAGGCGCTGACGCTGCCCGCCGGAGACGTCCGTGCCGCCCTGCGCGACCGGCGAGGCCAGCCCGGCGGTCTCCCCGTCCCCACGGTTCCGGACGAACCCGTCGGCCTGCGCCACACGCAGTGCCTCCCACAGCTCGTCGTCGGTGGCGTCGGTACGTCCGAAACGCAGGTTCGACGCCACCGTCCCGGAGAACAGGTACGCCTTCTGCGGCACCAGGCCCACGTACCGGGCCAGGTCCCTGCGCGGCATGGACGCCACGGGCACCCCGTCGACGAGGACCTCGCCGGACGTCGGCGCGAACAACCGCGGGATGAGGTTGACCAGGGTGGTCTTGCCCGACCCCGTCGCACCGATCACCGCGGTCGTCTCCCCGGGACGCACGGTGAAGCTCACGTCGTGCAGCACCGGGGCGTCCGCACCCGGGTAGGTGAACGACACGTTCCGGAACTCCAGCTCACCGCGCACCTGCGACGGGGAGACCGGCTCCACCGACGGGTCCGCCTCCGGCTCGACGACCGACGGTGCGTGGCCGAGCACCTCCTGGATGCGTCCGGCGCACACGATCGCGCGCGGCAGCATCATCGCCATGAACGACGCCATCATCACCGCCACCAGGATCTGCAGCAGGTACTGCATGAACGCGGTGAGTGAGCCGACCTCGATCGCCTGGTCGGCGACCCGGTGCCCGCCGAACCACAGCACCGCCGCCGTCGCCGCGTGCAGCACCAGCATGATCACCGGCCCCATCAGCACGAACACCCGTCCGACGCGCTCGGACACCCAGGCCACGGCCTGGTTGGCGTCCTCGAAACGCTCCGTCTCGAACTTCTCGCGGACGAAGGCCCGGATCACGCGGATGCCGGTGATCTGCTCACGCATCACACCGTTGATGGCGTCGATGCGCTCCTGCATCGAGCCGAACAGGGGCACCAGCCGGGCGACCATCACCCCGACCACCACCAGCAGCACCGACACCGACACCCAGACCAGCCACGACAGGCCGGCGTCCTCGCGCAGTGCCATCACGATGCCGCCGACGCACATGATCGGCATGGTCACCATGAAGCTGAGGAACATGACGAACACCATCTGCACCTGCTGCACGTCGTTGGTGCCGCGGGTGATCAGCGTCGGCACGCCGAAGGTGCCCATGTCCTGGGAGCTGAAACGGTCGACGCTGCGGTAGACGTCGCGACGCACGTCCCGGCCCACCGACATCGCCAGGCGCGCGGCACACCACGTGGCCGCCACGGCCGCGACGACCTGCACGAAGGCGACGGCGACCATCACGCCGCCGGTCGACCAGATGTAGCCGACGTCACCGAGGGACACGCCCCTGTCGATGATGTCGGCGTTGAGACGGGGGAGGTACAGCGTCGCGAAGGTGGCGACGGTCTGGAGGACGAGGACTGCGGTGAGCAGCCCCGGATACTGTCGGGCGTAGGAGCCCACGAGCCGGAGTAGTTGCACCCGGACAGTGTATGGTCTGTCCGCCTGACCTGCCAGGAAGCATGGGTTTAGTTCGGGCGTCGACAGCTTGAACTCGACCTGCCGGGTGTCCGGTCAGGCCGGCCCCGCCTCGTCGAGCACCGCCGCCGAGGCTGACATACCCAGTCGCGTCGCACCCGCGGCGACCATCGCCTCGGCGGTCCCGAGCGACCGGATCCCGCCGGACGCCTTGACACCCAACCGTCCACCGACGGTCTCGTGCATCAACCGCACAGCCTCCACCGACGCCCCGCCGGCCGGATGGAAACCGGTGGAGGTCTTCACGAAGTCCGCGCCCGCCTCCTCCGCACACCGGCAGGCGGCCACGATCTCCCCGTCGTCGAGCACGGCGGACTCGATGATCACCTTCAGCACCGGCGGCGCCGGGACCGCGGCACGAACCGCCGCGATCTCCCTGGTCAGCTCATCGAACCGCCCCTGCTTCACCAGGGCCAGGTTGATGACCATGTCGACCTCCCCGGCGCCGTCCGCCACGGCCCGGGCCGCCTCGGCGGCCTTGACCTCGGGCTTCACCGCACCGGAGGGGAAACCGACCACCGTCGCGACCTGCACACCCGTGGGCGCGTCCACCGGCAGCTGGGACGGCGACACGCAGATCGCGTAGACACCCAGTTCCCCGGCCTCCGCGGCGAGTGCGGCCACATCAGCGGACGTGGCCTGCGGTGCGAGCAATGTGTGGTCGATCAGACGGGCGAGTTCGGTGCGCTGCATGGTGTGCAGCCTACCGGCCGGGACCCGTCACCCCTCTCCCCTAATCTCACAAGGTTCCCCGCTTCTGCCGAAACCTTGTGAGATTAGAGGGTGCCTAAATTAACAATCCGCAGGTCGCGGTGAAGTACGGGTGGGGGGTACCGGGAGTGTTCCCCACGTACTTTGGGCGGCACAGGCGGCGCGGCTACCGTAATGGGTTCACCACTGTCGTCCCCTGAGAGTCCTCCCGTTACGCACATGTCCACCAGTTCCCGTCCGTCCATCGTCCTCACCGCCCCCGGTGGTGCGCCGCCCGCGCCCTGCGCATCGCCGGCGCCGCAGGTCACCCGGGCTCCCCTGCCCCCGCGGGAGGTCGAGGCCATTGTGCTCACCGCACCGGACGGCCCGCCGCCGGCACCTGGGACCGCCGTGGCACACGGGACGGACACGGCGGTCAGCACGGACGTCGCGATCCGGGCTACCCCCGAACCTGTCCCCGAACCTGTTCCCGAGCCTGTTCGCGAGCCTGTTCGCGAGCCTGTTCGCGAGCCTGTTCCCGAACCCGCCCCGGTGGCCGTGGCACCGCCTCCGCCGGTGTCGACGGTGCCCGTCACGGCCCCGCTGAAGCCGGGACGGATCCGACGTGTCCCCGGGCTCGACGGCCTGCGCGGCATCGCCGTGCTCGCCGTGGTCGTCTACCACTTCTTCGGCGACGTGCTCCCCGGCGGGTTCCTCGGGGTGGACGTCTTCTTCGTCCTCTCCGGCTTCCTCATCACCTCGCTGCTGGTGCGCGAGGTCGGCGCCACGGGCCGGATCAACCTCAAGGAGTTCTGGCGGCGTCGGGCCCGACGTATCCTCCCGGCCGCCGTCACCGTCCTGCTGGTCTCCACTGCCGTGGCCGGGATCATCGGCGGGGATGTGGCGGTGGCCCTGGTGCCGCAGTTCCTCGGGTCACTGTTCTCGGTGAACAACTGGGTGCAGATCGCCCAGTCGAACAGCTACTTCGCCGACACCACACCGCAGATCTTCATGCACTACTGGTCACTGGCGATCGAGGAGCAGTTCTACGTCCTGTGGCCGTTGCTGCTGCTGGCGTGCCTGTGGTTCTCGCGGCGGGTCCGTCGCCGGAACCGCATCGGACGCACCGCCGGCCCGTTCCGCCTCGCGACGGTCGTCGCCACGGTGCTGGGTGTCGCGTCGCTGGTCGCGATGGTCGTCCTGCACGACCCGGACGCCGACCCGTCCCGCGTATACTTCGGCACGGACACCCACGCCTTCGGTATGCTCGCCGGTGTGGTGCTGGCGCTGGTGACCACGTCGGCGGGCAGTTCCTCGACGGATTCCTGGCCGGCGTTCTCGCCGACGGGGGCGTCGCGCCGGTCGGCCGCCCTGGCGTGGGTCGGCGGGACGGTGGCCCTGGTGGCGCTCGCCGCGATGTTCCTGACGCTGCCCGACACCGACCCCCTGACCTACCGTGGCGGCCTGTTCCTGGCGTCGCTGCTGTCCGTGGCGCTGATCGCCACCTCCCTCCGGGAGGCCGGCCCGGTGGCCGGGCTGCTGCGCTGGCGTCCGCTGCGATGGTTCGGCGAGCGGTCCTTCAGCCTGTACCTGTGGCACTGGCCGGTGGTCGTCTTCGCCCGGGCGCTGATGCAGGAGCCGGGGTCGGAGGTGCCGGACTGGGCCGTCGGCCTGGTGGCGACGGTGGTGAGCCTGGTGCTCAGCGAGGCGTCCTACCAGTGGGTGGAGACGCCCCTGCGCCGTAACGGCTACCGCCGGACGCTGCAGTCACTGGGCACCACGAAGCTGCTGGCGGTGCCGGGGGCGGTGCTGGTGGTCACGCTGTTGGCCGGGTCAGCGCTGGGCCAGAGCCCGGCGAAGTCCGAACTGGAGCTGCAGCTCGAGGAGATGGCGGCACTGCAGGACGACAGCGCCGGCTCCCCCGCCACCCCCCGCGACGCTGCACCGTCTGGGCCGGCGACCCCCGGCCTGCCGTCCGGTGACGAGATCACCGCCGTCGGCGACTCGGTGATGCTGGCGTCCACCCTGTCCCTCCAGCAGCGGTTCCCCGGGATCACGGTCGACGCCGAGACGTCCCGCCACTACACCGGGGGCGAGGAACCGATCGCCGCGATGGCCGCGAACGGGACACTCGGCGAGTACGTGGTGCTGGGCTTCGGCACGAACGGCCAGGCCTTCGACGGCCAGCTCGACCGGATCGTGGAGACCATCGGCCCGGGCCACAAGATCGTCCTCGTGGTGCCCTACGGCTACGCGGACGGGATCGCCCCGGCCGCGCAGCAGGCGATCGACTACGCCGCGGCCCGGCCGGACGTCTACCTCGCCCCCTGGTGCCAGATGGCGCTGGAGCACCCGGACTCCCTCATCGGCGACGGCGTCCACCCCAACGACACCGGCCAGGCCTACTACGCGGACGCGGTGGAGAAGGGCCTGCAGCAGGCCGTCGAGGGGAAGAAGGACCGCTCGATCAGCTGCGCGCTGTAGCGGACAGCCGGTCGCGGACCACCGCGAAGCCCTCCGCCCAGGCCATGAGGTCCCTGAGCAGCCCGGCGAAGGGGGCCGCGGAGGTCTCCTGCGGGGCGAACTCCCCGTCCTTCACGTCGGTGAAGATGGAGAAGGCGGCGACGTCGCGCACCGTCGCGGCACGGAAGTTGGCGAAGACCGAGCGCCAGGTCTCGACGGCCCGGACGCCCTTGTCGGCGCCGTAGGAGACGAAGGCGACGGGCTTGTGGGCGAACTCGGAGCCGACGAAGTCGATCGCGTTCTTCAGCGGGCCGGGCACGGTGTGGTTGTACTCCGGGGTGACCACGATGTAGCCGTCGAAGGGCTCCAGTGCCGCTCCCCACGCCACGGTGTGCTCGTTGGCGTACCTGTGGGCGCCGCCGGGGATCGCCTCGTCGAGGACGGGGAGGTCGTAGTCGCCGAAGTCGACGACGGTGCTGTCGATGTCCGCGGCGTCGAGCTGCTCCTTGACCCAGGCGACCACCTGGGGGTTGAAGGCGCCGGGGCGGGTGGATCCTGCGATGATGCCGATGCTGGTCATGGTTGTCCTCCTTGGTGAGGGGTTGCCGGGGTCCGCGGTTGCGTCACCGGCCCGACGATACCATAGTTGACACGTCAACTACTTTCTCACCTGGTCGGGGTCGGCTCCTCCGCAGCCTCGTCACCCGCACGCGTGGAGCGCTGCTGCGTCCACCGGTACACACCCAGGATGATGCCCACGAAGACCAGCGCACCGAGCCACTGCGACGCCCCGGCCCAGCCCTCGGGCATGATCGCCAGGGCCTCGGAGTCGCCCGTCCCGGCGATGATGCCGGCGTTGAGCACACCGAAGAGGCTCTCACCGACGATCAGCCCCGTGGCACCGAGCACACCCAGACGCTTCGCCGAGGCGGCGTTGGAACGGCCGTCGGCCCACCGGTTGTAGAACCAGCCCAGGAACGCGCCCAGGGGGATGATCAGCGTAAGGCTGATCGGCAGGTACATGCCCATGCCCACCGCCAGCGGCGGGAGGCCGAAACGCTTCCCGGACACCCGGCGCACGACCTCGTCGACGACGATCACACCCACGCCGATCAGCGCACCCAGGCCGATGAGGCTCCAGTCGAGGGAGTCACCGAAGATACCCTGTGCCACGGACGACAGCAGACCCGCCTGCGGCGCCGCCAGGGCGTCCGGACCGGCACCCGGGGTACCGGCGAAACCGAAGGCGGTGGCCATCAGGCCCATCACCGGCGGGATGATCAGCGAGCCGAAGACCACACCGATGATCAGGGCGGTCTGCTGCTTCCACGGGGTCGCGCCGACGAGCTGGCCGGTCTTGAGGTCCTGGAGGTTGTCGTTCGAGATGGTGGCGACACCGAAGACCACCGTCGCGGTGAACAGGGTGTAGGCGACCAGGGCGGTGGGGTGGCCGCCGTCGTCGTTGCCGGTGACGAGCTTGATCAGCAACGCCGCCAGCAGCACCACGATGACGCCGACACCGGAGATCGGGCTGTTGGACGACCCGATCAGACCGGCCATGTAACCGCACACCGCCGCGATGACCAGGCCGAGCAGCAGGACGAACAGGATGCTCAGCGTGATCAGCGACCCGGTGTGGTGGCTGACCCCGGTGCCGCTGAGGAAGGACCACAGCAGCCAGCCGATCGGCAGCATCAGGCCCAGGACCCCGACCACGAGGACCTTCACCGGGATGTCGCGTTCGGTTAGGGCGACCTGTTCTCCCTGCCTACGGGCCCGGGAGGCCGCCAGGGACGCGGCGATGCCCCGGACCACCGGGCCGATGATCTTCACCAGCGTCCACACCGCGGCCACGGCCATCGCCCCGGCGCCGACGAAACGCACGTCGCTGGCGAAGGTCTCGGAGACCACGTCGGAGATGTCCCCGACCACAGGCACCTCACCGCCGGTGAACGACGGCAGCAGGACGCCGAAGGAGATCAGCAGGCCGACGATCATCGCGACACCCACCGTGGGGCCCACGAGGTGGCCGACACCGATCAGCGCCAGCGACAGGCTGGAACCGAGCATGGTGCCGCCGGCGCCGACGCGGACGGTGGCCGCCAGCTCCGAGGAGGTGACCTTCAGTGCCGAGAGCAGGGACATCCCCGCCGAGGCCAGCCCGCCGACGACGATGGCGCGCAGGCCGTCGCGGTTGCTGCGGTTGTCGGGGTCGGAGGAGTCGTCGTCGCCGACCTTGAGCACCTCGGCGGCGGCCACGCCCTCGGGGAACGGCAGGTCAGAGCCGGTCACCAGCGCGCGTCGCAGCGGGATGGAGTACAGCACACCGAGGACGCCGCCGATCAGGCAGACCAGCATGGTGGTCCAGTAGGGGAAGCCGGTCCACCAGCCGATCATGATCAGGCCGGGGAGCACGAAGATGATCGCCGACAGGGTGCCGGCGGCGGACGCGATGGTCTGCACGATGTTGTTCTCGGTGATGCTGTGGTTCTGCAGTCGACGCAGCACCGCCATCGAGATCACCGCCGCCGGGATGGACGTGGCGAAGGTCAGACCGACCTTCAGACCCAGGTACACGTTCGCGGCGGTGAAGACCAGGGTGATCAGACCGCCGAGGATGACCGCGCGGACGGTGAGTTCCCGGATCGGGGAGTCGGCCTTGCTGGGGTTGTTGCCGGCCATGTCGTTGGCTCGCTTTCACGGACGTCACGGTGTCGGGGACGTCATCGGTTCAGTTGTGGGACCCGTGAAACTCTAGTCGCCGAACCGGCGGTTACAACAGCGGGCTATGTGTTCCTTCGTGTTCCCGGGCCCGCCGCGGCGTCGCGGAACTCCTGCTCGATGGCCTCCAGGGTCTTGTCCTTGGTCTCCGGCACCACCCGGTACACCCACACCAGGGCGAGCAGCTGCAGCCCGACGAAGATGAACACGGTGGGCCCGAAGCCGACGGCGTCCATGAGGTACGGGAAGAACAGGGCGACGCAGAAGTTCACCGACCACTGCACGCCTGCGGCCAGGCCCATGGCCTCGCCGCGGACACGCATCGGGAAGATCTCGGACATGAATAGCCACGTCATCGCACCGACGGCGCACTGCATGATGCCGACGAAGGCCACGATGGCCGCCAGGATGACCCACTTCTTGGCCGCCACGCCGTCCGGCACCGTCATCGAGACCAGCCCCATCAACGTCAGGGTGACGACCGTTCCGGTCAAACCTCCCGTCAGCATCCGGCGACGCCGGACCCGTGAGTTCAGCACCATCGACAGCACCATGCCGACCACACCGGCGACACCGATGAGCAGGTTCACGGTGAAGGCGGTGTTGCCCTCGAAACCGGCCTGAGTGAGGATCGTGACGCCGTAGTACTGGATGACGTTGATTCCGGAGATCTGGTTGATCACGGCCATGCCGAAGCCGATGGTCATGATCCGGCGAATCCATGATTCGGCGAAGAGGTCGCGGAACCGCCGACGGGACGCCCGGCTGTCGTGCTCGGCGAGGCTCCGCACGTCTTCGACGTCGCCGGACACCGGGTGGGTGACCTCATCGGTGTCGGGGTGGGGTGCGTCGGCCGCACCGTAGCGGGAGGCGTCGTAGTCCGGTGAGCCGTACACCTTCTCCCGTATGGTGCGGAGGGCCTCGAGCATCTCCCCGATGCGTCCCCGCCCGGCGAGCCAGCGCGGCGACTCCGGGACGATCGTCATGCCGACCCAGAGAGCGATGGCCGGGACGAGGCACAGGGTGAGCATCCACCGCCACGTCCCGGACTCCTCGGCGCCACCGACGCGGGCGATGAGAGCGTTGAAGCTGAAGGCGAGGAACTGGCCGAACACGACCATGAACTCGTTCTGGTTCACCACGCGACCTCGCAAGTGGGTCGGGGCGAGCTCGGCGAGGTAGATCGGGATGATGCCGGAGGCCGACCCCACGGCGAACCCCAGCACGACGCGGCAGAGCATCAGCACCACCCACGTCGGCGACAGCACTGAGCCCAGGGACCCGAGGACAAAGACCACGGCCACGATGACGACGGTGCGGTGGCGTCCGATGCGGTCGGCGATACGTCCGCCGAGGATCGCCCCGAACACCGCGCCGAACTGCAGGGCGGAGGTGACGATCCCCTCGAAGCGTTCCTCGAGGCCCAGGTCGGAGGTCAGGGACGGCAGTGCGCCGTTGATCACCCCGGTGTCGTAGCCGAAGAGCAGTCCGCCCAGGGGCAGGACGGTGACTGCCGCCCAGAAGCGCCGGTTCGGCGGTCCGGCCTTCGGTGGCGGCGGGGCCGCCCGCAACCCCTTCCGCCTGTACTGCCCTCTCTGCCGTTTCTGCCGGGTCTGCTGTTCGCTGCCGTCGTCCACGTGCGTGCACTCCTCCGTCCGTTAAGAGTTAGGAACTAATAGTTAACAGGAGGCGGGGCGCGGCTATTCCTGACGAGACAGTGCGCCTAGTGTCCCTCCGACCCCGGTGCGGGGCGACCGAGCAGGTCCGCGACGGTCTTGGACACCATCGCCGCACTGCTCATGACCGTCAACTCCAACTGTGCGTCAGCCATCGCGCTGGCCGGTCGGTGGATCAACGCACGCACCACCCAATCCGGCTGCTCCTGGCTGCCCAGATTCACCAACGCTGCCGTGGTGCCGGTGACGTTGTCATTGTGCGCCGCCACCGCCGTGGCCATCGCCTCCAACTCCGGCCGGCACAAACTCCACCCCAGGAGGGGCGATAAGTTTCTACATTCATTTACGACATATGTAGTGACTCACCTGCGCCAACGGAATTTCGCATCAGCGCTACGCCCACGTCTGATCCCCGGGCAGCCATTGTGCGAAATAGGAAACTGTTTTACGTTGAAATAACGAGCATCGTCCCACTCAGAAAGTGGTTACCTCATGCATTCCACACGTTCCCTGACGACATTTCGTCGTCGAGTATATTCGCTGGCCGCCAGCGTTTCCGTGGCCTCTGGTCTGGCACTGACGACACCATCTGCAATGGCCGACCCATCGGAAACTGCTTTCTCCGATCAGGAGGTCCGGTACCGAGAGGTATCGGCATTCCCGGACGACGTGGTCGACACCTTCGATCCCTACATTCATTTCGACGATTCACAACGCCAGTATGTGGAGCAGATCCCGTCGACCATCGCCGAAGAACATCCGGAAGACTACGCTGCAGTCATTCAGCAGATCGAATCGAAGAACAGTCTCATCCGAGAAACTGAAGGATCGCCTTACGCTCGTGCCGGCGTCACGAAATGGGAGCGGGGAAAATGGAACATCAATCCGGAACTGTGGCTGGACAGCAACGCCACTCGGCGAATATCCCTCGCCATCGCTACAGGTGGCGTCACAGAGACCGTCGTCTCGATCATGCGCCAGGTGGGGACCCGTTACGCCGCCGGCCCCATCATCGGAGCCGTATTGACGCTCGGAGGGGCGGGGATAGCATTCTGCGATCAAGGCAAGGGCGTAATAATCAGAATCCCAATGGGACACTGCAGGCCACAGTAACGATGACTGACGAGGATCAAGGAATCAAGGGCACCATTCCAGCTCGGAACATCTCCTTGGCGGTTGCCTTGGTCGGTTTACTCCTGGCGATCATCGCACTACTGACAGGATCCGCTTCGAGCGACCTCGCGAAGGCAGGATTCGCTATCGCCGTCATCGGCTGGGCGGGGTTCTTTGTCGTCACCCCCAGAAAACGGAAGTAGGCTCCCTTCTGCGACAGCAGGCTGGATTCGAGCCCTGGCCGGAAACTGCCCCGGACGCACAGAACGAGGCCCACCACAGTGTGGGCCTCGTTCTCCCGTCCGGGATCAGTCCGCGATGGCCTCCAGCGGTTTCACCCGCGACGCCTTCACCGCAGGCCATGCGGCGGCGACGACACCGACCACACCCGAGGCCACGACCATGCCCGCCACCTGCCCCCAGGGCACGGCGGTCTCGGTGAGCCCCTCACCGGCGAGGACCTCCAGGAAGGCCCAGCCCAGGCCGAGCCCCACGACCACACCGACGAGTGCACCGTAGAGGGAGATCTGCACCGCCTCGAGGGTGATCATGCGTCGCACCTGGCCGCGCAGCGTACCCACCGCCCGGAGCATGCCGATCTCCTGGCGCCTCTCGATCACGTTCAGCGCGAGGGTGTTGATGATGCCGAGCACCGCCACGATCACCGCCAGCGCCAGCAGCGCGTAGAGCACGTTGAGCATCTGGTCGATGAGCACGGCCTGCTCACCGGCGTACTCCTCCGGCGTGAGCACCTGGACCACGATCTGGTCGGCGGTGGCCTCCTCCAGCCGGTCACGCAGGGTGTCGGCGTCGACCGAACCGTCGCCGTTGACGAAGACGGCGTAGATGTTCGCCGAGGCCCCGGCCCCGAGCTGCGACGCCAGCGGTTCCAGCGCCGACCAGGACACCAGGTGCTGGCCGAAGAGCTCGTTGGGCTCGTAGGTGCCCTGCAGGGTCACCTCGCCGCTCTCACGCTCCGGGCCGTCCGGCATGCGCACGGTCAGCGGCAGTTCGTCGCCGACCGACCAGCCTTCGTCCGCGGCGACCTCCTCGTCCGCGATGACACCGGGGGTGTCCAGGGAGAGGTCGCCCTCCACTGTCTCCAGGCCGCCGGAGACCGTCGGGTCGCCGTCGATGATGCCGGTGCCGCCGCTGAACCCGCCGACGGTGACGGGCAGGAAGCCGAAGCCGGCGGCGGACTCCACCCCGTCGACGTCGCGGACGGCGTCCAGCGCGGACTGCGGCACCGGGAACGCTCCGTTGGACGGCCCGGACAGGACGTAGTCCGACTGGACCGAGTCGCCGATGAACCCGCTGATGGAGGCCTTCATCGAGGCGCCGAGCATCCCGATGCAGGCGACCAGCGCCACGCCGAGGGTCAGCGCGAAGGCGGTGGTGGCGGTACGCCGGGGGTTGCGTCCGGAGTTGGTGGCCGCGAGTCGGCCGACCTGACCGAACGGTGCCCCGATGACCCCGCCGATGGCCCTGACCACGGGGATCGACAGCGCCGGGGACAGCAGGAAGGTGCCCAGCACCACGCCGAGGGCGCCGACGCCGACCAGTGCCGCGCGAGGCCCCGTGTCGGACCCGCTGAGCAGCACGCCGGCCAGCGCGGCGGCCACGCCCAGGAGGAAGAGTCCGACACCCACGGTGGTGCGTCCACGCAACGGTGAGCTGGACGACTGGTCGCCGCTGCGCATCGCCTCGACCGGGCGCACCGCGCCGGCACGTCGGGCCGGGGCCCACGCCGAGACCACGGTGACGATCACCCCGAGGATCAGCGGCAGCAGGACGGAGCCCCCGGTGACGTCCACGCCGGTGTTGGGCAGGCCGGCGCCGGTCGCGCCGATCACGGCGTAGATGGCGTGGGTCAGGCCGACTCCGGCGAGCACGCCGAGCAGGGACCCGATGACCCCGACCACGACCGCCTCGAAGACGACCGACACGGTGAGCTGCCTGGACGCCACACCCAGGGAACGCAGCAGGGCGAACTCGCGCATGCGCTGCGCGACGATCATGGAGAAGGTGTTGGCGATGATGAAGGTGCCGACGACCAGGGCGATTAGCCCGAAGGCGATGAGGAAGTAGTTGACGAAGCTGAGCGCCTCGTCGATCTGCGCCGCCTGCTCGTCGGCGACCTGCCCGCCGGTCTTCACGTCGACGTCCCCGAGTTCAGGGTGGTCGGCGGCCAGCGCGTCGGTGACCTGGGTGGCTAGGGTGTCCGGGCTGGTGCCCGGGGTGGCGGCGAGGGAGAATTCGCGGCCGGTGTCGCCGTCGGTGAAGGTGTCCACGTAGGCGGGCTCGTCCATCATCAGGCCGAGGAACCCGCCGCCGTCGATGTCGATGTCGTAGACGCCGGACACCTGGACCCGGTGGCTGCCGGTGGGGTCGACCACGGTGAGCGACTGCCCCACGGTGAGGTCGTGTTCCTCGGCGGCGGTGCTGTTGACGGCGACCTCGTCGGGGCCGCGCGGCGACCGGCCGTCGACGATGCCGGTCTCCGGGCCGACGGCGTCGTCCGGGTCGTACCAGGGCATGACGAACGCCGGTGCCCCGCCGGTCTGCAGGGTCTCCGGGGTGCCGTTCCCGCTCTCGGGGTCGACGGCGACGACGACGGTGGTCTGGTCGCTGAGGTTCACCTTCCCCACACCGGGGACCTCGGCGAGGTCCCCGGCCAGGTCCAGGGGCAGTGCCGCCCCGGACTGCGGGGCGGACACGACGACGTCGATTCCCTTGGTGGTGGACTCGGTCAGCGTGTCGAAGGTCTTCTGCAGCGAGGAGGTGAACATCAACGACCCCGCGATGAACGCGGTGCCGAGCACCACGGCCAGGACGGTCAGGACGAGGCGGATCTTGTGGGCGGCGAGGTTGCGCAGCGAGACGCGGCGCATGGTGGACACGGAGGTGCCGGAGGATGCAGCGGACATGGCGTCTACAACCCCTCGATACCGGTCATCGTGGTCAGGATCTGCTCCACGTCCGGGTCGCGCAGCTCGTGGACGATCCGGCCGTCGGCGAGGAAGACCACACGGTCGGCGTAGGCCGCGGCCTTGGCGTCGTGGGTGACGATGACCACGGTCTGGTCGTCGCGGTCCACGGCGGTGCGCAGGATGTCGAGGACCTCCGCCGAGGAGTTGGAGTCCAGGTTGCCCGTCGGTTCGTCGCCGACGATGATCTCGGGTCGGGCGACGAGGGCTCGGGCGCAGGCGACGCGCTGCTGCTGGCCACCGGAGAGTTCCGAGGGCCGGTGGCCCAGCCGGTCGGTCAGTCCGAGGCGGGAGGTGATCTCCGCGAACCACTCCTTGTCCACCTTGTCCCCGGCGATGTCGATGGGCAGGGTGATGTTCTCCGCCGCGGTGAGCGTGGGTACCAGGTTGAAGGACTGGAAGATGAATCCCAGCCGGTCGCGTCTCAGTGCGGTCAGTGCCTTGTCCCCCAGCCGGGAGATGTCTGTGTCACCGAGGAACGCCGAGCCGGAGGTGGGGCTGTCCAGGCCTGCCATGCAGTGCATCAGGGTGGACTTGCCGGAGCCGGACGGCCCCATGATCGCGGTGAACTCGCCGCGGGTGAAGTCGACGGTGACGTCGTCCAGGGCGGTGACGCGGGTGTCGCCCGCGCCGTAGGTCTTCGTCAGGCCCTCGGCGCGGGCGGCGGAGTGTGCGGTGGTGACGGTCGTCCGGGATTCCACTGGTCTGGTCCTCTCTCGCGGTGGGGGAGAACGGTTCTCCCCGTCGTTACCTCACGAGAGTAGGGGGCCGTGGACGCCAGCACATCCGGGATGCCCCTGAGAAACGTCCCTGAGAAACCTCCCTGAGAGGTGTCCCTGAGAAAAGTCCCCGGGGCGGGGCACCCGACGGGACCTACCCGAGGCCGTCCACGACCTGCCCGCCCCTGATGACGTGGCGCAGGTGGCGGTCGGGTGCGGCGAGCACCTCGATGTCCTGCTCCGGGTCTCCGTCGACGATGATCAGGTCGGCGTGGGCGCCTCCGGCGAGGGTGCCGATCTCGCCCTCCATGTGCAGCAGTCGCGCGGCGGTGCTCGTGGCGCTGCGGATCACGTCGAGGTTCGGGATCACCTGCGCCCGGATCCGGAACTCGTCGAGCTGGCGGTACTGCAGGCCGCCGAGCAGGTCACTGCCGTAGACGATGTTGACCCCGGCGCGGTAGGCCTTCTCGAGGTTGTCGACGGCGGCGAGGCGGACCTCGTCGAGCTTCTTCAGCGACGCGGGCGACAGGCCGGAGGCGTCCCCTGCCTCGTACATCGCCTGGTAGGTGATGATGGTGGGCACCAGGTAGGCGTCGTTCTCCACCAGCAGGCGGATGGACTCGTCGTCGATGAGGTTGCCGTGCTCCACACACCGCACGCCCTCCTCCAGGGCCGCGTTGACGGCCCTGGGGTGGTAGGCGTGCACGGTGACGTAGCGGTTGTGGTTCTCCGCCTCGACGACGGCGGCCCGGATCTCCTCGCGGGTGTACTGGACGGCGGAGATCTCGTCCGCCGGTGAGGCGACACCGCCGGAGACCAGCACCTTCAGGTGCTGTGCGCCCTTGCGGAACTCGTCGCGGGCGGCGTGCCGGACGGAGTCGACGCCGTCGACGACGCGGGCGAAGTCCGGTGAGAGCTGGCAGCACCCGCAGGAGTCGTCGTTGAGGGTGCGGAAGTCCCCGTGGCCGCCGGTCTGTGACAGGGCCTTGCCCCCGAAGATCAGGCGGGGTCCGGGGAGGAGCCCCTCCTCGAGGGCGCGGGCCATCCCGTGGTCGGCGCCTCCGACGTCCCGCACGGTGGTGAAGCCGCGTCGCAGCATGTCCCCGGCGGAGAGCAGGGCGCGCACGGTGGCGTAGCCCGGTGACCAGTTCGCCCGGTCTGCACTGTCGGTGGAGGTGATGAGGATGTGCACGTGGGCGTCGACGAGTCCGGGCATCACCGTGGCACCGGCGGCGTCGATCACCTCGACCCCGTCGTCGGCGGCGGGTGGTTCACCGGTGCCGGTGGCGGTGATCCGTCCGTCCCTGACGTCGATCCAGGCGCCGTCCCGGCGTTCGCCGGTCTCGGGCTCGAGGGTGTGCGCGTTGATGATGCGGATGCTCATTCAGGTGTCTCCTTTGCAGACGACGGTGGTTGTTACAGGGTGGTACAGGTGGCGCGGCGCGCCCCTAGTCGGGGACGTCCTCGTTGAGGGCGCGTCCGGAGGTCTTCTCGCCGAAGGCCACGATGAAGACGACGGCGACGGCCAACGCTCCGACGAGGACGAGGAAGACGTTGGTGAAGCCGATGGAGGCGTACATGTAGCCGATGGCGATGGGGGCGGTGATCGCCCCGATACGGCCGACGGCCGAGGCCACACCCATGCCTGTGGCACGGATGGAGGTCGGGTAGAGCTCGGAGGTGTAGGTGTAGTACACCGCGGCGACACCGTTGGTGAAGGCCGCGAGCAGCGACGAACCGAGCAGCAGCATCCCGACGTTGCCGGCCAGGGCGATGATCACGGCCGAGACCGTGGCACCGGTGGCGTAGATGGCGATCAGCCACTTACGTTCCATCCGGTCGATCAGCATGCTCGCCACGTAGTAGCCCGGGATCTGGGCCAGGGCAGTCACGAAGGAGAAGAGGAACGACCCGGTCAGGCTGAAACCCTTGGCGGTGACCAGCAGTGCCGGGAGCCAGCTGGAGAAACCGTAGTTCACGCCGGTGAGGATGAACCAGAGGACCCAGATCACCATGGTGGTGCGGAACAGCGGTCCTCTCCACAGCGCAGCGAGGGTGGATAACGGCCCGCGGCTGGACACCCTGGCCTCGGACTCCAGGTTGTCCCCGCCGACCGCCTTCGGTGCCGGTGCCTCGGCGGCGATGGCGGCGTTCTTCTCGGGCTCGACTCCACTGCGGCGTTCGAACTCCTCGATGACCGCGGTCGCCTCCTCGATCCGCCCCTTGGACAGCAGGAAACGGGGGGACTCCGGCAGGGCGCGACGCCACCAGAGCAGCAGGATGACGGGCAGCGCGGCGACCACGGCGGCGATGCGCCAGCCGACCTCGGGGTTCGGGGAGATGATGATCGGGGCGAGGACACCGGCGAGGATGTAGCCGAAGGCCAGGAAGCCCACGGTCCGGGACACGAACTTCCCGCGCACCCGCGCCGGCAGGAACTCGGAGATGTAGGGGGCGATCAGGGCGGTTTCCGCGCCGATGCCGATTCCCGACAGAGCCCTCCAGATGAACAGCTCGGCCACGGAGTTCGCCGTTCCCATCAGGAGGCTGCACGCGGAGAAGATCAGCAGCGCTGTCATCATCAGCTTGCGGCGGCCGAACCTGTCGGCGAGGACGCCGGAGACCAGTGCCCCGACGAGGTAGCCGAAGAAGATCGACGACAGGAGCCAGCCGGACACTGATTCGGGAATCGCCCAGATGACGATCAGCGCTGAGAGCGCGTACCCCATGAGCTGGCCGTCGAAGGAGTCGAAGGTGTAGCCGAGGCCGCCCATGACCATGAGACGGCGGTGCGGCTTGCCGGGCTCGAGCTTGTCGAGACGTGCGAGTAGTTCTTCCTGCTGGGCGCTCGATGCGCCCGTCGATGTGGTCATCACGACCTCCATTCACTTTCGGTGTGGAATGCACCACTAGATGTATGACGTGATCCATGCAACACTTGGAACATGACTTGTCTCACACTTCTCACACTCCGGGTCCCCGCGGGGCGCGGCACCGACGTTGTCCGTTACTACGGGACCGCGGGCATCCTGGAGGCCTCCGGCGCCACATCCACCACACTCGGGCTGCGTTCCGCCGCTGACGACAGCGAGAGCGGCGAAGCCGGCGAAGGCTGCGAGGGCGGCGGCACCACCGACACCGTCCTCGTCGTCGCCGAATGGCCGGACCGGCAGGCCTACGCGGACTGGCAGGCGGATCCGGTCCGGGAGTCCTTCTCGGCGGGGATCCTCGCCTGCGCAGGTGATATCGTGTCTGCAACAAGCGAGATATTCGAGATTGTCTGACGGGTCCGGCCGGGTACCGCCGGACCATGGAGAGAACGGGGCACCCGCGGTGACGGTTGAGACCTTGCTCGAGGAGCGGGCCGCACGCTCACCCCTCGGAACCCAGGCGGAGCGGGTGGTGCGGATCATCGCCCGGATGCCGCAGTTCGCCTCGTACGCCTCCGCCCGCGAGGTCGCCGAGCGTGCCGGGGTGAACGTCTCCACGGTGGTGCGCACCGCACAGCAGCTCGACTTCGACGGGTGGGCCGACCTGCGGCAGCGGGTCCGTTCGGAGTACCTCGACTCCATCTCCTCCACCGAGCCGGAGCGCGCGACCGCCTCGGACGCCGTCTCGCTGGGGCTCCGTCAGGACATGACGAACCTGTCTGCCGCGTCGACACCGGAGAACATCCGGGCGATCAACGCCATCGCCGACGCCATCCACACCGCACGGCGCACCGTCGTCATCACCACCGGTTCCGGTGCCGGCCCGGCGCAGATCCTCTCCTACCTGGGGTCCATCCACGGGTACGACATCCAGGTCGCCGCCGGCCCGGCGACGACCCAGGCCGTCGCGGTCTCCCACATGGACGAGCGCGACTGCCTCATCGTGATCAACGTGTGGCGTCTGACCAAGGCGCTGCGCGACCTCACCGAACTGGGCCGTGACAAGGGTGCGACGGTCGGCGTCCTCACCGACCTGCAGTCGTCCCCCCTGACGGACGCGGCCGACCACGTGATCCTCACCCCGATCGAAGGGGCCGACGCGACGCCGTCGCTGACCGCCATCGTCTCCGTCGTCCAGGCGATCCTCGCCGTGCTCGCACGGTCGGCGTCCCGCTCCTCCCTGGCCGCGGTCGAACGCGCCTGGGACTCGCTGGGGCTCATGGACGACCGGTCATAGCTCCGTCTGACCCGCCCCGGCAGCCTAGGTCGTGCTGCGCTTCACCTGCCACGCCACGGCACGACCGATGGTGCGGAGCGTGAAGAGGTACGGGATCCGCGTGAAGCGCTTGGAGTACCAGCTGAACGTGGCGATGCCGTCGGGGGTGACCACGGACCGTCGCGCCCCGATCCCCTTCACCGCGCGCCGTGCGATGATCTCCGAGGTCAACCAGGTCTTGCTGAGCAGGACGCGGGCGACGGCGTCCATCGCGTCATCGTCACCGATGAGCGAGTCCGACAGGCCGGACTTGAAGAACTGCGGGCAGATCACGGTGGTGCTGATCTTCCGGTGCCGCAGCTCGGCGTCCATCGTCTCCCCGAGGGCGACGGTGGCCGCCTTCGTCGCGTTGTACGTCGCCATCGCCGGTGCGTGGACCAGGCCGGCCGCGGAGGCGGTGAGCACGACCCGCCCGCCCTTGCTGATCTTCGGGACGAAGGCCCGCAGTGCGCGGACGGAGCCGAGGAGGTTGATGTCGAGGGCCTTCTGCCAGGTGTCCATCCTCGTCTCGGTGATCCGGCCGCCGATGGCGATGCCGGCGTTGCTGACGAGGATGTCCAGGGCGTCGACGGAGTCCGCCGCGTCCTGCCAGTCCTCGTCACGGGTCACGTCGAGCCGGCGGTAGCTCCAGTCGCCGTCCAGCCCCCGGACGGCCGACGGGGCCTCCTCGTGGAGGTCGGTGAGGATCACCCGGTCGCCCTTGGCCAGGAACTGCCGGGAGATCTCCAGCCCGAGGCCGGAGGCGGCTCCGGTCACCAGCACTGTACGGGGTCCGTTCTTCTCGGGCATGAACATCGTCAGTTCACCGTCTCCTTCTGGTTCGCGTCAGTGCGGTTCTCGTCCTGGGGCGTCGCCCAGACCCCGAGCAGGAAGCGCTGGTACTGTTCCGCGAACTCCTGCGGGTACTCGAGCTGGGGCATGTGGCCGCAGTCGTCGAAGACCACCGCGTCCCGCACGTCGATCTGCTCGAGCCCGGCGCGGAAGTCCGAGTACGGCAGGATCAGGTCCTTCCGGCCCCAGGAGAGCATGACCGGGGTGGTCCCGGCGGTGGCCCTGTTGAACCGTGCGATCAGGTCACGGCGCCAGCCTTCCCGGATCCCGAGCGGGGTCCCGAGCTGCCGGACGAAGGAGTAGAAGGTCGGGGTGCGGTGCGGGTGGCGGGCGATGCGTCCCTGGAGTGCGACCCGTCGGCGCGTGGCCGCTCCGGGACGACGCAGGATGACGTGCTCGACCGGCTGGTGGATCGCCCGCAGCCGCGTGGTCGCGGCATTGAGCCGTCCCAGGCCGGGCACGGCGATCAGGCGCAGCAGGGGTGTGGTGCTGTCGCCGAACCCGGCGGGGTCGACGAGGGAGACGCTGGCGACGTCGTCAGGACGCTGTGCGGTCATCTCCATCGACAGTGCCCCGCCCAGGGAGTTGCCCACCAGGTTGACCCGGGACTCCCCGAGCTCGTCGAGGACCTTCCACAGCAGGTCTGCGGTGTCGGCGAGTGTCACCCGGGCCGCGGGGTCGCTGAACCCGAAGCCGGGGATGTCCAGGGCGACGTACCTGCTGTTCTCGCCGATGAGGACCGCCTGGTCGTCCCAGTCCTCCAGGGAACGCCCGATGCCGTGGATCATGACCACGGCCCCCTCGGCAGCACTGTCGGCGCCGGACGGACCGCCGCGCCGCACCCGCACCGTCCGGCCGTCCACGGTGACGGTCTCGGTCGGCGGGAGCGACCGCGTGTCGGTGGCGACGAAGGGGCTGTCGACGCTGACGGTCTGCACGTCCGGCCCCGGACGGGCGGCGCCGGCCTGCTGCAGGCAGTGCTCCCCGAACACCATGTCGCGGCGCTGGTCCCCGAAGGCCAGGTCGGGGAGCTCGGCGAGGTAGTTCTGCGTGTACTGCCAGGGGGAACCGTCGCCCTGGGTGGGCAGCCGGTGCTCCCCACGCCTGATGTAGCCGGCGTCGAAGTCGAGCAACGGGCGGTCGTTGCGGCCCGGCACCAGGGCGGGGCTGTAGTACTCCTCGCCGGTCTTCCACAGCTTGACCATGTAGCGGGACACCATGTCCGAGCGCAGTGTCCAGGACGCGTTCACGTAGCCGACGGTGAAGCTGAAGTTCGGCAGGCCGGCGAGCATGATGCCCCGGTAGAAGACCTGCCGGTGGTTGTCGAGGGGTTCGCCGTCGATGCTGAGGGTGCCGCCGCCGAAGACCTCGATCTCCAGGCCCGTCGCGGTGACGATGATGTCGGCCGGCAGTTCCCGGCCGGACGACAGTCGGACACCGTCGGCGGTGAACCGGTCGATGGTGTCGGTGACGACGTGGGCGTTGCGCTTCAGCGCGGAGAAGATGTCGCCGTTGGGCGCCTTGCAGACGCGCTGGTCCCAGGGGTTGTAGCGGGGGGTGAAGTGCTCGTCGATCTGGTCCTTGGAGAGGTAGGGGCGCTGCATCAGTCGCAGTGCCTTCTTGAACAGCCACGGGGCGCGCTGGGCGACCACGAACTGCGCCATGTCCCGGGCGGCGTGGTTGAAGCGGGCCACACGGTACGCCGGCCCGTCCGGCAGCAGTGTCTTCCAGATGCGGCTGATGAAGTCGACCTCGGGCAGCGGGGCGACGTAGCTGGGGCTGCGCTGCAGCATGGTGACGTCCGCCCCGGCCTTCTCGAGGGCGGGGACCAGGGTGATCGCGGTGGCGCCGGAACCGATGACCACGATGCGGCGCCCTTCGCAGTCGAGGTCCGCCGGCCACTCCTGGGGGTGGATGATCTGGCCGGTGAAGTCCTCTTCACCGGGGAAGTCGGGACGGAAGCCCCTGCCGTGGGAGTAGTAGCCGGAGGCGTAGTGGACCCGGCGGGTGTAGATGGTCCGCTCCCCCTCCGCGGTCACGGAGGTGACGGCGTAGAGGTTCTTGTCGGTCTGCCAGTCGGAGTCCCTGATCCAGGACCCGGTCCGCAGACGTTCCAGGGCACCGCAGTCGCGTGCGACGTCGCGGATGTACTCCTTGATGTCCGGGCCCTGCCCCAGGGTCCCCTTGTGGGGCCAGGGGCGGAAGGGGAACCCGAAGGTGGCCATGTCCGAGTCGGAACGGATGCCCGGGTAGGTGAAGGTGTGCCAGGTTCCGCCGAGGTCGTCGTGGGTGTCGTGGATCTCCCACGACCAGTGGGGGAAGTTCTGGGCGACGTGGTGGGCGAGGTCGATGCCGGAGAGGCCTGCGCCCACGATCAGGAGATCGAGGGGCTGGTCGGGTGTGCCGGATTCTGTATTCATGACTACACCATAGTTATGTCTCCGGAACGATAGCGGTTATCCGTTGAATTCCGCCGGGTCCGGGCCCGTGCGCAGTCCCCGGTCGAGGCTGTCGAGCACCTCGAGGTCCCGGTCACCCAGGGTGACGTCGACGGCGCCGAGGTTCCCGGCGATCCGGGCCGGGGTGACGGACTTCGGGATCACGATGCGCCCCTGCTGCAGGTGCCACGCCAGGACGACCTGTGCCGGGGTGGCACCGTGGGCCTCGGCGATCCGCACCACGGCGGGGTCGGCGAGCGCCGCGCCCTGCCCCAGGGGGCTCCACGCCTCGGTGAGGACGCCGTGGCTGGTGTTGGCCGCGACGGTCTCCCGGTTCTGCAGTGCCGGGTGGAGCTCCACCTGGTTGACGGCGGGGACGGTCCCGCCGAGGTCCACGACGCGCTGCAGGTGCTCCGGGAGGAAGTTCGAGACGCCGACGGACCTGGTCAGGCCGGCGTCACGGACCTCCTCCATGCCTTCCCAGGCACGGAGGTAGTTGTCGGTGGCGGGGGCGGGCCAGTGGATGAGGAACAGGTCGACGGAGTCGAGGCCGAGCCGCTCCAGGCTGGCCTCCAGGCCGGGGCGGACCCCGTCCCGGGAGAGGCCGTCCACCCAGAGCTTGGTGGTGATGAACAGGTCGTCGCGGTCGATACCGGACTCGGCGACGGCACGGCCGACGCCGGCCTCGTTGCCGTAGACGGCCGCGGTGTCGATGCTGCGGTAGCCGGCCTCCAGGGCGGTGGCGACGGCGCGGTGGGCGTCGTCGTCCGGGACCTGGAAGACGCCGAAGCCGAGCTGCGGCATGGTGGTGGAGTCGTTGAGGGTGACGGTGGGGATCATGGTTGTCTTCTTTCTGGGTGTCGGGAAAGTTCAGGCAGGGACGGGGACGGCCGGTGCCGCGGCAGCGGTGTCCCGGGCGAACTCGCCGCCGCGGACGCGGGTCGCGATGACCAGCAGGCCGAGGCCGAGCACGGTGACGACCGCGCCGACCCACAGCGGGGAGGTGTAGCCGAGGCCGGCGGCGAGGGCGAGCCCGGAGAGCCACGCGCCGACGGCGTTGCCGACGTTGAAGGCGGCGATGTTCGCACCCGAGGCCAACGTCGGGGCGTCGGACGCGAAGTTCATGATCCGCATCTGCAGTCCGGGTACCGTCGCGAACCCGACGCCGCCCATCAGGCCCAGGGCGATGACGGTGGCCACCTGGCTGGTGGCGGTGAGGGCGAACGCCACGAGGATCACGGTGAGGACGCTGAGCAGCACGACGAGGGTGACGCCGAGGTTGCGGTCGGCGGCGCGTCCCCCGGCGAGGTTGCCGATGAACAGGCCCACGCCGAAGATCACGAGCAGCCACGGCACGGTGGAGGACGAGAAGCCGGAGACCTCGGTCAGGGTGAAGGCGATGTAGGTGAAGGCACCGAACATGCCGCCGTAGCCGAGGACGGTCACCGCCATCGACAGCCAGACCTGCCGGGAGCGGAACAGGGCGAACTCCTGCCGCACCGACCCTGCGTTGGCGGGGGTGGCGGGCACGAGCGCGGTGATCGCGGCCAGGGCGACGATGCCGATGGCGGTGATCGCCCAGAACGTGGCACGCCAGCCGAAGGCCTGGCCGATGAAGGTCCCCAGCGGCACGCCGGCGACGTTGGCGATGGTCAGCCCGGCGAACATCACCGAGATCGCTCCGGCGCGTCGGGCCGGGGCGACGAGGTCGGCGGCGACGACGGCGCCGATGCCGAAGAAGGCACCGTGGCACAGTGCGGCGACGACGCGTCCGGCGAGCATGACCCCGTACGTGGGCGCGAGGGCGGACATCAGGTTGCCGGCGACGAACAGCACGAGCAGGCCGAGGAGGGCCTTGCGCCGCTCCAGGCCGCGCAGGGCGACGGTGAGGATGATGCCGCCGACGGCGACGGAGAGCGCGTAGCCGGAGATCAGGTACCCGGCGGCGGTGTCGGTGACACCGAAGTCGGCGGCGACCTCAGGCAGCAGGCCCATGATCACGAACTCGGTGAGTCCGATGCCGAACCCGCCGAGGGCCAGCGCGTAGAGGGCAGCAGGCATGATGGATGACGTCCTTTCCTTGCGAATGCATCAGTTGCACGTGCAGTAGTTGCAGGCGCAACGTTGAAGATACTTGCACACGCGGGATATGAGCGCAAGTCGGCTATAGTGGTCCGCATGAGCATTTCCGACGACGCGGTCGAGATCCGCACCCGCGGCTGGCGCACCCTCGCCGCACTGCACGGCGCCATCGACACAGCCCTGGAACGGGCGCTGAAGGAACACCACGACCTCTCCGTCGTCGAATTCGCCGTGATGGACTCCCTGGACCGCCAGGACGGCTGGCACATGCGCATGGCACAGCTCGCCCGCGCCGCCGCCCTCTCCCCCAGCGCCACGACACGGCTGGTCAGCAGGCTGGAGAACCGCGGACTGCTGCGCCGCATCCTCTGCGACGACGACCGCCGCGGCATCTACACCGAGCTCACCGACGAAGGCCGGGACCTGCTCAACGCCGCCCGTCCCACCCACGACCGCACCCTGGAGGCGGCGCTGGACGAGGCGTCCACCGTCCCGGAACTCGCCCCCCTGGCGGACGCGCTGCACGCCGGCAGCTTCCGGTAGGCAGACAGGGCAGGCGGGACAGACGGGGCAGACGGCCCCCTGCCACGGCTACGCTGGTCACCATGGACACGACACGGCAGGTGCAGATCACGTTCGACTGCCGGGAGCCGGCGACGGTGGCGGAATTCTGGAAGGCGGCCCTCGGCTACGTCGACCCACCGGTACCGCCGGGATTCGGCTCCTGGGAGGACGTCGACGCCTCCCTTCCCGAGGAGGAACGGGGGTCCACCTGGGCATGCCAGGACCCTGCGGGGGTCGGACCCCGCCTCTTCTTCCAGCGGGTGCCTGAACCGAAGACCGTGAAGAACCGCGTGCACCTCGACGTCCGCGTCGGCACCGGCCTGCACGGCGACGAGCGGGTCACCGCCCTCGAGACCGAGGCCACCCGGCTCGAGGCACTCGGCGCGCGCCGCCTGCGGCTGCTGCCGGCCGACGGCGTCAACGAATCCTGCCTGGTCATGCAGGATGTCGAGGGCAACGAGTTCTGTCTCGACTGAAAGGCCCCGTCCATGACCGCAGAGACCTGGAGCATCCCGCACCCCTCCCTCGGGCTCATCGAGGTGGTCACCGGCACCGGCGAGGAGCTGCACGCCCTGGACCCGGGTTTTCCGCGGGGGAAGCCCACCTCGACCACCCGTCGTCTCCTCGTGCGGGCCGGGGGGACTGTCGTCGCGAGGAGGAAGACCCTGGGCAACGTGAAGGTCGACCTCTCGAAGGCGACCCTCGGCGACGAGGGGAAGTTGCCCGCCGCCGGCGAGTACGGCCACCCGGAGGGAATCGTCCGTCCACTCCTGGAGATCGAGTCGAACTGGGCGGACACCTGGGTCCGCAGCGTCACCGTCCGAGTCAGGGACACCGTCGTCCTCCTCGACGCACCCGCGGGCTCACGAGCCGCGAAACGGCAGGCGGCGATGGAACGCTCCGCATTCAAGCGGTGGCTCTACCCGACTCTCGCCGGTGTGGGCAAAGGCGGCTGGGCGATGGGGGTCATCATCTTCGGCCCCCTGGTCGCGGGACTGCTGCGCCGGCTGTGGCAGTGGCTGTCGCAGTACCTCCCCGACTGGCACATCACCCTGCCGTCCATACCGTGGCCGGACATCACCCTGCCCTCCTTCACCCTGCCGTCGATCCCCTGGCCGGACATCTCCCTGCCCAGTTGGGACGCACCCTGGTGGGTGGACTTCCTCGCCGAGTACTCGAAGGTGTGGGTACCGGTCCTGATCGGCATCGCGGTGGGTGTCGCCGCGATCCGGAACCACCGGCGTTCGGAGCGGACGAAGGTGGAGTGGGAGGCGGCGCAGGCGGCACGTACCGACGCCGCACGCTCCGCCGTCGCCGCGACGCTGGAAGCGCCGACGGTCCGGGCGGCGCGGGTGTTCCGGGCCAGGATGGAGCGGATGGCGGCGTCCGACGTCGGGTGAGGGTGAGGCAAGGCGCAGGCGGTTCCCCGCCACCGCGCGTACCGTGGCGTCATGTCGCACACCGCCGCACTCAGCCAGAAGGCCCGCCTGCTCCTCGACCTGCACCACCGTTCCGCACCCCTGGTCCTGCCCACCGTGTGGGACGTCTGGAGCGCCCGACTCGCCGAGGACGCCGGCTTCGA
The DNA here is from genome assembly GCF_022712195.1 of Corynebacterium sp. Lineage (GTDB taxonomy): Bacteria > Actinomycetota > Actinomycetes > Mycobacteriales > Mycobacteriaceae > Corynebacterium. The sequence continues at coordinate 38,123 of NZ_JALAGY010000087.1, read as the reverse complement.
CGGCCTCACGGTCGGGTCGCACCCTGTCGCCGACTCCCTCGGCTACCCCGACGGTGAGAACACCCCGGTTGACCTGTACTTCGAGGTCGTCGCCCGCATCACCGCCTCGGTCTCCGTCCCGGTCTCGGTGGACGTGGAGTCCGGTCTCGGCCTCCAGCCGGCTGAACTCGTGCAGCGGGTGCTGGAGGCCGGGGCCGTCGGCGTGAACATCGAGGACACCGTCCATTCGGAGGACCGTTACCGCAGTCCTGAGGAGCATGCCGCCTACATCGCCGCCGTCCGCGCCTCCGCCGACGCGCAGGGGGTGCACCTGGTCATCAACGGGCGCACCGACGCCTTCACCAAGGACGGGGAGGACGACGCGAAGCTCGGGGACGCACTCACCCGACTCAGCCTGCTCGAGGAGGCGGGCGCGGACTCGCTGTACCCGGTGCTGGTCCCCTCCACCGCCGCTCTGCAGCGCATCCTCGACGAGGTGTCCACGCCGTTGAACGTGACCGCCCATCCGCGCACCGGGGCGATCCCCGGGTCCATGAGCTTCGCTGACGCCGCCCGTGCAGGGGTCGGGCGGATATCCTTCGGCCCGCTGCTGCAGGCGGCATTGGCCGACACCACCCGCGAGTTGCTCGGCGACTGGAAGGACGTCGCCGGGGACGGCACGGACTAGGAGGGGAGTGCGGAAGCCATCCGCACACGGCGGTGACCTGGGAAAGAAGGAATTCCTCCGGAAGTTCCGCGAAAGATGTTGACACTGCTCACAGAGCGGACTACGGTTCTGCGATGTAAGCACCGTCAACTCATGAAAGGGCTCCAGCCCATGTCCTCCAACTCCTCCGCAGAGACCGTCTCCGTCACCCTCGGCACGCGCACCGTCGAGGTTCCCAAGGGCGGGCTCTACGACCGCTACCGCATGAACCCCGACCTCGACGCCATCGCCGAGGATCCCCGGGTCAGCAGCGTCGACTTCTTCCGCACCCTTCCCAAGACCAGGGTCGACTCCCCCATCGGCGAAACCTGGACCCCGAACTTCTACTACCGCAACTCCACCGCACGGATCGCCTTCCTCGCGAAGTCCAGCGCCGCCCGCCGGCGCCTCCCCGCCGAACTCGACCCCCTGGAGGTAGTCCCCGGAGTCGCCCTCGGCTTCCTCATGTTCTTCCGCTACGACGTGGCCGACATCGACTTCTACACCGAGGCGGCCGTCGGGGTGGTCGTGCGGCCCGCCCGCCACGGGAAGGTCGGCGCCGCCGACCTCGCCAGCGGCCTGGGCAACAACCACCTCCACGCCCACGTCCTGTCCCTGCCGGTCAACACCGACATCGCCCAGGTCCGCGGCCACGACGGCTACGGCTTCCCGAAGTGGCGCACCGACATCGACGTGAACATCGACGACCGGCGGGTGTCCGCCCAGGTCTTCAACGCCGACGGCACCAACGACATCTCCCTGTCCGCCCCCACACCCAAGCAGAGGCGCTACCGCAGCGGTGAGAAGGTCGGCTCCCTGACCTCGTACACGAAGATCGGCGACAGCTGGCACTCCACCCTCACCCAGACCAACATGCTCGCCGGCGGGGTCTCCCTGCTCCCCCGTGACATCGACCTCACCCTCGGCACCGGACGGGTCTCCGACGACGTCCGTTCCCTGGAGCTCATCCGGCCGATGCAGTTCGAGGTCGCCACCGAGACCCAGATCGCACTGCACATGCCCGCCCCGATCTCCGTCGCCACCCGCTGACACCACATTTCCCCGAAAGAAGAACCCCAGCCATGTCACGCACATCAAGCACCACATTCCCCGGACTCTCCCCCACCTCACCCGAGTTCCTCGACCGGCTCGCCCGACGCGTCGTCGTCGCCGACCCGGAGCGGGTCCTGCACATCTCCGACGCCATGACCGGCGGCACCATGGGCACCGTCCCCGCGTCCACCGCGGAGGACGTCGCCGCCGCCGCGAAGCGCGCACGGAAGGTGCAGCGCGCCTGGGCCGCACGGCCCGTGGAGGAGCGGGCGGACGTCCTGCTGCGCTTCCACGACCTGGTGCTGGAACGCCAGGACGAGGTCCTCGACATCATCCAGCGCGAGAACGGCAAGGCCCGCCGCCACGCCTTCGAGGAGATCATGGACGTCGCGCTGAACGCGCGCTACTACGCCCACACCGCGGCCGACTACCTGAAGCCGAAACGGCGCCAGGGGGTGCAGCTCGCCCTGACCAAGGTGGTCGAGGTCCACCACCCGAAGGGACTGGTCGGCGTGATCTCCCCGTGGAACTACCCGTTGACCCTGGGCATCAGCGACTCCATCCCCGCCATCGTCGCGGGCAACGCGATCCTCACCAAGCCCGACCAGCAGACCCCCTACGCCACCCTGTGGGCCGTCCAGCTCCTGGAGGAGGCCGGCATGCCCGAAGGCCTGGTGCAGGTCGTCACCGGCCGCGGTTCGGAGCTGGGCAGCCCGATCATCCGGCACTCCGACTTCCTGATGTTCACCGGCTCCACCGCCGTGGGCCGCACGGTCGCCGCCGAGGCCGCCGAGAACCTCATCGACTACTCCATGGAGCTCGGCGGCAAGAACGCCCTGCTGGTCCTGGACGACGCCGACGTCGACGAGGCCGTGCGCGGCGCGGTCCGGGCGTCCTTCTCCAACACCGGTCAGCTGTGCATCTCCATCGAGCGGATCTACGTTCCGGACTCGATGTGGGACTCCTTCACCTCCCGCTTCGCCGCCGCGGCGAAGAACCTGAGGCTCACGCCCGACCTGGACTACTCCACCGACATGGGGTCCCTGGTCTCCGAGAAGCAGCTGAACACGGTCACCACCCACGTCGAGGACGCCCGGGCCAAGGGTGCGACGGTGCTCGCCGGCGGCACGGCACGCCCGGAGATCGGCCCGCTGTTCTACGAGCCGACGATCCTCACCGACGTCACCGAGGACATGATCGTCTTCGACCACGAGACCTTCGGCCCGGTCGTCTCCCTGTACCGGGTCGGCAGCGAGGAGGAGGCGATCCGCCTGGCGAACGACAGCGAGTACGGACTGAACTTCAGCGTGTGGACCAGCGACCCCGCACGCGGGCGCCGCGTGGCCGAGCAGCTCGAGGCCGGCACCGTGAACGTCAACGACGCCTACGCCCCCACCTGGGGTTCCGTCGACGCCCCGATGGGCGGCATGAAGGCCTCCGGTGTGGGCCGCCGCCACGGCGAGCACGGCATCATGAAGTACACCGAGTCGCAGACGATCGCCGTGGAGCGGCTGCTTCCCGTCGGTGCCCCGCACTGGCTGGACGCCGGACGCTACGCGAAGGTCATGACCGGTGCCCTGCGCCTGGCGAAGAAGCTCCCGGGGGTGAAGTAGCCGTGGCCGCCAGTCCGGACACTCCCGTGAACTACGCCGGCACCACCGTCCTGGTCACCGGGGCCAGTTCGGGGCTGGGCGCGGAGTTCGCCGCACAGTTCGCCGCCCGGGGCGCGGACCTGGTCCTCGTCGCCCGGCGGAAGGACCGGCTCGACGACCTCGCCGCCAGCCTCCGTACGCGCCACGGTGTCTCCGTCACCGTGATCGCCGCGGACCTCGGCGCCCCCGGTGCCGCAACCGCCCTGGTCGACGATCTGGACGAGCGTGGTCTCGAGGTCAACTCCCTGATCAACAACGCCGGCTTCGGCATGGGCGGCCGTTTCGTCGACGAGGACCCGGACCGGCTCTCCGCGATGGTCGAGCTCAACGTCCGGCTACTCACCGACCTCACCCGCCTGCTGCTGCCTCGGCTGGTGGAGCGTGCGCTGCACAGCGGTGGGCCGGGCGTCCTGCTCAACGTCGCCAGCACCGCCGCCTACCAGCACACTCCGGGCCTGGCCGCCTACGGTGCCACCAAGGCCTACGTCCTCTCCCTCACCGAAGCCCTGGCCTACGAGACCAGGAGCTCTCCGCTGCGGGTCCTCGCCCTGAGCCCCGGGCCGACGAAGACGGAGTTCTTCGAGGTCCTGAGCAGTTCCGCCCCGAACGGCACCGACGGCACGGGCAGCTCAGACGGAACGGACGCCGCCGTCGGCAGCTTCCAGACCGCCGACGAGGTCGTGGCCCACGCACTGCGGGAACTCGACCGGGGCACACCCCGCCCCAGTACCGTCTCGGGGCGCAGGAACGCCCTCGTCGCCACCATCGCACAACTCGCCCCCCGGCGCCTCACCCTGGCGCTCGCAGGAAGGATCTCACAATGACCGCCAAGACGACCGACAAGACGACCGACAAGACAATGAAAGCAGTCCGCAACAACGACCTCGACCTCGAGGACACCGCCGTCCCGGCCCCCGGGCCCGACGAGGTCCTGGTGAAGGTGGCCGCCGCGGGCGTGAACCGCGCCGACGTGATGCAGCGGGAGGGCAACTACCCGCCGCCGCCCGGTGTCACCGACATCATCGGCATGGAGCTCTCCGGGGTGATCACCGAACTCGGTGAGAACGTCGCCGCGGACGGCCGGTGGGCCCCGGGCGACGAGGTCGCCGCGATCATCTCCGGCGGCGGCTACGCCGAGTACGCCGTGGTCCCCGTCGGGCAGCTGATGCCGATCCCGGCCGGAATGTCCCTGGTCGACGCCGCCGCCCTCCCCGAGACCGCGGCCACGGTGTGGTCGAACCTGGTGATGGAGGCGGAGCTGACCGCCGGGCAGACCGTGCTGATCCACGGCGGCGGCAGCGGTATCGGCACCCACGCCATCCAGGTGGCGAAGGCGATCGGGGCCACCGTCATCGTCACCGTCGGTTCCGAGGGCAAGGCCGCGCGGGCCCGCGAACTCGGCGCCGACCGGGTGATCAACTACCGTGAGCAGGACTTCGCCGAGGAGCTGGAGGGCAGCGTCGACGTGGTGCTCGACATCATCGCCGCGAGGTACCTGCCCGGCAACGTGCGGGTCCTGGCCCCGGGCGGGAAGCTGGTGATCATCGGCATGATGAGCGGCACCCACGGTGACCTGGACATCGGGGCGCTGATCAACAAGCGGGCCCGGGTGATCGGCACGAATGTGCGTCGGCGCCCGTTGACCGGCCCCGGTTCCAAGGCGGAGATCACCGCCGCGGTGGTGGAGAACGTGTGGCCCCTGGTGGAGGACGGGACGGTGAAGCCGGTGATCTCGGCGACTCTGCCTCTGGCCGAGGCCCGTGCGGCGCACGACATGCTCGACTCCGCCGACTCCGTCGGTAAGGTCCTTCTCCTGCCGTAGCCTGGCGTGACGCGACAGGGCCGTCGCCCGGGCCGCCCTCCCCCACGGGAGCCGGTCCGGGCGACGGCCCTGTCCTGCACTGTCCTGCGCTGTCCTGTCCTGTAGGAGCGCTACTCCCCGATGCCGAGCACGTCCCTCAGGTGTGCGACGGCCTGGGCCACGGCGGCCACGGCCTGCGGGGTGTCGTGCATGGAGTTGACCATCACGAAGTCGTGGATGATGCCCCCGTAGCGGACCTGGGTCACCCTGACCCCGGCGCGGCGGAGCTTGGCGGCGAAGGCCTCCCCCTCGTCGCGCAGGACGTCGGCCTCGGCGGTGATCACCAGCGTCGGCGGGAAGAACGCCAGCTCCTCCTCGGTGGCGCGCAGCGGGGAGGCGGTGATCTCGTTCCGGGCGTCCTCGTCGGTGGTGTACTGGTCCCAGAACCACTTCATGCCCTCCCGGGCCAGGAAGTAGCCCTCGGCGAACTCCCGGTAGGACTCCGTGTCGAAGTTCGCGTCGGTGACCGGGTAGAACAGGGCCGCACCCTTGAAGGACACGTCGCCGCGCTCATGGCCCATGATGTTCAGTGCGATGGCCATGTTGCCGCCGACGGAGTCGCCGGAGATCGCCACGCGCTCGGGGTCGAGGCCGTGCTCGGCACCGTGGTGGACGATCCACTGGGCGACGGCGTAGGACTGCTCGTTCTGGGAGGGGTACTGCACGTCGGGGGCGCGGACGTACTCCGGGAAGACGACCGCCGCACCGGTGCCCACGGCGAGGTCGCGGACGAGCCGGTCGTGGGTGTGGGCGTCGCCGAAGACCCAGCCGGCGCCGTGGGTGTACAGGACGACCGGGAGCACGCCGGTGGCGCCCTTCGGCCGGACGATGCGGGTCGGGACCTCACCGGTGGGACCGCCGGCGACGGTGATCCACTCCTCGTCGATCTCGGGCTTGTGGATCTCCTCGTCCTGGACCCCGTCGACGGCCTTGCGGCCCTCCTCGGGCGGGAGCTGGTAGAGGAACGGCGGTTCGGAGGTCGCCTCGGCGAAGGCCTGGGCGGCGGGTTCGAGGGAGATGTTCTTCGGGTTGGCGGTCATGGGTCGTCCTTTCCTGGACTGTGTGTCCTAGCTGAGCGTGGAGACGAGGGTCTCGGCGAGTTTCCTGGAGGACTGCGGGTTCTGGCCGGTGTAGAGGTTGCCGTCCCGGACCACGTGGGGCCGGAACGGGATCAGCGCCTTGTCGTAGTCGGTGCCGATCTCCTTGAGCTTGTCCTCGAGCAGCCAGGGGGCCTTCTTCGCGAAGGAGTTGATGAGCTCCTCGCGGTTGGACAGGCCGGTGACGTGCCGCCCGGCGAAGGGGGTCGAGCCGTCCTCGTCGACGGTGGCCAGCAGCGCCGCCGGGGCGTGGCACAGCAGTGCCAGGGGGCGTCCGGAGGCCAGACGGTCGGTGAGGATGCGCCCGGAGATCCTGTCGACGGCGAGGTCCTCCATGGGGCCGTGGCCGCCGGGGTAGAAGACCAGGTCGTAGCCGTCCAGGTCATCGGTGGTGACGGAGTGCAGGTCAGCGGGGTTCTCGAGGACGGGGGCGAGGTCCTCCAGCTTGGCGCGGAACTTCTTCACGGTGTGCGGGAGGATGCCGCCGGACAGGCCCAGGCTGAGTTCGTCGACGATCGGCGTGGCCGCCCCGGGGGTCGCGACGGTGACGTCGTAGCCGGCGGCGGTGAAGGTCTCGTAGGGGACGAGGAACTCCTCGGCCCAGAAGCCGGTGGGGTGCCTGGTGCCGTCGGTCAGGGTCCAGTGCCGTGCCGCGGTGACTGCCATCAGGACGTTGGTCATGGAGATGCACCTCTCGTGGTCTCTCCCCGTGGGGCAGGTGGTCCTGCCGCGCAGCGGTGGTCGGTGGTGTGAACCGCCGACGGGGCGCCGGCGATGTTCCCAGCGTAAAACCAGATGTGAACGCTGTCAACAACTACCGACGCCCCTGCGCCGCCGCTACCGCGCCACCGCCTACCCCGCCAGTCCGAGCACCGCGGCGAAGGCGGAGCGCACGCGGTTGTCCATCTGGTCGGAGGGCTCCGACGGGAACTTCCCGTCCAGGTGCAGGAAGGCCAGTCCGTGGACGGTACTCCACAGGCCGACGGCGAGGTCGTCGACCGCGGTGCCGGGGTAGATCGCCTGGAGACGTTCGGTGAGTGCGGCCTGGAGGAACCCGGCGGCCTGCACGCGCTCATCGTTCTCGTCGTCACACTCGGTGCCGAACATCAGCCGGAACATCCGGGGACGTTCGACGGCGAAGCGGACGTAGCCGACGGCGAAGTCGGGCAGGTCCTCCGGTCGCGTCGGTACCTCGCGTCCGGCGAACAGCTCCTCGCCGAGCGCCCGGAACCCCTGCGCCGCGACGGCGGACTCCAGCTTCGAGCGGTCCGGGAAGTGGCGGTAGGGCGCGGTCTGCGAGACGCCGGCCCAGCGCGCGACGGCGCGCAGCGAGAAGTTCTCGCCCTGTTCGAGCATCTCGACGGCGGCGTCGATCAACGCCTGCCGGAGATTTCCGTGGTGGTAACTCTGCGTGGGCGAGCCTGACCCTGATGTTGACATCGCTAACATCCTCTCCTATCGTTATGTGAGCACCGTACACATACCCCGACAACAAGGGAAATCATGTCACATCCGCTCTTCACTCCGCTCAACCTCCCCAACGGCCAGGTTCTTCCCAACCGCATCGCCAAGGCGGCCATGGAGGAGAGCATGGCCGACACCGGCCAACTCCCCGGCACCCGGCTGACCACCCTCTACCGCACCTGGGCCCGCGGCGGCGCCGGCCTGCTGATCACCGGCAACGTCATGGTCCACGACGCCGCCCTCACCGGCCCGGCCGGTGTGGTCCTCGACCGCGACACCCCCCTGGAGCCGTACCGCCGGTGGGCCACCGCCGCCCGCAGCGGCGGCGGGAAGGTGTGGATGCAGATCAACCACCCCGGCCGCCAGATCCAGAAGAACATGCCCGGCGTGGCCTGGGGCCCGTCCGCCACCCGGGTCGACACCGGACGCACCAGCGCCATGTTCGCGGTACCGCAGGAGATGACCGCCGCGCAGATCGAGGCCACCGTGGAACGGTTCGTCGACACCGCCCACCAGGCCGAACGCGCCGGCTTCGACGGCGTGGAGATCCACGCCGCGCACGGATACCTGCTGTCCCAGTTCCTCTCGCCGCTGTCGAACACCCGCACCGACGACTGGGGCGGCAGCCTGCACAACCGTGCCCGCCTGCTCCTGGACATCACCCGCCGCACCCGGGAGGCGGTGTCGGAGGGGTTCGCCGTCGCCGTGAAACTGAACTCCGCGGACTTCCAGCGCGGCGGTTTCGACAAGGACGACGCCCGGCAGGTCATCGACTGGCTCGCCCCGCTGGGCGTGGACCTGGTGGAGCTCTCCGGCGGCAGCTACGAGAGCCCCGCGATGACCGGCAACGCCGCCGAGGGGCAGGACGCCCGCACCGCGGCACGGGAGGCCTACTTCCTGGAACTCGCCGAGGAACTCGTCGCCGACAGCCCCGTCCCCCTGATGGTCACCGGCGGGGTGACCCGACGCGCGGTCGCCGAGAAGGTCGTCGACAGCGGCGTGGACGTCGTCGGAATCGGTACGGCACTGTCCGTGAACCCGGACCTCCCGAACGACTGGCGGAACAGCGCGGGCACGAACACCGACACCGACACGGCCGCCGTCCTGCCGCGCGTCCGGATCAGGGACAAGGCGCTGGCGTCCGCAGCGTCCATGGCACTGGTCCGCCACCAGCTGCGACGGTTGAGCGAGGGGCGTCCGGCGGGCACCCGCGCCAACGCACTGAGGGTCTTCGGCGCCGAACTGGTCCGGGACACCCTCGCCCGGCACCGCTACGCCAGCTGGCTGAAGGAGCGGACGCAGGTGGGGTGACCCGGCCCTCTCCCCGGCCCCGGCCTGCGCCCGGCGCCGGGGCGACCTATAGTCAGGGACTGACAGCCGGAACCACCCCTCACGAGCGGACCCACGCATGAGAATCATCGACGGACACGACTGGTCGCCCGAGGGCACCGTGACCACCTGGTTGCCCTCGGCCGCCATGACCGCCGCACACGCCGACGTCGCCGAGGACCCCACCCCGGCGTCGTTCCTGCAGACCGACCACGTGCGCGGGGTGCTGGCCGGACGCGCGCAGGGGCGTGCGCACCACGCCTACACCTGCTCGGTGGCGACCCTGCCCGGTGTCCCCGACCGGGACCGCATGACCCGGGCGGTCAACGCCTTCGTCGCCGCCCACGAGGGACTGCGGTCCACGCTGTCGGTCGAGGGGGACGCACCGGACGGCCCGCTCCGTCGCCGGACACTGCCGGCCGACGCCGTCGACCTCGTCCCTGCACCGGTCACCGGCACCGTCACCGACCTGCTGGCCACCACCGCGGTCTTCGACCACGTCCCCGCCCTCGCGGTGGTCACCGTCGCCCGGGAGGACGGCCGGTCCTTCGACCTGCTGCTCGCCCTCGACCACGCGTCCGGCGACGGGATCTCGCAGATGACCGGGCTGCTGGAACTGATGGCCCGCTACACGGGCGGTACGGCAGGCGCGGCAGGTGCGGCGGAGTCGGCCGGTGAACTGACCGTCGGCACCCACCCCAGTTTCCTCGACCACGTCCGTGACGAACAGGCGCAGGCCGCGTCCGTGTCCGACGACTCCCCGGGCGTACGAGCCTGGCGGGGCCTCTTCGACCTCACCGGCGGGCGGGTCCCCGGGTTCCCGCTGCCCACCGGCATCGTCGACGGCGAACCGCAGCCGGTCGTCGGTGTCGAGGGCGAACTGGCCGACCGTGACCTCACCGGCCGCCTGCACACCCTCGCCCGCGCACACGGGGTCAGTTTCAGCACCGTGGTCTACGCCGCCCTGGGGCTGGCGCACGCCCGCCTCACCGGTGCGGACCACTACGCCACCGTGGTGGTCTCCGCGACCCGCGGGCGCCGCTACGCCCTCTCCCAGGGGTGGTTCTGCAACTTCACCCCGCTCTACTTCCCCGTCACCGGGACCACGGTGGAGGACGTCCTGCCGGACGTCGCGGCCGCCCAGGCCAGGATGAAGGCCGCGCTGCACGAACCGGTGCACGCCTCGCTGGGGCACCTGATCCTCAGCGGCCAGGTGGACCCGTCGGTGATGGGCAGCCCGCAGATGGTGACCTACCTCGACCTCGGCTGGTTCGAGGAACCCGCGGGGGCGGACATCCGGCTGTTCACCGGATTCGGCCGGACGGTCAACGCCAACCTGTGGATCCACCGCAACGCCGACGGCCTCGGCGTCGGATGCCAGGCCCCGGACAACCCGACCGCACGGGAGTCGGTGGACACCTACGTCGCCACCGTCCGCGACATCCTCGCCGCGGTCTGAGAACGCCCGTGGAGGTCACCTACCTGGAGCACGTGCCCCTGACCGGGCCGTTCACGGAGCTGGAGCTGCGCTGGCCGGACGTGCCGTCGGGCCCACGGGCGCCGCTCACCTTCAACCAGCGCAACCACCTGGCCGCAGCGGCGGCGTCCGGTCGGTCGACCTGGATCGGCGGGACGGTGGGTGTCCCGGACGGCACGTCCCCCGCCGCGGTGGCCGGGGCGGTGCGCGCCGTCGTCGACGGGGTGGACGCCCTGCGCACCGTGGCCCGCCACGACCACCAGCAGGCGTTCACCGCCGGTGCCCTGACCGTAACCACCGGCGGCCCCCGTCCCGACGTACCCGGCACCGCGGAGCTGGAGGCCCTGATGGCCGACCGGTGCCGTCCCGGCCCGGTCCCGGGGCTGTTCTTCGCACTGTGCGGGGACGTGCTGTTGTTCGGGCTCGACCACTTCCACGCCGACATGCTGAGCGTGGACCTGCTGCAACGGCGCCTGCACGGGGAGCTCCACGGGCACGGCCGGGAGCCCGCCCCCTCGTTCCTGGGGACGCTCACCGCACCGGCCCAGACCGCACCGGATGCCCGGGCGCTGGGGATCTGGCGTCGCTTCCTGGGCACCACCGGGAACCGGATCCCGGCGTTCCCGGTGGAGCTCGGCGCCACCGGCGCCGCACCGGCCCCACCGGTCCATGACGTGCGACGGCTCCTCGACGGCGACGGCCCCGAACGGCGTTCCTTCGCGGTGGTCCTCACCTGCCTCGCCGAGGCACTGGAACCGGTGACCGGGTCGGCGGAGTTCCCCACGGTCATCCCCGTGCACACCCGTGGCCGACGCGACGACCCACGCCACGGGATCGTCGGCTGGATGGTGGGCAACGCCCCGGTCATCGCCCGGGCCGGTGACGTCGACGCCACCGCCGCCTGGCTTCGTGACGCGGTGACCGTGGCGGGGCTTCCCCTGGAGACCATGGTGCGGGAGTGTTCGCCGGAACTTCCCGCCGGTGCGGTCCCGATGGTCTCCTACATGGACTTCCGGGGGCTCGGCGACCCGGTGCCGCAGGCCAGGTACGTGTCCTCGACGTCGCCGACGGACACGGTGCAGCTGTGGTTCTCGCGGACCCTCGACGGTCTCTCCGTGCGCGCGAAGTACCCGGACACCCCGGAGGCGCGTCAGGTCATGGGCGGGGTGCTCGACCGGCTGTCGAAGGCGCTGCCGACTCACTGCTGACCCCCCGCGAAGCGACCCGCGAGGACACCGACACGGCAAGGATCCGCGCCACCGTCTCCTTCCGGGTCAGCTCTGAGACGTCAATGCTCTCGAACTCACGGCGAATCCAGTCTGCGTCCCGGAAGGCCGGAAACCTGCTGAGTCTCCACCGGAGCGCACCAGACTCCTCAGTGTCGTCGGTGGCACGGCGACAGTGCTCCTCCGGGTCCACATGCAACGCCACCGGTGTGAGGAATGCCGTCGGATCGAGCTCAGAAACAATCTCCGACCAGTATTCCTCCACTGTGACAGTCTGCGGGACGATGACAACTGACTCAGGGCCCTCCGGAAGTTCCCGGAGTACGGAGTTGAGTGTGGCAGCGACGAGCCGTCGCCATGCCGACCACTCCTGGAAGTCCCGTACTGGAGCGACCGGCTGCAGTATCGGACGCAACAGGGCACCGACTTCCTCCGGATCAACGACGACCGCACCCGGGATCTCATCCGCCAGGAGATTCGCGGCTGTCGTCTTTCCCGCACCGAATGCACCATTGATCCAGATGATGTGGTTCTTCCTACGCTGCATCCCGGTAGCCTAACCCGTCACGCCGGTCACGGCCCTACAGCCACCGGGTCGCGTCCCTCCCCCACACCAGACCCCACCGGCCCAGCTCCTCCCTCACCAGGTCGAGCAGGTGCGCCTCATCGCGCACGTGGACCGGGTCCAGGGACGTGAAGGACAGCGACAGTGATCCCCCGGACCGCACCGCCCAGGCGCTCACACCACCCTGACGTTCGGCGAGTTCGCGCGCGGACCCCGCCCGGATCACGGAGCGCAGGGCGACGTCGCATCCGTCGCGGCCCAGTTCCGGTCCCGTTTCCGGTCCCAGCCCCAGTCCGGTGAACGCCTCCGACGGCTCCCCCAGGTTCGAGGCCAGGCACACCGGTGTGGTGGACCCCGCGGCGGCCCGTCGGACCAGGGAGTCCGGCAACGCCTGGGCGACCTGTGCCATGGCGGCGACCCTGTCGGGGCCGGTGCGGGCGCTGACCTGCCGGTAGGCCGACTTCGCCGCGGCCCGCAGTTCCCCGAGGTCGTCGTAGCGCCCCGGGTCCAGCCGCACAACGACCGTGGCGCCGGTGGTCGCGTTGGCGCGCAGGTCACCGGCCCCGTCGCCCCTGACGGACACGGGCACCGCGAGGGGCACGGTGTCGCCCTCCCGGACGCGCCCCGAGCCGACGAGGACGCCGAGCGTGACCGCCTGGAAGAGGGTGTTGGACGTGCCACCGCGCGAGGACGCCGCCACGTCGAACCGGGCGGCGTCGACCCGCACCGCCACGGTGGGCACCACCGCCGGCCCCTCCGGTGCCGTCCCCTCGTTCGGCGGGACGCCCACCTGTGCCGTGGCGGGTGTCCGCAGTGACACCGCCGCCCGTCCGACCGCGGTGAGCAGGGAGAGGGCGTCACGCACGGTGTCGCCCCGGCGTGGTGCGCGGGGTGTCGTGGACTGTCCGCCGACGGCCTCGGTGACCGCGCGGATCATCGCGGCACCGTCGGCGACGACGTGGCTGCGCACCAGGGAGACGATGACGTGACCGTCGGTGGTGGGCACGGCACCGAGTTCCCAGGACGGGCCGCGCACGCTGTCCACCGGCGCGGTCAGCCTGTCGTGCAGCCAGCCGCTGACCTGCCCGGGGGCCACCGGGGCGCGGTCGATGCGGACGTTCCCGGCGCGCGGGGTGTACTCCCACCGGTCGCGGACGGGACCGCGGGTGCGGCGGACGAGGCGGGACAGCCGTCCGGCGGTGAGGTTCCGTCCCGTCTCCTCGACCCGGTCGAGCACCGGTCCGGTCGCGTCCACCCGCCAGATGACCTGGGGCACCACCGGCACGCCCAGCACCTGCTCCATGACGACGAACAGGTGGTCGTCGGCGGTGAGGCGGTGGCCGTCGGGCAGGTGGGTCACCGGGTCAGCCCTCGTACACCGGCGTGCCGGTCTTCTCGTCGGAGCGTCCGAACGGCAGCGAGGACGCGTCGCCGGTGTCCACCACACTGTGCAGCACGGTGAAGTACTCGGCGACCAGGGCGCGCACCGAGTCGCGGGTGCAGGGGGCGTCCGGGAAGCGCATGGAGATGTTCACACCGCCGGTGGTACGCACGACCCACACGTAGACGTCGGTGGAGCTGTAGGCGACACCACGCAGGGTCCGGTCGTGCGGCGTCCAGGCGTCCGCCCCGGGGATGTACCGGGTGTCCACGTAGGACACCACGAAGCGCGGCGGCTCGCTCACACCCAGCAGCTCGGCGACCTTCGGGTACGGGTAGGCGACAAGGTCGCGGTTCTCCTTCACCGCCGCGGTCGTCGCCGCCACGGCCTCGGAGAACGCGGCACCGCGCGGCATCGGGTCCTCCACCGGCATCAGGCCCACGAACCATCCGGCGGACAGCGCGAACTCCGCCGAGGTGCGGGTGTGCATCGGCATCACGTAGCGGAAGGTGTCGCCGCACAGTCCGTGACGGTCGGCGCGTGCGGCGGCGACCTTCAGCGCGGCCAGCAGGCCGGTGACCTGGCTGCCGCCGTGGCGCTTGCTGATCTGGCCGAAGACGGTGGCGTCCACGTCGCCGAGCAGCCACATCGAGGTGCTGACCTGCTTCACGTCCTCCTCGTCCCCGGTGTGGGCGCCGGCCAGGGGAAGCCGCGGCGTCGCGGGCGCCCCGTCGGCCCCGGTGAGGAAGTGCCTCCACCGCTGCACCACGGGGTGGTCGGCGGTGAGGGAGTCGGCGAGTTCGCGTTCGCCCCGGCTGTAGTCGACGTGGGATCCGGCGAGCGGGAGTTCCGGGGTACGGCCCTCGACCTGTGCGGCGTAGATCTCGCGCAGCTCCGCGATGGAGACGATCTGGGTGTAGGCGTCCATCACGGCGTGGTCGGCGGCGAAGACCACCGTGAACCACGGCGCGTCCTGCACGACGGTGGCGACGGTGAGGTGGGGCCAGCTCAGCGCGGACACCCCGGTGGCGAAGTGGTGGTCCAGGACGTCGCGGACGCTGTCGGCGTCCGGCAGGTGACCGAGCGGGCGGGACGCCACGTCGACGGCGTCGGCCGGGAGCGTCTGGCGGTGCAGCCCCCCGCCCTCCACGCCGGAGTCGCCCGCCGTCGCCGCGACCGCGGTGGTGCGGTAGGCCTCGTGGCGCACCATCCAGGCGCGCAGCGTCGCGGCGAACGCCCCGGCGTCGAAGCTGTGGTGGATCCGGAAGGCCGTGCCGATCCAGTTGTCGCCCCGCGGCGACGGGTCCGCCGTCCCGGCGGACAGTGACTCGCGGACGTGTGCTTCGTGGTTGCTGGACAACGGACGCGGGTCGACGGTCCAGGCGTCGGTGGCGGTGGGGGTCCAGGTGGTGACGTCGCCGGCGTGCAGCCGGTACGCCGAGAGTTCGGTGTACTCCATGGGGCGGGGTCCTTCCGGGGGTTCAGAGGTGAGGTGACGCAGGAAAGGGCGGTGACACGAGAGGTGGCGTGGGCGGTGGCGAAGGCGGCGGACGGCAGGGCACGAACATCAGGGCCGGATCGTCAGTACCGGAACGTCAGGGCTCTGTGATAACACGCCCCCGCACCCGCCGCAGCCGGTGGACACCGCATCGTGACTGAAGACACAGCGGCCGCGTCCCTATCCCGCCGCGTCCCGGTCGGCGAACCGCGGGTGGTCGAGCTTCCAGGTGACCACGGCGATCACGGTGGACATCAGGGCCAGCGCCGCCAGGGAGTTGTGCGTGCCGAAGGAGTGGAAGACGGTCCCGCCGAGCACGATGCCGGCGAGGAAGCCCGCGTAGGTGACGACCTGCGCCACCCACACCCACCGCCGCACACCGGAGAGGTGCAGCGCGAAACCCTGGCCCATCTTCACCAGGGTGCCGGTGACGTAGGACAGGGGCATGGCGACCTGGTTCCCGCGGCTGATCGAGGTGTTCAACGCCCCGAGCCCGAAGGCCAGCGACAGCACCGGGACCACACCCAGGGGCGCCTCCGCGTCATTGGTGAGCACGTCGACCAGCCAGGCGGCGTAGGCGGCCACCATCGTGACCAGCGTGGCGCCGTGCCGGGACTTCCTCCACCAGTGGATACGCGCCAGCGTGGCGGCCATGACACCCACCAGGAAGGCGATCACCGTGGCCAGGGCCCCGAACCCGAGGACATGGTGGCCGGTGAAGTGTTCGAGGACCATCCTTTCGGTGTTGCCGGTCATGAAGGTCACGTACCAGCCGGAGGTGTGCAGCCAGGCGGCCGCACCCATCGCTCCGGCGAGTCCGGCGAGGACGATGCCGAGGTTCATCTCGCGGCGGTCGTGGTAGGGGCCGAGGGCAGGATGCTTCAGGGACATGTGGAGAGCACTTTCGGTGAGGGGTCCGGGCGTCCGATGGTACGGGGGCCGGCGGCACTCTGCGCGGTACGTCCCAGGCGTAGCGTGGGGAGTGAACGGGGCGGCAACCCCGCGTTCAGTTCTCGAAGAAGGAGCAAGTCATGCGTGCAGTGTCCTACGTCCGGAACAACACGGTCGAGGTGCAGGAGAAGCCCGTCCCCGAGATCGGGGCCGACGAGGTCCTGCTGAAGGTGGCGGGTGCGGGGCTGTGCCACTCCGACCTGCACATCATCGGCGGCGGCGATGACAGTCCCCTGGTCGGCTCCACCCTGGGCCACGAGGTGGCTGGGGTGGTGGAGAAGACCGGCGAGGCGGTGACCGGCTGGAACGTCGGCGACAGTGCCCTGGTCGCCCTGGTGCTCAGCTGCGGCGAGTGCGACAGGTGCCTGGCCGGGCGCGACAACGAGTGCGAGGTCGCCAGCCCGCGCGGTTCCCTGGCGCCGTTGTCGCCGGGCATCGGCTCCCCGGGTGGCATGGCCGAGTACATCGCGGTGAAGACCCACCACCTCGACCCGCTCGGCGACCTCGACCCGACCACCTCAGCCCCGCTGGCGGACGCCGCCCTGACCCCGATGCACGCGGTGAACAGCGTGCGCGACCGTCTCGTGGGCGGGGCCACGGTGGTGACCGTCGGGCTCGGCGGGCTCGGCCACGTCGGCCTGCAGATCCTCGCCGCGACCACGGGCGCCCGCATCATCGCCCTGGACACCGACCCGGACAAGGTCGCCTACGCCGCGGAACACGGTGCGGACCTCGCCATCCTCAGCGACGCGGACGCGGCGTCCCGCATCATGGAGGAGACCGGCGGACGCGGCGCGGACGTCGTCCTCGACTTCGTGGGCGTGCAGCCCACCGTGGACCTGGCGCTGTCGGTGGTCGGCGTGGGCGGTGCGATCCGCTTCGTCGGTCTCGGCGGCGGCTCGTTCAGCTACGACGCGGACAGCTCCGCCCTCCCGTGGGGCGTGAACATCGAACGCGCCTACGGCGGCACCCGTGCCGACATGCGCCAGGCCGTGGCCCTCGTCCAGCAGGGAAAGCTGCACCTGGAGACCACGACGTACCCGCTGGAGGACGCCGTACGCGCCTTCGACGACCTGCGGGACGGCAAGGTCGCCGGACGTATCGTCCTGGTGCCGTAGCAGCCACCTCACACATGGCCCATCCGGCGCGACTACCGGGTGTGACGACGATGACGGGACCCCGATGACGACACCCTTCGACCAGGCCGTGACGCGGCACGGGCCGACCGTGCTGCGGGTCTGCCGCGCCGTGCTCGGTCCGGGCCCCGACGCCGACGACGCCTGGTCGGAGACGTTCCTGTCGCTGCTCCGCGCGTGGCCGGACCTGGCGGACGGCACGAACGTGGAGGCCTGGCTGGTGCGCGTCGCCCACCGCCGGGCCGTGGACGTCGTCCGTCGTCGCGCGCGGCAGGCCGTCCCCACCGACACCGTCCCCGAACAGGTCTCCGACCTGGGGGTCCCGGGACACCGGGACGACGGGCTGTGGGACGCCGTGGCCTCGCTCCCGGACCGCCAGCGCCTGGCCGTGGCCTACCACTTCCTCGGGGGACTGACCCACGCCGAGACCGCGGTGCTGATCGGCGGTCGTGCCGACGCGGTCCGCCGGGCCAGTGCCGACGGGGTCCGGACGCTGCGGCGCATCTACACTACCCAGAAGGAGAGCCCCGATGACCACTGACAGCCCCCTGTCCCCCACCGACTTCCCCGCCGGGGACGGTGACCTCACCCGACTGCGGTCCCGGCTCGGCGCCGACGCCGCCGCCTCGGGGCTGCTGGACGTGGCCTACCGCACGGTGGACTCCCCGGTCGGCCCGCTGCTTCTCGCCGCCACCGACCGGGGGCTTGTGCGGGTGGCGTTCGCCCGGGAGGGGTTCGACGAGGTGCTGGCCGTCCTGGCGGAGAAGGTCAGCCCGCGGGTGCTCGAGGCGCCACGGCGCCTGGACACCGCCGCCACCGAACTCGACGAGTACTTCACCGGGGCCCGGAAGGACTTCGACCTTCCCCTGGACTTCGCGATGTCCTCCGGTTTCCGGCGGACAGTGCAGTGCTACCTGCCGAGCATCGGATACGCGCGGACGCAGTCGTACAAGCAGGTCGCCGAGGGTGTCGGCAATCCGCGTGCGGTGCGTGCGGTGGGTACCGCCTGTGCGACGAACCCGCTGCCCGTGGTGGTCCCCTGCCACCGGGTGCTGCGCAGCGACGGCGGGCTCGGCGGGTACCTCGGCGGGGTCGCGGCGAAGTCGGCGCTGCTGGCGCTGGAGACCGGTGCGGAGAACTGACCATTGGCTTCTTCCCCGATCCGGTGTAGGCTGAAACGCGGTTACAGTTTCTGATGTTGTTTTTCCCTTCCGAGTTCCGGAAGGAATCAAGTTCACGGAAGTTGTCTTGAGGACGCGAACTTGTTCCTTGCGGAACATTCGGTCGACCCAGCGCACGGAAGAATCCGGTCGCTGACACTGAAGAAGGGATGATCACATGATCAACGGCACTGTCAAATGGTTCAACGCTGAAAAGGGCTTCGGCTTCATCTCCCCCGAGGACGGCTCCGCTGACGTCTTCGTCCACTACTCGGAGATCCAGGGTGGCGGCTTCCGCTCCCTCGACGAGAACCAGAAGGTCACCTTCGAGACCGAGGACGGCCGCAAGGGCCCGGCCGCGGTCGGCGTGACCGTCGTCTAAGGACGACCCACAGACTCAACCCCGGCACCGTCGACGACGGTGCCGGGGTTGTTCTCTGTCCGGGGACGTTCCCGGTCAGGGGTTGCACCCGCCTCCGCCACTCACCCCGCGTCCAGGACGATCATCCAGATCGCGATGTGGTGCAGCCCTGCGGCGACGATGGTGCCGGCGTGGAAGACCTCGTGGAAACCGAACCAGTGCTCACTGATGGTCGGCCACTTCAGGGCGTACACCAGCGCCCCCAGGCTGTAGATCACCCCGCCGGCGATGATGAGCGCCAGCTCCGGCCCCGTCAGCCCGTCCCACAGGATGCGCATCCCGAACAGGGCGATCCAGCCCAGGCAGAGGTAGATCGTCACCGACAGCCACCGCGGGTGGCTGATCCACAGGATGTTCACCCCCACCGCGAGCAGCGCGGTGCACCAGCACAGGACGAGGATCGGCGTCCGGTTGCCCGGGGCGTCCGCCCCGACGAACACCGGCCCGTAGGTGCCGGCGATGAAGATGGCGATCATCGCGTGGTCGGCCCGTCGCCACCACTGGACCGACCCCTCGCTCTTCCAGGGGACCCGGTGGTACAGGGCGGAGACGCCCAGCATGCCCGCCAGGCACAGGGAGTAGACCGCGGTGGCCACCGCCAGCCCGGAGAACCCGGTGTTGGCGAAGGACAGGACCGTCAGGCTGGTACCGGTGCCGAGGAAGAACCAGAACGCGAACAGGTGCAGGTAGCCCCGCAGGACCGGGCGGGGGCCGCGGTAGAACACCGTGCGGGTGGTGGACATGTGGGACCTCCTCAGTCGGTGGCGGTTTCGCTGCGCAGCCGCGGCTCGACACGTGCCCCGGGACGCAGACCGGACTTGTCGCGGTAGAACTCCCGGACACGGTCCATGTCGGCGGAGACGTCACCGGTGATGTCCATGGTCGGCCCCAGTCCGGTGGTCATCGTGGGACGGTCCACGTACCCCAGGGTGACGGGCAGCCCCGTCCGCTCGGCGAGCCGGTAGAACCCGGACTTCCAGTGGGTGTGGGGGCCACGGGTGCCGTCCGGGGTGATGACGAGGGCGGTGGCCGGGTCCGCACTGATCTGCTCCACCAGCTCCCCGACGACCTCGCTCGGCGCGTCGCGGTCGACGGGGATGCCGCCGAGGGAACGCATCACCGGGCCACGCCACCCGTCGAAGAGGCTGGTCTTGCCCAGCCAGCGGATCCGGATGCCCAGTTTCCAGGCGATGGCGAGCATCAGGATGAAGTCCCAGTTGGAGGTGTGCGGCGCGCCGAGCAGGATCGTGGGGCGCTGCGGCGCCGGCGCGGAAACCAGCCGCCACCTGCTGAGGGACCAGAATGCACTGGCGATGAGGCGTTTCATCATTTACCCGATACTACATGGATCGCCCGGGCTCCCCGACCGTTGCAGCAGCCCGCCTCAGCAGCCCTGACCGGCCAGGACGAGCAGCACACTGAGCAGGCCCAGCGCCACGGTGCAGGCGGTGAGGGCCAGGACCGCGCCGGCGGACGTGCACACCCGGTTCCGGGCGACCCCGTGCGCCGCGACCCGGTAACGGCTGCGCTGACCGGCGTGGATCCCCAGGGCGACGAGCACCAGCCCCACGGACACCGCGGCGACCGCCGTGCCGTGCTGGGGAACCCACCGCAGGGTGACCGCCGCGGCCACCAGGTACGCCAGCGACGTCCGCGCCCACGCCATGCTGGTGCGCTCCGGCTGGAGTCCGGGGTCGGCGACCGGGATGGACGTGCCGGTGGTCACGTCGCCACCAGGACCAGCAGGACGACCGCGATGAGCAGGGCCGTCAGTGACAGTGCCGGGACGATCGCCGGGGCGGGCAGGGGACGCCCCTCCCGCATGGCGCGCTCCACGCGCAGCCACCGGAACGCCGCCCCCGCCGCCAGCACGATACCCAGGCACAGCGCCAGCAGGGCACCGGCGTTCCGGAGCGACGCCGGGACGGTGTCCATGGGCAGGGCCTCCAGGGCGACACCGCCGGCGATGAACGCCAGGGCGGTGCGCATCCACGCCAGGAAGGTCCGTTCATTGGCCAGGGTGAACCGGGGGTCCGGCTCCGTCCCTGTCGGGAACAGCGCCTTCGCCAGGGCGGAGCGGTCCCCGTCGGGGTCGTCTGCAGGTGCGTTCACGGTGCCCCAGTGTAATCCGCCGGCACCTCACCGTCCGACCCGCGCCCGTCCGACCCGCTCCGTCCGACAGAGGTACTGTCGCCGGTACGAGGCTTCCGGCGTACGAGAGGGTGACCCCGCCATGGTGGACGACCGACGACATGTTGAACTCAATCCCCTGTTCGCCCGCGTCGGTGAGGCCACGAGCTTCCCGCGCAACCGCATCCCGGAGACGGAGTCCCTCCCGGAGACCGCCTACCAGGTGATCCACGACGAGGCGATGCTCGACGGCAATGCGCGGATGAACCTCGCGACCTTCGTGGGCACGTGGATGGACGACCAGGCCGACCGGCTCTACCGGGAGGCCTTCGACAAGAACATGGTCGACAAGGACGAGTACCCCGCCACCGCGGACATCGAGGACCGCTGCTGGCGGATGATCGCCGCCCTGTGGAACGCCCCGGACCCCGACGCCACCGTCGGGACGTCGACGGTGGGGTCCTCGGAGGCCTGCATGATGGGCGGGCTGGCGCTGAAGCGACGGTGGCAGCAGCGGCGGCGTGCGCAGGGTGCCCCGACGGACCGTCCCAACATCGTGATGTCCTCCGCCGTCCAGGTGTGCTGGGAGAAGTTCTGCAACTTCTTCGAGGTCGAACCCCGGTTCGTGCCGATCACCGAGGAACACCGGGTGTTCGACGGCCACGACCTGGAGGCCTACGTCGACGAGAACACCATCGGGGTCGTGGCGATCCTGGGCGTGACCTACACCGGCATGTACGAGCCGGTGGGTCGGATCTCCGCGGCGCTCGACCGGATCCAGGCCGACACGGGCCTGGACGTGCGCATCCACGTGGACGCGGCCTCCGGCGGGATGGTCGCACCGTTCCTGCAGCCGGAGCTGGAGTGGGACTTCCGGCTTCCCCGGGTGGCGTCGATCAACGTCTCCGGGCACAAGTACGGGCTGGTCTACCCCGGGATCGGGTGGATCGTGTGGCGGCAGGCCGCCGACCTGCCCGAGGACCTGGTCTCACGGGTGAGCTACCTGGGCGGCGACATGCCGACCTTCGGGCTGAACTTCTCCCGTCCCGGCGCGCAGGTGCTGCTGCAGTACTACCTGTTCCTGCAGCTGGGGATGCAGGGCTACCGGCGGGTGCAGCAGAACACCGTCGACGTGGCGCGTTACCTCGCCCGCGAGATCGGACAGCTCCCGGACCTGGAGCTCTGGAACGAGGCGCAGGACATCCCCGTGTTCGCCTGGCGCCTCACCCCCGACCCGGACCGGTGGTGGACGCTCTACGACCTTTCTGACCGGCTGCGGATGAAGGGGTGGATCGTGCCGGCCTACCCGATGCCGGACAACCTCACCGATGTCACGGTGCAGCGCATCGTGGTGCGCAACGGCCTGAGCCACGACCTGGCGTCCTTCCTGGTCCGCGACCTGAGGGCGTGCGTGGACCACCTCAACCGGGCCGACGGCGCCGCACCGGACGAGCGGCGTTCGGGCTTCCACCACTGAGATGCGCCGCAGCGTACCGTCGTACATGTCCGGCAGAGACAGGCAGAGACCGCGACGTGCGAGGAAAGGCACCACGATCAACACAGGAATTCGCGGCACCGTGGGAAACACCCCGATGGTGCTCCTGGAACGGCTGTTCCCCGGGCCGGGCCGGGTGTGGGCGAAGCTCGAGGGCTTCAACCCCAGCGGCAGTGCCAAGGACCGCACCGCCGCGGCCCTGCTTGACGCTGCCATGGACTCCGGTGTCCTGGAGCCGGGGGGATGTGTGGTGGAGTCCAGCTCCGGCAATCTCGGCGTGGCGCTGGCCCGGGACTGTGCACTGCAGGACATCGACTTCCACTGCGTGGTCGACCCGCGGGCGAACCGGCAGACGGTCGCGGTGATGGAGGCACTGGGAGCCACCGTGCACCGGGTGACCTCGCCGGACCCGGTCACCGGTGACTGGCTGGCCGCCCGCAGGGCACTGGTCGGCGACCTCCTGACCGGCCTCCCCGGTGCAGTGAATCTCGACCAGTACTCCAACCGGGCGGCCTTCACCGCACACTCCTCGGGAACCATGCGTGAGATCGTCGAGCAGCTGGGCCATCCACCTGACCGGCTCTTCGTCGCGGTCAGTACGACCGGGACGGTCGGCGGTTGCGTACGTTATCTGCGCGAGGCCGGCGCCCGGACGCGCGTGACCGCGGTGGACGCGGAAGGTTCCGTGCTGTTCGGCGGCCGGCGCGGGGACCGGAAGCTACCCGGCTTCGGTGCGGGCGTCGTTCCGGAACTCGCCGCACTCACCCCGGTCTCCCACGTAGTGCGTGTCACCGCCGGGGAGACGGTGTGCGGTGCGCGGGCGCTGTCCCGCCGCGAAGGCATCCTCCCCGGAGCGTCCGGCGGTGCCGTCATCGCCGCCGCCGGCGGGATCGCGGTGGGGTCCGACGTGGGCCGGGCCGGCGACCGGGACAGCCGGGACACCGTGGTGATCCTCCACGATTTCGGCAACGCGTACATGGACACGCTCTACAACGAGCGGTGGGTCGCGGAGAACATCGGGGAGGTCCCCGAATGGGCATGAGTGGGGAGAAGAACACGGACATGGGTCAGGTGGACGTGAGGGTCGCGGTTGTGGGCGCCGGGCCGCGGGGCCTGTGGGCCACGGAGGAACTCCTCAGCCAGGCGTGGGACCACGGGGTAAGGGTCACCGTGGATGTCTGGGACGACCGCCCGCCCGGGGCGGGCGCCGCGTACGGCCCGGACCAGCCGGACCACTGGACCCTGAACGTGTCCTCACGCATCGTCAGCAGTGGCCTGGGCGACTTCGACGACTGGCGCCGCGACCACACCGACTCCGCGCCGGACCCGTTTCCCCCACGGGCGTTGGTGGGACGGTTCTTTGCGGAGTCCTGGGAGGCGTTGCTGGACACCGTGCGCCGCCGGTCGGACACCGGGTGCACGGTCCGTGTGGTGGACAGGCGGGTCACCGCGCTACACCGGCAGGACGGGAAGGGTGCCACCGGGTGGGTGGTCAACGGCCGGGGGTACGACCACGTCCTGCTGACCACCGGTCACGCGTCGACCTGGCCGGGCGCCTTGCCTGCCACCGTGACCGGCACGGCCGGGACGGTGCCGGTCGTCGGCGTATATCCGGCCGACGGCCTGCGCACCATCGCGCCGGGAGCCCTCGTGGACGTCCGTGGTGCGGCTCTGACCTTTGTCGATGCAGTCCTGGAGCTGACCGTCGGACGGCAGGGGGCCTTCGTCACCGGGGAGAACGGGGCGGCCTACGTCCCCAGCGGTGCCGAGCCCTCGGCGATCCGACCGTTCAGCCGGACCGGACGTTTCATGACCGTGAAACCCGACCCCGCCGGACCGCTGGCGGGCCTGGTCCCACCGGACGGGCTCGGAGCGGAGGACCGGCGGGTGCGCACGAGCCGCAGTACCGGGGACCTGCGGGAGGCGCTCGCCTGTGCCGCGGACCGTCTCCTGGCGGCCGCGGGTGCACGGCCCGCCCCGGAGCTGGTGCGCAATATCGTCGCCGGCGAGGACCGGCCCGCTGACGCCGACCCGGTGGGCGAGCTCCGCCACTCCTGGGCCGTGGCCACGGGTCGTGCGGCCCCGGACGCGGTGTGGGCGGTCGGCCACGCCTGGCGGCTCCTCTACCCTGCGGTCGTCTGGCGTTCGTCCTACGGCCGACGCCGCACTCTCGCGGGGTTCGACGCACTAGCCCGCACCATGGAGCGGGTCGCGTTCGGCATGACGCCTCCGAACGCCGCCCGGCTGCTCGCACTCGTCGACGCTGGCATCGTGCATCCACCGTCCCGGGGCGCGGCCGGAACGCTCGACCCACCTGCGGACGTGGTCGTCGATGCGGTGGTCCCGCCTCCCGGGCTGGTCCCGGGGACCCTGGCCGCACAGGTTGCCGGGGGTTCCGGTGACCGACCCACGGCTACCTGTCGGGTCGACGAGGACGGACACGTCCGGGGGGTGGCGCAGTTGGCGGTGATCGGCCGGGACGCTGACGGCACGATCACCGGCGCAGACTCCCTGGGACGTACCGGGGGAGCCGGGACCACCGTCATCCCCCGGTGGGCCCGGAGGGTCGTCGCCCACCACCGCCGCCGGCGTCTCGACAACCCCGGGGCCGAGGGGACGGTGCCGTTGACCGCACGGCTGGAACCCTGGACGGTGAGTCTCCTGTCCGACAGCGGCCGCTGCCGGACCCTCGTCGAGGAACGCGGTTCACCGGTCAACGTCCTGCGGACCGCCCCCATGGTGCGGAACATGGCGGAACTGCGCGACGCCGGTGCCGACGCGGGAGTGGACACCCGCGTGTTCTACGCCCGCAAGGCGAACAAGGCTCTGAGTTTCGTGGACACCGCCGTACGGGCGGGTCACGGAGTCGATGTCGCAAGTGAGAGGGAGCTGCGGCAGGTCCTGGACCGCGGAGTCCCCGGGGACCGGGTCATCCTCAGTGCCGCGGTCAAACCCGACCGGCTGCTGCGGCTGGCCGTGGACAACGGGGTGACGGTGTCCGTGGACTCCGTCGCTGAACTTGCCCGCCTGCGCGGCCTCGGGGCGTCGCCCGGAGGCCGTCGCCCGCGTGTCGCCCCGCGGATCGCCCCCGACCCGGCGCACCTGCCCCCGACCCGTTTCGGCGAGCGGCTCCGCGTATGGGAGGGGGCCCTGCGCGACCTGTCTGCCGGCACCGGCCTCCTGGCGGACACGGTGGACGTTGTCGGGGTACACCTCCACCTGCACGGGTACTCCGCGTCCGACCGTCTGTTCGCCCTGGGAGACGCCCTGCACCTCGTTGACACGGCGGTGGAGGCGGGCCACCGGCCGGAGTTCGTGGACCTCGGTGGTGGTGTGCCGATGAGCTACCTCGACGACGGGGCCCAGTGGGCCCACTTCCAGAGTGCCCGGACGGCGATGGTCGACGGCGCGGGTCCGGCGTTCACGTGGAAGTCGGACCCGTTGGCGAACACGTACCCGTTCCATCAGGCGCCTGTGCGTGGAGGGTGGTTGCGGGACCTCCTCCACGGCCGGGTCGGTCTGCCGTCCACGCAGGAGACGGCGGCGACTGCGTTGACTCGCAGAGGGCTGCGACTGCACCTGGAGCCCGGTCGTTCCGTCCTCGACGGATGCGGGGTGATCCTCGCGCGTGTGGCGTTCCTGAAGGACCGTAGTGACGGTGTGCCGTTGGTCGGGGTCGAGATGAACCGGACGCAGTGCCGGACCACCTCGGACGACATCCTCGTCGACCCGCTCCTGGTGCGGGTCGGTGACAGCTCCGGGCCCGGGCGGGCTCCCGGGTCGGAGGGCTTCCTGGTGGGGGCCTACTGCATCGAGGACGAGGTGATCATCCGGCGGCGCCTGCGCTTCCCGGAGGGGATCTCCACCGGTGACATCATCGCCGTGCCCAACACCGCCGGGTACTTCATGCACATCCTGGAGAGCGCGTCACACCAGATCCCTCTGGCGGCGAACGTGGTCCTCGACGCCGACGGGGGCGCCCGGACCGACGGGATCGATCTCCCGTAGGGATATCTCCCGGTGGCGTCTCATCGCGGCGTCCGGCAACCCCGGCCCGGCGTACGTCGTCCACGGCGGGTTCACCGTTTTCACTTCCAGAACGATCGCATCTCAGGTAGGTTTGTGTGACGAGCGCTACATTTTCACGATATCTACTTGAAGGAGGGCACCATGTCCTGCCCCTTTACCGGTGACGAGAGCAACTCCCTCGGTCTCGCCGACGCCACGATCCCGGCCGCAGCGAACGGGAACGGATCCTCCGTCGACGAGAAGTCCGGCGACACCTCCGGCCGGAAGCCGTTCCGTCGCGGAGGGAAGAACGACAAGATCACCCGTGCCGACGAAGGCTGGTTCGGCCCCGGGTCCGTCGCATGGAAGGTCTGGCTGTAACCCACGGCCGCGCTGCAGGGCTTCGCCCGCGCGGTGACCATCGAGCACCTCGACCCTGATCTCGTCGCCGCGGTGGACGCCTCCGGCCAGGTGTACAAGCGCACCCCGGTCCGCTACGACCGGACGATGGAGTACTTCACCTCCTGGATCACCGCGGACTCGCAGACCGTGATCCGGATGTCCGACATCCTGATGAAGGTCCACGACCGCTCCTACGGCGTGAACCCGGTCACCGGCAACAACTTCGAGGCGAACAAGCCGGAGTCGCAGCTGTGGATCCACGTGACCGCGTGGCACTCCATCCTCTACACCTACGAGACCTTCGGTCCCGGCAAGCTGTCCCGCGACGAGGAGAACGAGTACTGGTCGCAGATGGTCACCGCCGCTGCCGCCCAGCCGATCCGCCAGGAGGACGTCCCGCGCACCCGCGGTGAGGTGCAGAAGTACCTTGACGACTGGCGTGAGAAGCTCTCCGCCTCAGAGGCCGCGATCCGCAACGTGGACGTCATCCTCGACGGGTTCGAGACCATCGAGCCCGACCTCCCGAAGTGGCTGCAGAAGATCGGCCGCCCACTGCTGCGCAAGAGCATCATCGCCACCTACCCCCGGTGGATGCGTCCGATGCTCGGGGTGAAGCAGTCCCGGGTGACGGACACGCTGGCGATCGCCGCGTGGAAGCCGATCTACCGCGTCCTGGCTGCGAACCCCAGGCTGTTCCTCTGGCTCATCGGACGGATCTGCCCCAGGGCCCTGCGGTACTACGAGCCGGCGCTGCTGAACATCCCGGCCCAGAGCCCCCGGGTCCTGAGCCCCGAGGTCTCCCGCCGCATGTACGGCAACCCGCTCACCCCGCTGGAGCAGCGGGAGGAACTGCTGCGGAAGCGTCAGGAAGGTACCGGCCAGAAGGCCTACGACCACAACCACACCGACCAGATCCTCGAGTTCCGGGCGGCGGACGACCCCGAGACCGCCGAGGAGGCCCTCACCGCGGACGGCTTCAAGGTCGGCTGACCGACCTTCCCCGGGGCGATAATGTCCCCGGTGAATGGAAGTGGGAACAGACGGGCCGGTTGTGCGGTTGACTTCGGACATGACACTGATCACCGACCGCACGGCCCGTACCGACGCCCCCGTCCTCGACGTCATCGCCGACCGCTGGAGTCCGCGCATCTACGACCCCCACTCCCCCGTCGACGAGGACGGGCTGCGCAGCGCACTCGAGGCCGCCCGGTGGGCGCCGTCCGCCTTCAACCGGCAGCCGTGGCGCTTCCTGGTCACCCGGCGCGGGAGCGCGTCCCACCGGGCTGTGCTGGAGGCGCTGGTCGAGTTCAACCGGGGGTGGGCGCAGGACGCCGGTGCGCTGGTGGTGGTCCTCGCCGAGACGGTCGGCGAGGACGGCCGGCCCCTGCCGGAGGCCCGCTACGACGCGGGCCAGGCGGCGGCGTACCTCACCCTCCAGGCGCACGCCGACGGCCTGGTGGTGCACCAGATGAGCGGCTTCGACCAGACCGGGCTGTCGCAGGCCTTCGGGCTGGGCACGGACCTGGTCCCGCTCACCGTCATCGCCGTGGGCACTCCGGGGGACGCCTCCGGCGCCGACGAGGCCGTGCTCGCCCGGGAGAACGCCCCACGCACCCGCCGCCCCCTCGCCGAGTCGGTACTGCTCAACGACTGACGCTGCCCGGTGCAGCGCCACCGGCGGCGTTGCGCAGCAGCTCCACCACCCGCACGACCCGCGGGTCGGGGGTGCCGTCCGCACCCTCCGACAACCAGTCCGCCGCCGCGGCGGCCTCCTCGCAGCGCAGGTCGAACACGGTGCGTGGCTGCACGGCGACGCCGGGTGCCGTGTGGGTGAAACGGTAGGCGGCCAGGGCGAGGCGCGCGGCCTTCGCCGGGTCCGGTTGCCGCGCCGCGCTGCGGTACGCCATCGACTGCGCGTGCGACCTGAGGCGGTACGGGGCGGGGCGCAGTGCACGGACCACCGGGAGCCAGGCTGCACCGGCCGTGCCCTGCGTGACCATGTGGGGGCTCACCGCCCATTCCGCGTACGGGACGGACTCCCCGACCCGGTCGAGTATGTGCGTCACCGCGGCGAGGGTGAGGTCCAGCCGGTCCGACACGGTCGCGACGGGACGGGGCAGCGGGTCCGCGACCGCGACGAGCACGTCCAGGTCGCTGCCGGCGTGGTCCAGGCCGCGGAGCGCCGACCCCGTCACCGACGCCAGCAGCGGGGTGAGCCCCTGCCGTCCCGCCGCCGCCAGCCCCTGGTGGGCGGCCCGGAGCTTGTCGTCCGTGGTGTAGCGGGCGGGAGGTGACGGCTCCACGGGGTTCCTCCTGTGCCGGGCTGGTGCCGGTGTAGCGGGTACACGTTCCCACCAGCATGGCCACCGGCGTGCCCCGCAGGCAACCGCGGGCGTGCCGGGAAAAGGCCGGGAAGGGGCGGAAAAGGGCCCTTAGGGGTGGTGTCCGGGCCCCTCTGACGCCACTAGGCTGACCCCGTTATGCATGTGTTCTCGGGTGGGAAAAGTCGACGTGGTGACGGGCGGCGGGCCCACAAGGCTCTCGAGGGGTACCTCCGGTTCGAGTACGAGCGCCACCTCGCCGTCGCCGCCCTGGAGGCCTCCGGGCTCCTCCTGCCGGAACCGACGGTGCTGCGCTCCGCCACGCAGGTGTACACCCTGGACCCCGACACGATCCTGACGAACATCCGGGGCGAGGCCCTGACCGCCGCCCACCTGCACTCCCTGCCGTCCGCGGAACTGGAGGCGTCCCTGCGCTCCGGGTTGGCCGTCGTGGTCACCGGCACGCAGGCACGCGCCATCAGGCAGCGGATGACCTGCGGTGCCCCGGCGCGGCGCTCAGCGGACCCGGCGGGATGAGGCGGGCAGCCGTGGGGTGGTCGCCACGCTGCGGGACATCTCCCAGACCAGCACCTCCGCCCGGTCCTGCCCCTCGGTGCGGCCGTCGGTGAGCGCCTCGATCCGCAGGGCTCCCCCGTCGACGACGCGGGCGGCGTCCCCCTCCCGCAGGTCGTGGACCTCCGGGGTGTGCAGACGCACCGCGCCGGAGACGACGAAGACGTGCGTGTAGCGGGCGGGGTCGGTGGTGACCGCCTGTCCGGGAACCGGGCGGGCAGCCCTCAGCCGGGCGCCGGACGTCCGGATCCGTAACGCGGCTGGAGCGGCTGGAGCGTCCGGGCCGGGGTCAGGGTGACCGGCGGCGACGGTGACGAACTCCCCGACGGCGGAGGCGGCGTCCAGCGCGTCGTCGAGGTCGGCGACGGCGTGGGACGGGTCGGCCCCCGCCTCGTCCGTCGGCAGCCACATCTGGACGACACGCACCGTGTCCCTGGAGGTGAAGCCTGCGGCGTTGGTCTCGGCGTGGCGTACGCCCCGTCCGGCGGTGATCGCCTCGGCCTGCCCGGGCCCGAGGACGGTCTCCGTCCCGGAGGAGTCCCGGTGCCTGAGCCGGCCGTGCACCACCCAGCTGACGATCTCCACGTCGGCGTGCTGGTGCATGTCGAACCCCTCACCGGGTTCGACGATGTCGTCGTTGTGGATCAGCAGCAGGCCGAAGGCGTAGTCGGTCATGCGGGTCGACCCGGTGGCGGGGAACGACTGGCGCGAGACGATGTCACTGCCGGGCCAGCGGGCCCGGTCGGCGGACGGGATCACCGTGGTGTGCATGTCACGTCCTGTCCCGGGGCGCCGGTGCCGGCGGGTGCCCCGACGCGATGGAGATGCGGTTGTAGGCGTTGATGAGCACCACGGCCCATTCCAGCGCGCTGAGCTGGTCGTCGTCGAACTCGCGGGACGCCGCGGCGACGGCGTCGGCGACGCTGGTGCGTCCGGTGCCCGGCTGCGGCTCGGTCAACGCTTCGGCGAGCTCCAGGGCCGCCCGCTGGGGTGCGGTGAACAGCTGCGAGGTGTCCTGCCTCCAGCTGGGCAGCAGGTCCAGGACCTGCGGGTCCACCCCGGCGTCGCGGGCCGCCGGAACGTGGATGCTCAGGCAGGTCGGGCAGCCGTTGATCTGGGATACCCGCACGTTGACCAGCTCCACCAGGTCCAGCGGCAGTCCGACGGCGGTGTAGGACGTCCGCGCGGCACGGACGGCGCCGTTGAGTGCCCGGTAGATCTCCGGGTTCATCTTGTCGATGTAGGGGCGGGTCATTCCTGTCCTCCTGAGGTGTGTTCCCGGACCGCGGCGAGGTCCGTGTCGGTGGGTGTGCGCACCGGCCCGTCCCACCCGGTCCTGCCGATCCGTCCGCGGACGTAGGGGCACACGGGGACGACGGTCCTTCCCTGACGTGCCGTGTCCGCCAGGGCGTGGTCGACGAGGATGCCGGCCAGTCCCCGTCCCGCGTACTCCTCCCCGACCGTGGTGTGGAAGAAGATGCGGTCGTCCCCGTCGTCGAGGTAGTACGTGGCGCCGGCCCGCTCCCCGCTGTCGTCGAGGTAGACGGCATAGGCGGCGTAGGCGGCGTCCTGTGCGGTGGGACGGACGGAGACGGCCGCTCCGGTCCTGTCGTGGATGTCGGTCACGGGTGGTTCCTCCCCGGTCGTGGACGGTAGGGGTCGTCGCCGGCGCGGGCGACGGGGGCGGGGTTGGTGCGGGGCCGCAGGCGAGTCTCGGGCATGTCCGGGGCAGGCAGCCGGAACGGGCCGTCCGGGTGGTGGGGCACATAGCCGTGGGTCTCGCCGAAACGCTCGCCGTGGGTGTTCCACTCCTCGCGGTAGCGGCGGATCTCCGCGTCGTCGCGGCCGATGAAGTTCCACCACATCACCACGTCCTCACCGAAGGGTTCACCGCCGATGAGGATGATCCGGGCCCGGTCGTCCCCGGTGTTCGCCACCGTCAGCGACTCCGCACCGGTGCCGGTGTAGGCCAGCTCCGTCGGCGCCACGGGCACACCTCCGACGGTCACGTCGCCGGCGTCGACGAGGACGCCGTGCTCGAACGACGCGTCGACGTCGAGGTGCAGCACCGCCCCCGGGTCCAGCCGGAGCTCGGCGCCGACCAGCGGCGTGAAGGTCGGCACCGGGGAGGTCGACCCCATCAGCGAACCGAGGAAGACCAGCGCGGAGCCCCCGGTGAAGGTCACCGGCGCCGGGGCGTGGTGGTCGAAGCGGCGGGGGCCGTGCCGGGCCTCCTCCGGCAGGACGGTCCACAGCTGGACACCGTGCAGCTCCACGGTGTTCTCCGTGGAGACCTCGGAGTGGCAGATCCCCGCGCCGGCGGTCATGAGGTTGATCTCGCCCGGGCGGACGAGTTCGTGGACGCCGTGGGAGTCGTCGTGCCGGATCTCCCCGTCGAACAGCCAGGAGACGGTCTGCAGTCCGGTGTGCGGGTGCGGGGCCACGTCCATGCCGCCGGTGGTGGCGACAGGGTCGGGACCGTAGTGGTCGAGGAAGCACCAGGCGCCGATGAGACTGCGTCGACGCTGGGGCAGGGTGCGGTGCACCGTCATGGCGCGCGGACCGCCGAGGGGCACGTCGCGCGCGGTGATGATCTCGACGGGGACGTGCTCTGCTTCGCGGGTCTCTTTCGTGGGCTCTTGCGGGTTCGACATCTCCAGTCCCTTCGCTCCGGGTCGTCGCCACACCATGTAGTTGATGTATCAACTATTTCAGTGTAGCTCAATCCCCGCCTCCGGGGCCCGATCCGTCTCCCCCGGACATTACGCGCTTGTACGCTGTGAGCATGGTTACCCGCCCAGGCTCCCCGGAGAACCCCCTCGACCTGCTGATCGTCGGCGCCGGACTCTCCGGTGTCGACCTGGCGCACCATGTCGCCCGCAACTTCCCCGACTGGTCGTGGGAGATCCACGACGCCAACGCGGACCTCGGCGGCACCTGGCACACCTTCACCTACCCGGGGATCCGCTCCGACTCGGACATGGCGACCTACGGCTTCCCCTTCGCCCCGTGGCCCCACGAGGGGACCCTCGGCCAGGGGGCGGACATCAAGGAGTACATCCGCGACGTCGCCCGGGACTGCGGCGCCCTGGAACGCCTGCGCACCGGCTCCTGGATCCGCGACGCGAACTGGCGGACGGACCGGCGGATGTACGAGGTCACCGCCGTGACGGAGGACGGCGAGCACACCGTCCACGCCCGGCGCGTCCACTACGCCTCCGGGTACTTCGTGCACGGGCGCGGCCACCGTCCCGCCTTCCCCGGCGAGGAGGACTTCACCGGGACGATGATCCACCCGCAGGAGTGGCCGGAGGACCTCGACTGCGCGGGACGCCGGATCACCGTGATCGGCTCCGGCGCCACCGCGGTGACCCTGGTGCCCGCACTCGAACGGCTCGGCGCGCATGTGACGATGCTGCAGCGCAGCCCCACCTTCGTGGCCCCCATGCCGGCGGTGGACACCATCAGCAGGGCATGGCGCACGGTGCTCCCGGCGAAGGCGGCCTACCCCGCCGCGCGGTTCACCCACGCCGTCCGGGACATGGCGCAGCACACCGTGGGCCAGCGTGCCCCGTGGCTGTTCACCCGGGCCCTGCGCCGGATGCAGCACCGCTACATCGACAGCGGGCTGATCGACCGGCACTTCACGCCGCGTCACCGGCCGTGGGAGAAGCGGGTGTGCAAGGCACCCGACGGCGACATCTTCACCGCCCTGCGCGGCAACGCCCGCATCGTCACCGACACCATCGACCGCGTCACCGCCGACGGTGTACGCGTCAGCTCCGGGGAGGAGATCCCCGCCGACGTCATCGTCACCGCCACCGGACTGGACCTGCAGGCCTTCGGCGGCGGCACCCTCAGCATCGACGGACGCCCGCTGGCCGTCAACGAGCAGGCCTTCTACCGCGGCATGATGCTCGCCGGCCTGCCGAACTTCAGCTTCACGGTGGGCTACATCAACGGGTCGTGGACGCTGCGCTCGGACCTGGTGTCGCGCTACATGGTGAAACTGTGGAAGAGCGGCGTGGAGACCTACTTCCCCGCTCCCCCGCCGGGGCCCGTCGACCGGCCGTTGTTCGACTTCGCCGCCGCCTACCTGCGACGCAGTGCCGACAGGTTCCCCAGGCAGGGGCACTCCTCGCCGTGGGTGTACACGCAGAACTACCTCCGGGAACTGGTGGAGTTCTCCTTCGGCGACCAGCGACGCGACATGGTGCTGGGTGAATGACCTCCGCACGTCCGGTGGCGGTGTCAGCGGCCGTGAGTGGCGTGAGTGCCGTGACGGCACTGGTGCTCTACGCGGTCCTGTGGGCCGGCTGGGCCCGCGGGTGGCCGTGGGTCGACGGGCCTGACGGCCGGGCCCTGGAGGCCGCCCACGGACTGGCGCAGGCGCACGGCTGGTGGGTTCCGCTGTGGGACGGCCTGAGCACGGTCTCCGACCCGGCGGTCTGGCGGGCCCTGGTGGTGGTGCCCGTGCTCCTGGAACTGCGCCGCGGCAGGACGCGCGTCGCGGTGTTCCTCGCCGTCAGCGTCTGGGGCAGCGGGATCGTCTCCGTGGCGGCCAAACAACTGGCGGAGCGGGACCGGCCGGTGACGCAGCTCGTCGCGGCGTCCGGCATGTCCTTCCCGTCCGGCCACGCGCTGGGCGTCCTCGTCGCCGTCGGCGCGCTGCTGGTGGTGTACGCCCGGTCGGTGCGGGCGCACGTCCGTGGCGTCCTGACCGTCGCCGGTGCCGTCCTGTGCGTGGCGGTGGGGGTCGCGCGGGTGGCGTTGAACGTGCACCACCCGTCCGACGTGCTCGCCGGGTGGGCACTGGGCTCCGCGTGGCTGCTGCTGTGCCTGTACGGGTGTCTCTACCGCGGGCGGTACACCGGCAGCACCCGGTAGTGGGAGACGAACTCCACGGTCGACCGCGCCTCGCCGACCTCCCCGTCGTGCGCCACCGGGGTGGGCTCGCCGAGCACCTCGAACCGGAACACCGGCCGGTGCAGCTCATGGTAGAGCGGACTGCGGTTCAACCGCCCGGTCAGCAACGACGCCGTGATGCGCAGCCGGGCGAAAGGCCTGCCGATCTCCAGCATGCGCACGTCCAGCAGGCCGTCACCGACACCGGCGCGGTCGACCGGGGCGAACCCGGACGGCCGGTACACGGAGTTGCCCAGGAAGAACAGGGACGTGGTCACCGTCCTGTCGTCGAACCGGATCCGCACCGCCTGCTCCTCGGTGAGCACCTTCCACGCCGCGACGGCGGAGGCCAGGGTCTTGCCGATCTTCCCCTCGTAACGTTCCCGGGTGGTGACGAACTGCGGGTAGGCGCCGATGCTCGCCGTGTTCAGCAGTGTGGTGTCGCCGTTCAGGGTGGCGACGTCGACCATCTCCAGGGTGCCGGCGCGCACCGCCTTCACCGTCTGCTGCGCGGTGGTGCAGCCCATCTGCTTGGCGAAGTGGTTGAAGGTGCCGGCGGGGAACACCGCCAGGGGCGTGCCCGCCCGCAGTGCGACGCCGGCCGCTGTGGCCACGGTGCCGTCACCGCCGGCCACGCCCAGGACCTCCGCACGGTCCGCGGCGTTCTCCAGCACCTCGACCACGTCGTCGTCGGGGGACAGTGCGATGATCTCGGCGGACGGGAGCGCCTTCTCCACGTGCCGGAGAATGCGT
Organism: Corynebacterium sp.; assembly: GCF_022712195.1. GTDB lineage: Bacteria > Actinomycetota > Actinomycetes > Mycobacteriales > Mycobacteriaceae > Corynebacterium. The sequence goes on along the minus strand of NZ_JALAGY010000087.1, from coordinate 2,580 downwards.
TCCCCCGTGCCGTCCCCCGAGGCGGGGTTGACGACGAGGACGAGGCCCTCGCCGTCCGGGCGCCCCCGGCGCTCCACGAACAACGGTTCGGTGGAGACGCGGGCCCGGGTGGTGGGCGGCGGCACCACCGCGCCACCGACGGCGGCGACGAGGGCACCCAGACCCCATCCGACGACGACGTCGCTGGGATAGTGGGCGCCGGTGTACACGCGGGAGAACCCGACGAGCCCGGCCAGTGCGCCGAGACCCGCACCGGCCGGCGGATTCTCGAGACCCGCACCGACGGCGAAGGCCGCGGCACTGGCGGAGTGCCCGGAGGGGAAGGAACTGGACCGTGGGTAACGGCGGATCCTCCGGGGGAGGGGGACCGAGCCGTGCCCCGGGCGGGCCCGGCGCCACGACCTCTTGGCCAGCTGGTTCGCCACGAGACTGGCGCAGGCGAGACTGACCAGGCCGCGGGTAGCGGCACGCTGCAGTGAAGGTTGCCGTGTGAGTGCCATCGCGCCGGCGGCCCCGACCCACAGCCGCGAGTAGTTCGCGGCCGTCGTGAGGCGCGGGATCACCGCATCCAGTTGGGGGTTGTCCGCCCCTGCGACGGCGGCGAAGACGTCATGGTCGAGCCGCCGCAGTCCGGCAGCCACCTCATCCACCGCGGTGTTCCTGCGACGATCTCCCACTGTCTGGCCTTCCGCTGCATGTGTCTGCCGGCGACTGTCCGGTGCAGCTCATGGTACCCGTGTCACCGGTCGACCGTCGGGGTCCAGACGGACAACTCGTTCCCACCGGGTTCCCTGAACTGAAAACGACGCCCGCCGGGGAAGTCGAAGGGTTCGACGGTGATGACCCCGCCTGCGGCGATCACCGTCTCGCGCATCTTCCCGAGGTCGTCCACCCGGAAGATGGCCAGCGGCGGTGGGGGTTCGGGGTTGGTCTGGAAGGCGACGGTGAAGCCGTCGCCGACGTGCACGTCGTAGTAGGAGTCGCCGTAGAGGGTGCTGGGGTGCTGGAAGACGTCTGCCATGAAGGCGGCCGACGCCGCGGCATCGGTGGAGTACATCTCGACTGTCGTGAACGTCGCCATCCCATGATTTTACACCGGAAACCACCGGAGTTCCCGATGCAGGCCACTCCACGGTGCGGGCGCAGGAAGCCGCTCAGCCGAAGGCCTCGAGCTCGCGCTTGACGACCTTGCCGATCGGGTTACGCGGCAACGGCCGGTCCATCAGCACCACGTCCCGGGGAATCGCCGGAGCCATGAAGTTCTCCCGCACATGCTCACGGATGTCGTCCTCGGTCAACTCGACGGAACCGTCGGTGACGACGTACGCCTTCACCCGCTGGAACGTCTCGTCGTCCTCCACACCCACACAGTACGACTCGGCCACACCCCCAGCCCGGTCGATGATGTCGGACACCGAGGTCGGCCAGATGTTTTCACCGCCGACGATGATCATGTCGTTGTTACGGCCCAACACCCGCAACCGCCCGCTCTCCGGGTCGATGACACCCTTGTCACCGAGGCTGAGCAGTCCACGGGTCGCATCCTCGCGATCCCTGGTACCCAGGTACCCCTTCATCGACATGGCGTTGCGGGCGTGAACCACACCCACCTGACCTGGCTCGACCTCGCTGCCGCTGTCGGGATCGAGCAGTTCCAGGCGCCCGTTCCACACAGGGTGCCCGGCCGTCAACGGATCTTCCCTGAGATCCGACGGACTGGAGTAGGACACGAGCAACCCCTCGGTGGACCCGTAACCGGAACCGAGGATGTACCCGTAGCGCTCCTGCAGGCCACGGACCAGGTCCTCGCTCATGGCGTTACCGGCGTTGAGGATGAAGGTGAGCGAGGAGGTGTCGTACCTGCCGGGGTCGGACTCGTGGACCGCGAGCTGGTCCTTGAGGAACACAGCGGAACTGATCAGACCGTCACACCGGTACCGGTCGAGCTGGTGCAGCACGTTCTCCGCGTCGAAGTGCCGCTGCGTCACGATCGTGCAACCGGCGAACAGGGCGATGCACGACGCACCCCACCCGAGGACGTGGAACATGCTCGCAGTCATCTGCAGGGTGCACCCGGCCTGCAACCCACAGGTTTCGACGGGGGGACCGAGAACGCCCAGCGGCACATGCGGTTCGCCGTGCCCCACCGCCTTCGGCGTGCCACTCGTCCCTGAGGACATCAGGACAACTCCTCCCTGACGGGGACGGCGTCCGAATGTCACGTCCGATGTCCCCGGCGTGGCCCACAAATCACGGAAAGAGGGGAAAGTGATGTCCTTCCGCGCACCGTCTCCGATCCACGAATGGCAGATACTGACCTCTGAACTCTGGTCGGGAACCCTGTCGTCGAACTCTGAGTCCACGAAAAGGAAGCTGATGTCGTGGTCGTCGACGATACTGGCGATCTGTGTCCTGCTGGCCCCCACATTCAGCAGGAACACGGTGAAACCCACGTACCCTTTGGCCGCCAGGGGAATGAGGAATCCCCTGCCGTTGCGCGCCATGATTCCCACCTTGCTGTCAGCGCCGACCCCGTTGGCGACAAGCGCCTGTGCGGTGAGTACAGCCTGGTCACGTAGT
>NZ_JALAGY010000009.1 GCF_022712195.1 Corynebacterium sp. | reverse complement strand
GTACCCGGTCTCCCCCGCCCACATGCGTGATCCCCCGTATCCGGCGTGCGCCGGGTACGGGGGATCAAGGCACAGACCCCTAGTTACGGACCCCTAGTTGAGGTCGAGCAGCACGGCGCGCGAGGCCGACAACGAGTCGGCGATCTGCTCCTGCAGCTCCTGCGGGATGTCCTTCTCCACCCGCAGCACGAGGGTGGCCGAGCCCCGGTCCGCGTCCTGGGTCAGCGCAGCGGCGTCGATGTTGATGCCCGCACGTCCCAGGAACGTGCCGACCGTGCCCAGTGCCCCCGGCTGGTCGGTGTAGTTCAGGAACAGGTTGAGTCCCTCCGCACGCAGGTCCAGGCCACGTCCGTTGATCCGGACGATCTTGTCGACCCGGTCCAGTCCGGTCAGCGCGCCGATGACGGAGACGGCGGTGCCGTCACCGGTGACGACGGTAACCTCGAGCACGGAACGGTGGGTCACGGACTCGTCGGCGGTGGTGACCGAGAGGTTCACGCCGCGCTCCGCCGCGATCTGCGGGGTGTTGACGAAGGTGACCTGCTCGTCGACCACACCGGCGAAGACACCGCGCAGGGCGGAGAGCCCCAGGGCGTCGACGTTCTCCGAGGAGAGCTCACCGCGCGCCTCGACGTTCACCGAGGTGACCGCGTCATCCAGCAGACCGGAGGCGACCTTGCCCAGCTTGGTGGCCAGGCCGAGCCAGAGAGCGACCTCCTCGCTGACCCTGCCGCCGGTGACGTTGACCGCGTCCGGCACGAAGTCGCCGGCCAGGGCCTTGAGCACCGATGCAGCGACATCGGTGCCGGCACGGTCCTGCGCCTCGACGGTGGACGCGCCGAGGTGCGGGGTCACGACGACCTCGTCGAGCTCGAACAGCGGGGAGTCCGTGCAGGGCTCGGAGGCGTAGACGTCGAAGCCGGCGCCACGGACCGGGCCGTTCTTGATGGCGTCCGCCAGTGCCTGCTCGTCGACCAGACCGCCACGGGCGGCGTTGATGATGATCTGCCCCTCCTTCGCCTTGGCCAGGAGCTCGGCGTTGAACATGCCCGCGGTCTCCTTGGTCTTCGGCAGGTGGATGGTCACGAAGTCGGAGCGGCCGACCAGCTCGTCGAGCTCCACCAGCTCCACACCCAGCTGAGCTGCACGGCCCGGGTTGGCGTAGGGGTCGTAGGCGATGATCTCGGTCTCGAAGGCTGCGAGACGCTGCGCGAAGAGCTGCCCGATGTGGCCGAACCCGACGATGCCCACGGTCTTGCCGAAGATCTCGACGCCCTGGAAGGAGGAGCGCTTCCACTCGTGGTCACGCAGCGTCCGGTCGGCGGCGGGGATCTGGCGGGCCGTCGACAGCAGCAGCGAGATCGCGTGCTCGCAGGCGGAGTGGATGTTGGACGTCGGGGCGTTGGCCACCATCACGCCCTTGGCGGTGGCGGCGTCGATGTCGACGTTGTCCAGCCCCACACCGGCACGGCCCACGATCTGCAGATTCTGGGCGGCGTCGAGCACCTCCGCGTCGACGGTGGTGGCGGAGCGGACCAGGAGCGCGTCAACATCCTTGACGGCCTCCAGCAGTTCAGGGCGGTTCGGACCGTCGACCCAACGGACCTCGACGGAGTCCCCCAGCGCGTCCACGGTGGACTGGGCGAGCTTGTCGGCGATGAGAACGACGGGACGGGAATTCTGGCTCACGGATACTCCTGACAGATGTGCATGTCCCGGCCTCTCCGGCACGACCGCGTCGGAGAGGTCAGGGCCCACGTCTGACTCCCCACACCGGATCAGCCCAGGGGTGACGTGCGACATGGACAGCTTAGTACGTCTTTGGTCCCGACGTTCACCAACCCCCGACATCGTGACGACGACCGCCCTCAGCAGGCGTTGTGACAGGCACCATGCATCGCTGCAATACTGTGTTGTATCACCTACATTTCTTGAGGAGACCCACATGGACTCATTCACTGAGACGATGCAGTCCCCCGGCGGGCTAACAGCCATAGGCCTGGGGATCATCATCGTCACCGTCGGCATCCTGCTGCGCGGCAGGAGCAACCCGACCGTCGTGATGACGCTGGTCCCCGTCATCGGTGCCCTCATCGCCGGCTACGGCATCCAGAGCATCGGCGAATTCTACGAGGCCGGCCTGGCGTCGGTGATGAACGTCGTGGTGATGTTCATCTTCGCCATCATCTACTTCGGCATCCTCAGTGACACCGGCCTGTTCACCCCGCTTGTGAAGGGCCTGATCATCGCCACCCGTGGAAAAGTCGTGCTGGTCACACTCGGCACCGCCGCCATCGGCATGGTCGTGCACCTCGACGGCGCCGGCGCCACGACGTTCCTGATCACCATCCCCGCCCTGCTGCCGCTGTACAAGGCGATGCACATGTCGCGCTACGTACTGCTGGCCATCGTCGCCACCGCAGCCTCGGTGATGAACATGGTTCCGTGGGCCGGCCCGATCGGTCGTGCGTCATCCGTGGTCGACCAGACCCCGGTCGAGCTCTGGCGACACATCCTGCCGCTCCAGGGCATCGCGCTCGTACTGGTCTTCGTCATCGCCGGCCTCCTGGGACTCAAGGAGGCCCGCCGCATCGAGAAGCTCCGGAAGAGCCCCGACTTCGTGGGTACCGGTGACGTGAACGTCCACACCCTCGCCGCCGACTTCGAGGCCCGAGAGAAGGAGAAGCAGGAGGAGATCGGCGCGAAGATGCGCACCGGACGCTGGGTCACGGTGTTCAGCATCGTCCTGTCTGTCTGCATGCTGGTCCTGCTCATGTCCGGATGGATCGAGCCCGGCCCGGTCTTCCTCGTCGGTACCGCGATCGCCCTGGTCGTGAACTTCCCACTCTCCGGCGAACAGGCCGAGACCCTGAAGCGTCACGCGCCCAACGCCCTGTCCATGGCCGGGGTCATCCTCGCCGCCGCCATGTTCCTCGGTGTGCTGAACAAGTCCGGCATGCTCGAGGAGATCGCTCTCAGCCTGCTCAGCGTGCTGCCCGACTCCGTCGGCGCACAGCTGCACGTGATCGTCGGCCTCCTTGGCGTCCCGCTGGATCTGCTGACCTCGACCGACGCCTACTACTTCTCGGTGCTCCCGGTGGTGCAGGAGACGGTGGCGTCCTTCGGGGTCTCCGGCAGCGGTGCGGCCGCCGCACTGATCATCGGCAACATCATCGGCACCTTCGTGAGCCCCTTCTCCCCCGCCCTGTGGCTGGCCATCGGCCTGTCCGGCGGCACGATCGGCAAGCACATCAAGCTGACCTTCCCGATCGCCTGGGCCTTCGGCATCGTGATGGTGCTCATCGCGGTGGCCCTGGGACTGACCGCCTGACCGTCTGACCGCCGGTCACGGACGGCAGACGTCCCCGCACCCGGTCTCGCACACACGCCCGGCGCTCTCCCGGGCCGGTGCCGCCTCAGTCTGGACAGTCACGTGACCGATCCCCCGGTCCTCGAACACCTTCCGGACGTCACTGCGGACCTCCTGTTCGTCGCCGGTGGTGACCACGTGGACCGTCGCCATGGACGACTCTCCGTCCACCGACCAGATGTGCAGGTCGTGGGAGCCGTAGACCCCGTCTGTCGCGCTCACCGCCTCCTGCACCTCGACCGGGTCCACGCCCCGCGGCACCTGCTCCATGAGCACAGTGCCGGCCTCCTTCATCAGGGACCAGGCCCGGGGGAGGATCATCGCGGCGATGATCAGGGACGCCACGGCGTCCACCCAGAACCACCCGGTCACAGCCATGACCAACGCGGCGATGATCACCGCCACCGACCCCAACAGGTCCACCAGGACGTGCAGGTAGGCCCCCCTCATGTTGAGGGACTCCCCCGAGTTGCGGTGCAGGATGACCGCGGAGACCACATTGGCCAGCAGGCCGACCACCGCGACGGCGAGCATCAGCCCCGTCTGGATCTCCTCGGGCCCCTCCCCCATCCGGCGGAAGGCTGCGACCGCGATCCACACCCCGATGACGGCGACCGCCCCTGCGTTGACGGCCGCGGCGAGCACCTCGGCCCGCCGGAAGCCGTAGGTGGCGCGCGCGGTCGCCGGACGGGAACCGACCATCATCGCCAGGGCCGCGACGATGAGACCGCCGGCGTCGGACAGCATGTGCCCGGCGTCGGCGAGCAGTGCCAGCGAACCCGAGAGGACACCGCCGACGACCTGCGCGACGAAGATCGTCGACGTCATCGCGATGACGACCCACAATGCCTTTCCCCGGACCCGCGTGGCGTGGCTGTGACCCGCCTCCGGGCCGTGGTCGTGATCGTGGGCCATCAGGTTCCTCCATTTTCATTAACGGTTGAACACCACTCTATTGCCCATAATGTCGCAGGTCAAGAGCGATATATGGGTACCATTATCGTTACCATTAAGGCCGCGGCGCCTCAGGTGTCAAGATCGGTCACCCCGCCCCACCCGGTCACGTCAGGATCCGGCACCCGGCTCACACAGCCCGTGACCCTCCGCAGTGACGAACGAAGACCCCACGGAACGGATGTTCCGTGGGGTCTTCGGGTTAGGCGCGGGATCAGCGCACCTGAGGTCGCTCCCGGGGCCCGGTGACCGGCAGGTCAGGCTACGCGGTGGCGTCGAGCGGGTTCTTGACCCAGCTCATCAGGTCGCGCAGCTTGGTGCCGGTGGTCTCGATCGGGTGCTTGGCGTAGTCGGCGCGCAGACCCTCGAGCTCCTTGTTGCCGCCCTCGACGTTGGCGATCAGTCGCTTCGTGAAGGTGCCGTCCTGGATGTCGGACAGGATGCCCTTCATCCGCTCCTTGGTGCCGGCGTCGATGACACGCGGACCGGAGAGGTAGCCACCGAACTCCGCGGTGTCGGAGACCGAGTAGTTCATGTTGGCGATGCCGCCCTCGAACATCAGGTCCACGATCAGCTTGAGCTCGTGCAGGCACTCGAAGTATGCCATCTCCGGCTCGTAACCGGCCTCGGTGAGAACCTCGAACCCGGTCTTGACCAGTTCCTCGGTGCCACCGCACAGGACGGCCTGCTCGCCGAAGAGGTCGGTGACGGTCTCCGCCTCGAAGGTGGTGGGGATGACGCCGGCGCGGGCACCGCCGATGGCTGCCGCGTAGGACAGGGCCAGGTCGCGGCCTTCGCCCTTCGGGTCCTGCTCGACGGCGATGAGGCAGGGCACGCCCTTGCCGTCCACGAACTGGCGGCGCACCAGGTGGCCCGGGCCCTTCGGGGCGGCCATCGCGACGGTGATGTTGTCGGCCGGCTTGATCAGGCCGAAGTGGATGTTGAGGCCGTGGCCGAAGAAGACGGCGTTGCCGTCCTGCAGGTTCGGCGCGATGTCCTCGGTGTAGACGCTGGCCTGGGTGGTGTCAGGCACGAGCACCATGACGACGTCGGCCCAGGCGGCGGCGTCGGCGTTGGAGAGGACCTTGAAGCCGGCCTCCTCAGCCTTCGCGGCGGACTTGGAGCCCTCGCGCAGGCCAATGACGACCTCGACACCCGAGTCGCGAAGGTTCTGGGCGTGGGCGTGCCCCTGCGAACCGTAGCCGAGCACGGCAACCTTGCGGCCCTGGATGATCGACAGGTCGGCGTCGTCGTCGTAGAAAACGTCAATTGCCATGAGGTACAGCCTTTCGTGGGAAAACGGGGATGAATCGGTTCATGAACCGGATACAACGTGCAGTGCCTGCCATCGTATCAGCAACGAGTATCAGAGGGTGAGACAGGGTATCCCACCCCGTGAATGACCGCAGGCATTCAGAGTTTCGCGGGGTACATCGCCTTCTGCCCGCGGCTCACCGCGGTCACGCTGGACTCCACGAGCTCGCGGATGCCGAAGGGCTCCAGGACCTCCAGCAGCGCCTTGAGCTTCGTCGGGGTACCCGTCGCCTCGATAACGACGGACTCCGGTCCGACGTCGACGACGTGGGCGCGGAAGAGCTTCGCCGACTCGACGACCTGGGTGCGGTTGGAGTTGTCCGCGGACACCTTCACCAGCATCAGACCACGGCAGACGATCGAGTCCGGGTCGTGGCGGCTGACCTTGATCACCGGGATCAGCTTGTTGAGCTGCTTGGTGATCTGCTCGATCACGTGGTCCTCCCCCTCCACCTGGATGGTGAAACGGTTGACCCCGGCGACCTCGGTCTGACCCGAGGCGATCGAGATGATGCTGAAGGCGCGGCGGGTGAACATCCCGGTGATACGGGACGCGATGCCGTCGACATCCTCACACAGGACACTGAGAGTGTGGACCTGAGACATTACTTCTCCTCGCCTTCCTTGATCAGCGTGTGGATCTCATCGGGGTCCTCCGCCGCGGAGTTCTCCTCGTCGAACAGCGGGCGCAGGTCGCGGACGTACTGGACCTCGTCGTTGGAGGCGCCGGCGGAGATCATCGGCCACACCTGGGCGTCCTCGCCGACGATGAAGTCGATGACGACCGGGCGGTCATTGATCTCGCGGGCCTTGGCGATCGTCGCCTCCACGTCGTCCTTCTCGGTGACGCGGAAGGCCGCGCAGCCCATCGACTCCGCGAGCCCCACGAAGTCCGGGAGGTAGTTCTCACCCGGCTTGAGGTTCGTGTGCGCGTAGTGCCCGTCGTAGAACAGGGTCTGCCACTGGCGCACCATACCCAGGTTGCCGTTGTTGATCAGGGCGATCTTGATCGGCAGTCCCTCGACAGCACAGGTGACCAGCTCCTGGTTGGTCATCTGGAAGCACCCGTCGCCGTCGACCGCCCACACCTCAGTGTCCGGTGCGGCGGCCTTGGCGCCCATCGCCGCCGGGACCGCGTAGCCCATGGTCCCCAGACCACCGGAGTTCAGCCAGGTGCGGGGGTTCTCGAACTTCAGGAACTGCGCGGCCCACATCTGGTGCTGGCCGACACCGGCGACGTAGACGGATTCCGGGCCAGCGGCCTCGGTGAGCTTCTCCAGGACGAACTGCGGGGCGAGCTTGCCGTCCTCCGGCTCGTCGTATCCGGGCGGGAAGTCCTCCTTCAGGCCGTCGAGGTAGGTCGTCCACCGGGAGATGTCCTGCTCCCTGGGACGGTCCTCCATCGCCCGGCGCAGTGCGACGAGGACCTCGCGGGCGTCGCCCACGATCGGGACGTTGACCTCGCGGATCTTGCCGATCTCCGCGGGGTCGATGTCCGCGTGGATCACCTTGGCACCCGGGGCGAAGGAGTCGACGTCGCCGGTGACCCGGTCGTCGAATCGAGCGCCCAGGGCGATGATCAGGTCGGACTTCTGCATGGCGGCCACAGCCGGCACCGTGCCGTGCATCCCGGGCATGCCGAGGTACTGCGGGTGCGACTCAGGGAAGACACCCAGGGCCATCAGCGTCGTCGTGACCGGCACACCGGTGGTCTCGGCGAAGGCCAGGAGCTCCTTGCTGGCGTTGGCCTTCAGTACACCGCCGCCGGCGTAGATGACCGGGTTCTTCGCCTGGGAGATCAGGCGAGCGGCCTCCTCGATCTGACGGGAGTGCGGGGTCGTCACCGGACGGTAGCCGGGAAGGCGGTAGGTCGGCGGCCAGACGAAGTCCATCTCCGCGTTCTGCACGTCCTTGGGGACGTCGACCAGGACGGCACCGGGACGCCCGGTGCTGGCGACGTGGAACGCCTCGGCGATCGCGGCCGGGATGTCCTCCGGACGGGTCACCATGAAGCTGTGCTTGGTGATCGGCATGGTGATGCCGCGGATGTCCGCCTCCTGGAACCCGTCGGTGCCCAGCAGGTGACTGGCGACCTGGCCGGTGATCGCCACGACGGGGACCGAGTCCATGTTGGCGTCCGCCAGGGGGGTGACCAGGTTGGTGGCCCCCGGGCCGGAGGTGGCGATGCAGACACCGACCTCGCCGGAGACCTGGGCGTAGCCGGTGGCGGCGTGACCGGCACCCTGTTCATGGCGCACCAGGATGTGGTTGAGCTTCTCGGAACCGTAGAGAGCCTCGTAGAGCGGGAGGACCGCACCACCGGGGAGGCCGAAGACGACATCGGTACCCAGTTCCTCGAGGGAACGGACTACCGCCTGGGCGCCGTTGATGCGTTCAGGCTTACGGCTGCGTCCTGTGGCAGCGACTGTCGCAGGACTGGGGTGTGGGCGTGAGGTGTCATTCACCGTCCGTGCACTCCTTTGGGTGGTCATGAGTTGTGGATGTCCGACATTCGAGGTCTCGCGAGGTGCGTATCCGCCGTAGAACCGACTGTGCCCCCGCTACCCGGGGTACGGGGCGGGGGCGCCAGATTGTTCCGCGAAGTGACCGCAGGGGCTCTAGCGCCCGGCGGATACAAGAATCAGGAACGTCGTCATAGCTGTCGACCATAGTGGACCCGGGGACCCCGGTCAATGGAAAATGAGAAAATATCCCACCCGCTGATACCCCCAATCTCACTGCGTGAGCCGACCGGGTGTTCACTCCCCTGCCCCACCAGGCCTTCCAGCGAACCCCAAGAAACACCGGCTACCGTGTGTCCCATGTTCGACGTCAGATACCTCTTGTTCTCCCTCTGGGACTGGATCATCCAGCACGGCCTCCCGCTCTCGGCACTGCTGATCATCGCGATCCTGATCCCCCGGGTCGGTCGCCAGGTCGTCCGTGTGCTCACCAACCGTCTCGAACAGGGACAAGAAGAGACCAAGGCCAAACTCGCCCTGGTCGGCGCACTGGTCTACATGCTGGAGATCGTCGCCTACTTCATCCTGGTCCTGGTCGCCCTGACGAATCTCGGCGTCCCGGCGATGGGAGCGGCCATACCCGCCACCGTCGTCTCCGCCGCGATCGGTTTCGGCTCACAGAACATCATCGGCGACTTCCTGACCGGGTTCTTCATCATCTCCGAACGTCACTACGGCGTCGGGGACGTCGTCACCTTCGACGACACCTCCGGACAGATCACCGGCACCGTGGTGAAGCTGACCCTGCGCTCCACCCAGATCCGCACCGTCGCGGGCGAACTCGTCACGGTGCCGAACAGCAAGGCCAGTGTGACGATCAACTACTCCCAGAAGTGGTCGCGGGCCGTGGTGGACCTGGACGTTCCGATGGTCAACGGCGAGTCCATGGCGGACCTGCTGACCAAGGTCGAGGACGCCTCGTCCACCGCCGTGGAGTCCGCCGGGGTGGACGCCAGCATCCTCGGCGACATCGAGGTACAGCCCGCCCGCAACATCACCCCGCCCGCCGCAGCCGGACAGCCCTGGTCGGTCGGCATGCGTGTGAGCGTCGACACCGGCCCCGCCGACCAGTGGCTCGTGGAGCGGGCGATCCGCGCCAACCTGGTGAACACCTTCTGGGACCGCTACCAGTCACCCGGTGAGGCCATCGCCGCCCGCACCGAGCTCAACGGCCTCCTCGACGCCCCCACCGCCGCCGGCCGGCACGCCGACACCACCTCCGGCCTGACCCCCCGGTCCGGCGACAACGCCGGCGCCGGGGGCCAGGGGAACTCCGGGACCTCCTCCGGGACCTCCGACGACACCGAGAGGGTCATCGCCGCAGCGACCGCCGGCAGCGACCACATGTCCGTCGACGATGACGGTGACGGAG
>NZ_JALAGY010000086.1 GCF_022712195.1 Corynebacterium sp. | reverse complement strand
GGGTGGCGGGGGTGGCGTTCTCCGGGGCGCGGTGCTGACCACGGCGCGGCGTGGAGGTCACGTTCGGCGAGTCGTCGAACCCGGTGGCGATGACGGTCACGCGGACCTCGTCGCCGAGCTGGTCGTCGATGATGGTGCCGAAGATGATGTTGGCGTCCTCGTCGGCGAGGTCCTGGACGATCGTCGCAGCCTCGTTGACCTCGAAGAGGCCCAGGTCCGAACCACCGGCGAAGGAGAGCAGCACGCCCTTGGCGCCCTGCATCGTGGTCTCCAGCAGGGGCGAGTTGATCGCCAGCTCGGTGGCCTTGCGGGCCCGGTCGTCGCCACGGGAGCTGCCGATGCCCATCAGGGCCGAACCGGCGTCCGTCATCACCGAGCGCACGTCGGCGAAGTCCACGTTGATCACACCGGGGGTGGTGATCAGACGGGTGATGCCCTCGACACCGGAGTGCAGGACCTCGTCGGCCTTACGGAAGGCGTCCATGAGCTGCAGGTCGGCGTCGCCCATCTTGAGCAGGCTGTCGTTCGGGATGACGATGAGCGTGTCGCAGACGTCGCGGAGGGCCTCGATGCCCTCGAGCGCCTGCTTGGAGCGACGCTGCCCCTCGAAGGTGAAGGGCCGGGTCACCACGCCGACCGTCAGCGCACCCTTCTTCTTGGCGATGTTGGCCACCACCGGCGCAGCGCCGGTACCGGTGCCGCCACCCTCACCACAGGTCACGAAGACCATGTCGGAGCCTTCGATGACCTCCTCGATCTGCTCCTTGTGGTCCTCGGCGGACTTCCGTCCGACCTCGGGGTTCGCGCCGGCGCCGAGGCCACGGGTCTCGGCCTGGCCGATGTCCAGCTTGGTGTCCGCGTCGGTGAGCAGGAGTGCCTGCGCGTCGGTGTTGATCGCGACGAACTCCACACCCTGGAGATTCGCGTCGATCATCCGGTTCACGGCGTTGACACCACCGCCACCGACACCGACGACGGTGATTTTGGCGAGGTGGTTGTCGTAGAGGGTCATGGTGTGCGCTCTCTTTCCCGGTGTGCCGGGCATCGTGTGCCCGTGTGCTGTCGCTCTAACTCTGCGACCAATTGTGTGTGACACGGAGGTGATTTCCGCGCACATTTTTCTTGCGTGTCGTATCCCTCAACGTCGGGTTGAGAGTTGTGGCGGGGTCACGCTCAGTCCCGCACCGACGGCAGGGCCGGGTTCGAGACGTTCCACCGCTGCCCGTCCCGGGTGAGCACCACCCGGGTCGCCTCAGCCTTCTCCTCCGCCCGGTCGGCGGAGCCCCAGTAGACCTCGCGTCCCTCGGGGAACCTCAGGCTGACCTCCTCGGCGGACGGCGCCTCGACCTCCTCCACGGTGCCGCGGAGTTCCTCCGGCAGGGCGCTGAGCGCCCTGCCCGCCGCCTCCAGGGCGGCGGCGTCGTCCGCCGACGCCCGGACCTTGACGGCACCGTCCGGAGTCTCACCGCGCAGGAAGACGCGGCCCCGCTCGTTGATCACCAGGGGACCGTCGTCCGCGTCGACCACTCCGACGGCGTCGTACTCGGTGACGCTCACGCGAACCGCCGAGGGCCAGTCCCGTGACACGGTGACCTTCTCCACCCACGGCAGCTCGGAGACCGACCGCGCGGCCGCGTCGGTGTCGGCGAACAGGAGATTCTGCCCGTCCACCGGGGACGCCGCCGAGATGACCTGCTCCGGGGTGAGTCGCCCGGTGCCCTCCACCTCGATGTCACGCACGGTGAACAACGGACTGAGTACGAGAACGGCCGCCAGGACAGCGACGGCGGCGACCACGCCCAGGACGACGGCCAGCCGACGCCGCCGACGGGGATCCCGCCGCGCCGACCGCCGGCTCGCCCGCCGCGCCCGTGCCTGGGAGGTGCCACTGCTGGCCATCGGGGATCAGGCCTCGTCCGTGGTGGTCGTCTCGAGGGCGCGCAGGATCTCGTCGGCCAGCATCGTGACCGTGCCGGCACCGACCGTGAGCACCAGGTCCCCGTCCTCGGCGAGGTCGGCGACGAGGGCCGGGACGTCGGCGAAACGGGGTTCGTAGTGGACCTCGGTCGTCGTCCTCCCGACCCGGTCGGTGATGACCCGCCCGTCGACCCCCTCGACCGGCTCCTCACGGGCCCCGAAGATGTCGAGCACCACGGCCACGTCGGCCAGCGACAGGGCCTCGGCGAACTCCCCGGCGAACGCCAGGGTGCGGGAGTAGAGGTGCGGCTGGAACACGGCGACGACCCGGCCGGACCGGCCGGTGTCCCCGGCACGCGCCCGGACCTTCTCCCGGGCGGCGGTGACGACCGCGCGGACCTCGGTCGGGTGGTGGGCGTAGTCGTCGTAGACCTCCACCCCTCCGACCCGGCCGTGGTACTCGAAACGGCGGCGCACCCCGTCGAAGGAGGCGACGCCGGCCGCCATGCCGTCCACAGGGGCGCCGACCAGCACACCGGCGACGAGTGAGGCCACACCGTTGAGCAGCATGTGCAGGCCCGGGGTCCGGACCGTCAGCTGGACCCGGTCGCCGTCGAGTCGCACCTCCGCGTCCGTCCCACCGTCGGACAGGGTGCCGGTCGAGAGGATCTCCGCGGCCACGGGCACCGTCGGGTGCGCCGCGGCCGCGGCCGTCGTACCGTACCCGAGCACCCGGACCCCCTCGGCGACGGGCACCTCCCCTGCGACGACGGCCTCGCCCAGGCGGGCACTGCCCGCGTCGTCCAGGCACACGACCAGGGCACCGCCGGCCACGACCCGTCCGGCGAACTTCTCGAAGACCTCCCGGTAGGCCTCCTCCGACCCGAAGTAGTCGAGGTGGTCCGGCTCGATGTTGGTCACCACGGCGACCTCCGGCGAGTACGACAGGAAGGACCCGTCGGACTCGTCGGCCTCGGCGACGAAGACGTCGCCGGTGCCGTGGTGCGCGTTCGTGCCCGCCCGGTTCAGCTGCCCCCCGATGGCGAAGGAGGGGTCCATGCCCGCGTGCTGCAGGGCGACGACGGCCATCGACGTCGTGGACGTCTTGCCGTGGGTGCCGGCCATGAGCACGGCCCGGCTGTCCGCCATGAGCAGGGCGAGGACGTCGGACCGGCGCAGCAGCGGGATCCCCGCCTCACGGGCCGCCACGAGTTCGGGGTTGTCCTGCGGGATCGCGGCGAAGGAGGTCACCACGGCGTCCGGCAGTCCACCGCCGGGGGCGGAGGAGGTGACGTTCTCCGCACGGTGCCCGACCGCCACGTCCGCCCCCGCCGCCCGTAGGGCCAGGACCACACGGGACTCCTTCATGTCGGAACCGCTCACCGTGACCCCACGGTCCAGCAGGATCCGGGCGATCCCGGACATCCCGGCACCGCCGATACCGACCATGTGGACGTGGCGGAGGTCGTCCACCGAGCTGACCGTCGAATTGACCGTTGCGTTCACGTGCTACTCCCCTGCTTCACTGATGACGATCTGCGCGATGCGTTCGGCCGCGTCACGGTGCCCCGCCGCCGCGGCGGCGTCGCCGGCACGCTGCAACCTCCCGCTGTCCCTGAGCAGCGGGACGACCTCGCGGGCGACCCGCCCTGCGTCCAGTTCCGCGTCAGGCACGATGACACCACCGTCGGCGGCGACGACGGGACGGGCGTTGAGCTCCTGCTCCCCGTTGCCGTGCGGCAGCGGGACGTAGACGGCCGGCAGACCGCAGGCCGAGATCTCCGCCACGGTCATCGCCCCCGACCGGCACAGCACCATGTCCGCCGCGGCGAGGGCGAGGTCCATACGTTCGATGTAGGGCACGGCGACGTAGGCCGGAGCGCCCTCCACGGACTCGACGGAGGGTGCCTCGTTCTTCCTGCCGTAGGCGTGCAGGACGCCGATCCCCGCGTCCGCCAACGTGCCCGCCGCCCCGGCGACCGCGGAGTTGATCGACGCCGCACCCTGGCTGCCACCGGTGACGAGCAGGACGGGACGGTCACGGTCCAGCCCGAAGTAGTCCCTCGCCTCGTCCCGCAGAGCCGCGCGGTCGAGGGTCAGCAGGGACTCGCGCACGGGGATGCCGACGACCTCGGCGTCCAGGCCGGAGTCCGCGGTCGCGGCCAGCGCACGTCCGCCGAGCCTCACCCCGAGCTTGTTCGACATGCCGGCCCGCGCGTTCGCCTCATGCACCACCACAGGCACGCCGAGCGACCTGGCCGCCAGGTACGCCGGTGCCGAGACGTAGCCGCCGAAACCGACGACGACGTCGGCCTTGAGATCCTTGAGCGTACGACGAGTACGTCGCAGCGCACCGACCAGCCGGAACGGCAGCGTGAACAGGTCCCTGTTCACCTTGCGCGGCACCGGGACCGCCGGGATCAGCTCCAGGTCGACGCCCCGGGCGGGGACGAGGGTGGTCTCCAGGCCCCGGGTGGTGCCCAGGGCGGTGACGCGGGCGTCCGGACGTGCACGCCGAACGGCCTCTGCCACGGCGAGGGCGGGCTCGATGTGACCCGCCGTCCCACCGCCCGCGAGGACGACGGAGATCGGGCGGGATGAAGGGGACACGGCTTAACGCCTCCTGCGGTTGTACGGCTGACTGGTGCGGTGACGGGGCTCCGGCAACGGTTCCCTGGCCCCCCGGTGTCGTGGGGGGAGTCCGGATCTCGGGGCCGGCTCACCCGGCGGCGGCTGCCGTCGCCGGGTCACCGATTCACCGTACCGTCTGGGTTGTTCACGGACGCGCTCGCGACGCTCCTGGCCGGGCCGGTAGGGCTCCGGCTCGGGGATGAGGAGGATGCGGTCGATCAGGGGACGTCCCTCGTGCTGCATCGACGAGACGGTGGCGGGTTCATGCCGGGCGATGTTGGCCAGCAGTCCCAGGGAGGCCAGGGTGACCACCGCCGAGGATCCACCCGCGGAGATCAGCGGGAGCTGCACACCGGTCATCGGGAACAGCCCCACGACATAGCCCATGTTGTAGAACGCCTGGACGGTGATGCCCATCGTCAGGGCCGCCGCGAGGAGCCGCAGGAACGGGTCGTTCTGCGCCATCGCCGTACGGATGCCGAACCAGGCCAGCACCCCGAAGAGGACCACGACGAGACCGGCGCCCAGCAGACCCAGCTCTTCGCCGAGGATGGCGAAGACGAAGTCGTTGGCGGCCTCCGGCAGGTAGAGCCACTTCGCGCGGGACTGGCCCAGACCCTGGCCCAGGAGTCCACCGTCGGACAGCGACAGGATCCCCTGCCGGGACTGGAACGTCGCGCCCTTCGACGTCGCCTCGTCGAAACTCAGGGTGAAGGTCTCGGTCCAGGAGCTGAAACGGGCACTGCGGAACGCGTGCTGCAGGCTGAAGATGACTCCGGCGACACCGGCGACGGCGAGCACCGACAGCAGCGCCGTGGTGCTGACACCCGCGAAGAAGAGCATCGCCGCCACCACGGCCGCGAGGGACAGCATCATGCCCAGGTCGTCCTGCAGCAGCACCAGCCCCAGGATCACCCCGGCGACGATGAAGAACGGGTTGAGCACGAACCGGGCGGAGTTGCTCACCCGCGAACGGGCGGCGACCACGGCCGCACCCCACACCGCCAGCGAGAACTTGGCCACCTCGGAAGGCTGGATGCCGATACCGCCGAAACGGATCCACGAGTTCGAGCCGACCTCGGTGCCGCCGACACCGATGCCGGGGATCAGGACGAGGATCAGCAGCACCACCGAGATCCCCAGGAAGAAGACCGAGAGGTTGCGCACCGTGCCCGGCGACATCCTCAGGAAGAACCACATGCCCACGAGACCGGCGACCACGACGACCGCCTGCTTCATGAACTCACCGAAGACACCGGAGTCACTGTCGATGGAGCTGACCATCGACGACGAGAGCACCATCGTCAGACCGACGAGCACCAGGATCGCGGTGACGCTGAGGATGACCTTGTAGTTGAACTGCGGGGTGGCCAACGCACGACGGAACTTCTCGCCGAGTCCGCGCCACGGGGACTCGGCCCGTCCCGGGTTCTCCTTCACCGTCATCACTCAGCGTCCTTTCCCGCGGGGTACCGCGCCAGCTCCGCGAAGAGGTCGCCCCGGTGCGACATCCCCCGGAACATGTCCAGGGAGGCTGCCGCCGGGGCGAGCACGACACTGTCGCCGGCGGAGGCGAAGGCACGGGCCGCGGAGACCGCCTCCGTCATGGCGCCGACCGGGTCGGTGTCGTCGACGACGGTCACCGGGACATCCGGCGCCACGGCGGCCAGCGCCTCCGCGAGGACGTGCCGGTCAACCCCCAACAGTACCGCCGCGCGGAGCCCGGGCGCGACCTCGGCGACAAGCCCGTCGACGGCCGCGCCCTTGAGCTGGCCGCCGGCCACCCACACGACGTCCTCGAGGCCACGCAGCGCCGCCGAGGCGGCGTGGGGGTTGGTCGCCTTGGAGTTGTCCACCCAGCGCACGCCCGCGGACTCGGCCACGACCTGGCCCCGGTGCGACTGGACCCGGAAGCCGGCCAGGGCCGTGGCCACCGAACCGGCCGCGACACCCGCACTGCGTGCCAGTGCCGCAGCCGCCGCGGCGTCAGCCACCCCGGCCGGACCGGGGGGTGAGATCCCGTCGGCGGCGGCGAGGTCGGTGACCGCACCGGTGGCGGTGTCGAGTTCGACGATCCTGCCGTCACGGACACCTGTGACGACCCGGACGTCCAGTTCCGGCAGTGTCGCCGCGGCCGGGTCATCGGTGGTGAAGGCCCGGCGTTCACCGGGTGCCACGCCGGCGCCGCCGACCACCCGCGGGTCGTCGGCGGCGATCACCGCCACCGCCCCGGTCAAGGCCCGCATCTTGTCCGACGCGTAGTTGCCGAAGGAGCCGTGCCAGTCCAGATGGTCCTCCGCCAGGTTCAGGACGCATCCCGCGTCCGGGGCGAACTCCGGGGACCAGTGGAGCTGGAAGCTGGAGACCTCCGCAGCCAGGACGTCCACCCGCGGACGGGAGCACAGTGCCTCTCCCGGGGGCGTCCCGATGTTCCCGACCGCCAGCGAGCGGCGCCCGTCCGCCTGCAGGACGGCGTCGAGCATGGCGGTGGTCGTCGTCTTCCCGTTGGTGCCGGTCACCGCGAGCCAGGTCCTGGGTGCCCCGAACAACCCTGCCCTGTCCGCCAGCCACGCGGCCTCGACGTCCCCGACCACCGGGACACCACCCGACCCGGCGGCGGCCGGGACGGGCCCGTCCGGACGCCAGCCCGGCGAGGTGACGACGAGGTCGGCGTCCCCTCCCCGCAGGATCTCCAGGGCCTCAGCCACGGTGACCGCACGCGCACCGGTCTCGTCCGCCAGGGCACGCCCGGCGTCGGTGTCGTCGTCGGCGACCGTCACCGTGCACCCCAGGCCGCCCAGCATGCGGGCCACCCCTGCGCCGGCCACACCGGCACCTGCGACGAGGACGTGTCCGTCCCGCATCGCCTCAACGGCCTGGTTCACCATGTGTACGCTCTCCTGTCGTGGTCTGACTGGGCTGGGTGTGGGTCACAGCGGCGAGTTGCTGAGCCACTCGGAGTAGAACACCGCCACGCCGACCACCGCGAACAGGGCCGACAGCAGCCAGAAGCGGACGGTGACCGTGGTCTCCGCCCATCCCCCGGCCTCGAAGTGGTGGTGGAAGGGCGCCATCCGGAAGACGCGCCGACCGGTGGACTTGAAGGACACGACCTGGATGACCACGCTCGCGGCCTCCATGACGAACAGCAGGCCGACGATGATCATCAGCAGCTCGGTGCGCGAGGCGATGGAGAGGCCGGCGACCAGGCCACCCAGTGCGAGGGACCCGGTGTCGCCCATGAAGATCTTCGCCGGTGCGGCGTTCCACCACAGGAAGCCGACACACCCGCCCAGTCCGGCGGCGGCCAGCATCGACAGGTCCAACGGGTCGCGGACCGCGTAGCACCCGGCCTCCGCGGCTCCGGCGCAGGAGTTGCGGAACTGCCAGAAGGTGATGACCACGTAGGCGGACAGGACCATCGCGGTGACGCCGGAGGCCAGCCCGTCGAGCCCGTCGGTGAGGTTAACCGCGTTCGACCACGCGGAGATCACCAGGTAGATGAAGACGAGGAAGAGGACGGTGCCGATCACCGCTCCGCCGACCGCGAGGTCCAGCGTGTTGATGTCACGGGTGAACGACAGCTTCGTCGAGGCCGGCTTCAGCCCGTCCGCGTTGGGGAACTGCAGCACCAGGAAGCCGAAGATCAGTGCCGTGACCAGCTGGCCGGCCAGCTTCGCCTTCGCGTTGAGCCCCAGGTTCCGGCCCTTGACCACCTTGATGTAGTCGTCGGCGAAACCGAGGGCGCCGAGGGACAGCGTGAGCCCCAGGACCAGCCACCCGGACACCCCGGGGCCGGTGCCGTTGGTGACCATGCCCACCAGGACGGCCACCACGTAGCCGGCGGTGATGCCCGCGAGGATCGCGATACCCCCCATGGTCGGCGTACCACGCTTGCGCAGGTGCGACTTCAGGCCCTCCTCACGGATCTCCTGGCCGATGCCTTCCGCGGAGAAGCGCCGGATCAGGACCGGCGTCAGGAAGATCGAGACAAAGAACGCCACGAGGGCGGCGACGATGATCTGTGTCATGGTTTCGGTTACCTGCTCTCTTCTGCGCCGGCGAGAAGTCCTTCGGCGACACTCCACAGGCCGTCGGCGTAGGACGCCTTGACCAGGACGACATCATTGGGCTCGACGTTGATGTCGAGGAAGTTGACCGCTGCGTCCGCGTTCTCCACCTGGCGGACGGACACCCCGTGGGCCTCCGCAGCCTCCGCCAGGGCACTCTGGTTCACACCGTTGCCCACGACCACGGCGTGGCCCACACGACGCTGTGCGAGCACCTCTCCGAGGAGCGCGTGCTCCTCGCGGGCGCCGTCGCCCAGCTCCGCCATCTGCCCCAGCACAGCCCAGCTGCGGGCGTCGGGACGTCCGGCGGCGGTGTACGCCAGCGCGTCGATCCCGGCACGCATCGAGTCCGGGTTGGCGTTGTAGGTGTCGTTGATGACGGTGAGCCCGTCGGCGCGGGTGCGCACGTCCATACGGTTCGCGCTCGCTGCCACGTGGCCGCTCAGCGCACCGGCGACGGTGGCGGCGTCCAGACCGCACTCCATGCCCACGGCGGCCGCGGCGAGAGCGTTCGAGACCTGGTGGGCCCCGAAGACGCCGAGGGTCACCGGCACAGGGTCACCGTAGGGGTGGTGCATGGTGAACGACGCGCGGGCGACCTCGTCCAGGGTGATGTCCGAGGCGTGGTAGTCGGCGACGGTGCGTCCCTCCTCCGTCATGGAGAACCGGACGATCCGTGCGGAGGTCCGGGACCGCATCGCCGACACGAAGTCGTCGTCGGCGTTGAGGACCGCCAGTCCACCGTCCGCGGCGGTCGGGAGGGCCTCGACGAGCTCACCCTTGGCACGGGCGATCGCCTCACGCGAGCCGAACTCGCCGAGATGGGCGGTGCCGACGTTGAGGACGACACCGACCTTCGGCGGCGCGATCCGCGCCAGGTGCGCGATGTGCCCCTGCCCCCGTGCCGACATCTCGGCGACGAGGAACCGGGTGTCACGCCCGGCCTTCAGGGCGGTGTAGGGGTGCCCGATCTCGTTGTTGAAACTGCCCGGGGGCGCCACGGTCTCCCCCGCGCAGGCCAGGACGGCACCCAGCAGGTCCTTGGTCGAGGTCTTGCCGGCGGAGCCGGTCACCCCGACCACGGTGAGACCCTCCTCGGCGACGAGGCGGTCGGTGTTGTACCGGGCGAGCCGGCCGACGGCGGTGAGCACCCGCTCACCGACACCGTCGGGGTCGTTGTCCAGGTACGCGGCGTTGCGCTGGGCCGCAACGGCGGTGGCGCCGGACGCTTCCCCGACCTCCGCGCACAGCAGTGACGGGTGACCGACGGGTCGGCCGACCATCGCCAGCGCCGCGCCGTCCCGCAGGGCACCGGGGACGAAGTCGTGGCCGTCGACGCGCTCACCCGGCAACGCCATGAAGACACTGCCCGGGGTGATCCGCCGTGAGTCGAACTCGACGGGGCCGGTCACGACCGTGTCGGCCGTGGCACCGTCGACCAGGTGCCCACCGGTGACCTCGGCGATCGTGCCGCTTGTCATCTCTATCATCGTGTCGGTTCCTGTCCGTCCTGTCGGTCCTGTCGGTCCCTGAGTGCTTGAGCGAGTACGGCCACGTCGTCGAACGCGAACACGGTGTCCCCGACGACCTGTCCTGTCTCGTGGCCCTTTCCGGCGACTATGACGATATCGCCCCGACGGGCCCAGTCGACCGACGCCCTGATCGCGTCGGCCCTGTCACCGATCTCGCGGAGGTCGGCACCGCGCTCGGCGGCGATGTCACGCGCCCCGTCGAGGACCGCGGCACGGATGGCGGCGGGGTCCTCGTCACGGGGGTTGTCGTCGGTGACGACCACCAGGTCCGCCACCTTCGCCGCCTCGGCACCCATGAGTGGGCGCTTCTCGTGGTCCCGGTTGCCGCCGGCCCCGAGCACGACGCCGACACGGCCTCCGTGGCCCGCCCGGTCGAGCTGGTCCGCCAGGGTGGTCAACGCCGCCGCGACCGCACCCGGCTTGTGGGCGTAGTCGACCAGCGCGAGGAACTCACGCGGGTAGCGGGAGTCCCCCTCTCCGACGGTCACCGACTGCATACGTCCGGGGACGTGGACGTCGCCGAGCGCCTGCGCAGCGGCAGACACGTCGCCCCCGGCGGCCCGGACGCACGCCAGGGCGACGACCGCGTTGGCGACGTTGAACACACCCGGGAGGGAGAGAGGGAAGGTGAGGGTGCCACCGGGAGATCCGCGGCGGGTGACCGCGACATGCTGCAGACCGTCCGCGGCGACGTCGACGGAGTCGACCGACCAGTCGGCCCGGTCCACGCCGGTGGTCGTCACCGTCACCGCGTCCGGCACGGTGCCGGCCAGTTCCCTGCCCCAGGCGTCGTCGACGCAGACGACGGCGGACGGGAGCCCACGCCCCGGGTCCTGCGGGGAGGTGAACAGCAGCGACTTCGCCTCGAAGTAGTCGCGCATCGTCGGGTGGAAGTCCAGGTGGTCCTGGCTGAGGTTCGTGAAACCGGCGACGTCGAAGTCCACCCCGCGCACCCTGCCCATCACCAACGCATGGGACGACACCTCCATGACGACGTGCGTCACCCCCTCGTCACGCATCCGGGCGAAGAGCCCCTGCAGGGTCGGCGCCTCCGGGGTGGTCAGCGACGTCGGCACAGACCGGCCGTTGATCCTGGTGCCGGTCGTGCCGATGAGGCCCACACTGTGACCGTCCAGCAGCATCCGCTCGACCATGTAGGACGTCGTGGTCTTGCCGCTGGTACCGGTCACCCCGATCACGGTCATCGACCGTGACGGGTGACCGTGGATCTCGGCGGCCACCGGGCCGAGCCAGGCTCGGCAGTCGTCGACGACGAGAACGACGGTCTCCACGCCGTCGGCACGCAGGACCTCCAGGCCCTCCACGTCGGTGAGGACACAGACGCCCGCCGACTGACCGGCGAAGGAGGCGCCGTGGGCGCGGGTCCCCGGCACCGCCATGAACATCCCGCCGGGCGCCACCGACCGGGCGTCGATGGCGGCGTCGGGCACCGTCACCGCGCCCGCGGCCTCGGGGGTCGTCGACCCGCCGAGCACCACGAGGTGGCCTCCGGTCAGGTCCGCGAGTGCGGACAGGGTGGGTGGTTTCACGCTCACTGCGCCTCCAGCGTCAGTCGGGGTGCGGCCTCCGGGGAGAGCGGCACATTGTAATGGTCGAGCAGCCAGGACGTGATGTCCCGGAACAGTGGTGCGGCGGACTGTCCGCCGCTGCCGTCGGTCCCGCGCTCCGGGTCGTCGAGCATGATGGCGACGACGAACCGCGGGTCGTCCGCCGGCGCGATACCGGCGTAGGTGATCCAGTAGTCCGAGTTGGAGTACGCGCGGGTCTCCGGGTCGATCTGCTGGGCGGTACCGGTCTTTCCGCTGGTCTGGTACCCCTCGATGCCCGCTGTCGGGGCCGTGCCCTGCTGGACACCCGTGGGGTCGGACTGGTTGACCGCACGGAACATGTCGACCACCGTGCGCGCCGTCTCCGGGGAGACGACCTCCACCGACTCCGGATCGTCCTGCGGCACCTCATTGCCCGCGGCGTCGGTCACCGACTTGATGATGCTGGGCGTCACACGGACACCGTCGTTGGCCAGCGCCTGGTAGATGCTGGCCATCTGCAGCAGACTCATCGACATGCCCTGCCCGATCGGCAGGTTGGCGAAGGTACCCCCCGACCACTGCGACAGGTCCGGGACGTACCCGCTGGTCTCACTGGGCAGCCCGAGGTCGGTGGCCTGGCCGATACCGAACTTCTGGACGTAGTCCCAGAAACTCTCCTCACCGACCCGGTCCGCCAGCATCAGGGTGCCGACGTTCGAGGACTTCCCGAAGATCCCCGTCGTGGTGTACGGGACCACACCGTGGTCCCACGCGTCCTTGACCGTGACGCCGGACATGTCGATGCTCCCGGGCACCTGCAGGACCTCGTCCGGGGTGGTCTTGCCGTCCTCGATCGCCGCTGCGGCCGTGATCACCTTCGCCACCGAGCCCGGTTCGTAGGCGTCCTGCACCACCCGGTTACCGAAGACCTTGCCCTCGGCGAGCTGCTTGTCGATGTTGCCCTGCGGGTTGATGGTGTCCGACGTCGCCATCGAGACCACCTCCCCGCTCGTCGCGTCCAGCACCACCGCGGAGGCGGAGTCGGCCCCGGACTTGTCCTTGGCCTGCTGCACCAGCTGCTGGATGTACGTCTGCGCCTCCAGGTCCAGCGTCAGCTCGTAGGCGTCGCCGTCGACGGCGGGGTGACGGTCCCGGGTCGACCCCGGGATCGCCAGGCCGTTGGCGCCGACGTCCACGGTCCGCGACCCGTTGGTGCCCTGCAGCCGGGAGTCCTGGGACAGTTCCAGCCCGAACTGCCCCTCGTTGTCTCGGCTGATCTTGCCGATCACGTTCTGCGCCACCGCACCGTTCGGGTACTGACGGATGTCCTGACGCTCCACGGTGATCTCCGGGAACTCGTCGGAGACCTTCTCCGCCACATCCGGGTCGACGTCGCGTACCAGGACCTCGTAGGTGGAGTCGGCCGTGAGCTTGTCACGGATGTCGTCGGCCTTGACCCCGTCGGAGCCGGAGTCCCCGCCGCCCGAGCCGTCCGCGTCGTCCGGGTCGGTCTGGCTGTCGGACTCGTTGAGGATCTCCGGGAGCCCCTCGGCGATCTCCTCGATCCGCTGGTCCGGCGCGGCGACGGACTCCGGGTCCATGTCGTGACGTTCCTGCATATAGGTCTCGAGCAGGTGCGGGTGCACCGACAGGGACCGTGCCTCCATCGTGTAGCTCAGCCGCTGGCCGTTGCGGTCCACGATGCTGCCCCGGTGCGCCGGCTCAGTGATCACCGCGGTGCGCTGCTCACTGGCCATCGCCGACAGCTCCGGCCCCTTGACCAGCTGCACCCAGGTCAGCCTGAGCAACAGCGCCAGCACCAGGACCACGACGATGACCAGCACCGCCGCACCGCGCCTGCCGAAGCCCGCGGCACCGATGTCCAGGGTCTGCCAGGAGTTCCCGGGGACACCACCCCTGCCTGACCGGGACGACGGGCGAGCGGGACGTGCGGGACGTGGAGGACGCGAGGGTCGCCGAGGCCGGGAGTCACCTCCGGCGTTACGCCTCCGGTCCCTGTCCTCGGCCACTGTGACCTCTCCCTTCCACGATGCTCACCGCATGATCCTCTCGACTGGGCATGGGGCCCGGCCGAATCATCCCGTCCATTGTCCTCGCACGGGCGCCACACCCGGGGCATTGGACGGGCGCGTGTCTCGCCGACTCCCGTCGGCCGCCCCTCAGTAAGGCAGTTCGCCGGTCGAGTCGCCACCGCGCGGCTGCTGACCGGCCGAAGCTGTGTCCCTGTTGTCCCTGTTGTCCCTGTTGTCCCTGTCGCCTGGGTCGTCGAGCGCCTGCGGTGCGAGCCCCGGAACCTGGCCGGTGGCCTCCGGGTCACTGGTCGGCCGCTGCACCGGCGCCTCACCGTTGATGTCGGTGACCGGGAGGGTCGCCTCCGGGTCGGCGGCGCGCACCTCGTGGACCTCGTCGCCGTTGACGTCGAGCACACCGGACTGGCCGGGGACGACCATGCCCATGCGGGACGCCTCGGCCGCGATGCGCTGGGTCGAGGAGGCGTCCTCGACGTCGCGGTGCAGCGACTCCAGCTCATTCGACAGCGTGGTGCTGGTCTCCTCGGCCTCCGACAGCTGGAAGGACTGCTCGGTGGTCTTCCCGGACAGGTACATGGCGAACGCGACCCCGGCGACGAACAGCAGGAGCAGGACCACCCAGGTCCTGACCACGGAGCGCTCGGCGGCCGTCGGCGCGGCGATCCGGCGTCCCCGGACGGAGACCTGCTGCCGGGAGCCACGCCGCCTGACGGGGCTGGTGCGGGGGCGGTGCCGGTCCTCCCGACGACGAACAGGTGTCGCGACGGCGGAGCCGTGGTCGTCGGGGCCGGGCGCGGCGGTACGTTGGCGGGTGCGCTGACGGGCTGCGGTGGCGGTGCTCATCTGGTTCCTCGCTGTGCGTCTCGGTCTGACTGGGTTGTTCTTCGGACTGCGCGTACCCGGACGGGTGCCGCCCTGGGGTTCTGCTCGATCTCTGCCTCGGAGGCCTTCTCCGAGCCCCGGGTGACGAGCTCGAAGTCCGGGGCGTACCCGGGGAGCGCCACCGGCAGTCCCGGCGGCGTGTGGTCCACGGTGAGCTCCGCCAGCGCCTTCTTGACGATGCGGTCCTCCAGGGACTGGTAGCTCATGAACACCGCCACTCCCCCGACACGCAGCCGGGAGGTCGCCTCGGGGATCACGGCCGCCAGGGAGTCCAGCTCGGCGTTCACCTCGATGCGCAGCGCCTGGAAGGTGCGCTTGGCGGGGTGCCCGCCGGTGCGCCGGGACGCCGCCGGAATCGTGCGGTAGAGCAGTTCCACGAGTCGTCCTGACGTGGTGAACGGCTCCGATTCACGCTCACGGAGCACCGCGGAGGCGATCTTTCCCGCGAAACGTTCGTCCCCGTAGGTCTTGAGGATCCGGGCGAGGTCACCGTGGGCGTAGGTGTTGAGGATGTCCGCGGCGGTGGTCGGCAGGTCCGGGTCCATCCGCATGTCCAGGGGCGCGTCCTGGGAGTACGCGAACCCCCGGTCCGCCTGGTCCAGCTGCATGGACGACACGCCGAGGTCGAAGAGGTACCCCGACACGCCCGTCTCCCGGACCGACTCCGGCAGCCTGCCGGCGTCCACCAGGGTGTCCAGCGCCCCGCCGAGTCCGTCGAACCGCGTGCGGTGGGCCAGGAAACGGTCGCCGAAGCGGGACAGGCGGTCCTGGGCCTGTGCGAGTGCGGCGGGGTCACGGTCCAGACCGACGACCACCGCACCGGGGAAGCGCTCGAGGAAGACCTCCGTGTGCCCGCCCGCGCCCAGGGTCCCGTCGACGATGACGGGCGTCTCCGGCGCCCCGGGCGCGGTCACGCCCAGTCCGACGAGCTCCACCATGCGGTCGCGCATGACCGGGACATGCCCGTGCTCGCCAGCGACGTGCGCGTTCTTGTCGTCATCGGCGACGGTCATCGAGGAGGTCCTTTCATCAGGGGCGGTTGTCCGGTCCCGTTCACTTCACGTGGTCATCGCAACGCCGCCGGGACTGTACACAGGGCCTCACCTGCACGGGCCCGTTTGATGTCGGGGAAGTACATCAAAGCAAGGTCGTCCGCGCAGATGAGGGCCGGCACACAGTCCCACCGGCGTCGCGGGGTCACACAGCAGTCGGAGCGGGCGGTCAGAGGATCCCGGCGAGGGAGTCGTCGTCGCCGTCGGCGAAGGTGGACTCGTGCTCCTCCAGGTAGGCCTCCCAGGCCGCGGCGTCCCAGATCTCGATGAAGTCGACGGATCCGATGACCACGCAGTCCTTGTTCAGACCCGCGTAGTTCCGGTGCCCCGGGGAGAGTGTGATCCTCCCCTGCTTGTCGAGCTCCTGCTCGTCAGCACTCGCCGCCAGATTCCTGACGTACGCCCGCGCCTGCGGATTCGCCCGTGACGCGGCCGCAGCTTTCGCGGCACGCACCTGGAACTCCGCCTTGGTGTGGACTGCGAGACTGTGGTCCTGCCCGTTGACGACGACCAGGCCGTCCGCCAACTGCTCGCGGAACTTGGCCGGGAGGGTCAACCGACCCTTGTCGTCGAGCTTCGGGGTGAAGGTGCCGAAGAACATGTCGGCTCCTTTCCCCGGTCATCCGGACCTCTGAGTCGTTACTGCCGTGTGCGTTCTCTGTGAAGTTGTCCCGGGACCAGTCTGCCCCAGTGCGCCCCACAGTACCCCACTTCCAACCACACTGACTAGCCCAACAGTCACACGAGGACACAAAAATCGCATCCTGCACCGCTGATACAGCGGACAGTCAGGATGCGAGGTGGATTGATCTGCAATTATGGGAATTTCCACAGAGTGGGGGAAGGTGGGGAGATTCTGCGCCCTGACCGCCGGAGGAGCGGGTGAACGGTGGGCCGGCGGGGAAGGAACCGGCTCCGACCGGGCGCCAGCGGTGCCGTGTGGGGCAATGTGGGGCGACACGGGAACACCCGCACGGCGCCGGGCGGCAGCAGAAAACGGGCGGGCCCGGATCCTGGAATCCGGGCCCGCCCGTGGGGTCCTGCGACAGGGGCGTACGGCGCCCCCTGCGGTGAACTACTCGAAACGCTTGCGGAAGCTGTCTTCCATCCGGTCGGCGACGCCGCCGCCCTTCGACCCGGAGCCGGGCCTGCCCGAGGACGCACCGGTGTTCCGTGCACCGCCGGGCGCGGAGTCCGCCCCGCGGAAGGCCAGTAGCCCCCCGCCGAACATCACGAGGAACCCGACGACTCCGAGAGCCACGAACCACAGGCTGTTCTGGGACAGTGCGATGCCGGCGACGAGAAGGCACACACCGAGGAGGAAGACCGCCACAGAGCGGATTCCGATGTTGAAACCACCACCGACCGGCCCGTCCCCGGCCGCCTGCCGGGCAAGGTTGGGGTCGTCGGCGATCAACGCCTGCTCAATCTCCTGGAGCATGCGCCGTTCCTGTTCTGAAAGGGCCACGATCGTCCTCCCCTGAGGTGTCGGGTGTCGAAATTTGACGGATGTTCTGTCTCTACCGTGTTAACGCACGATGAGCGGAAAAAGTTCCGCGCCGATGCCTCTCAGCCTACCCCAGTCCGCCCTCCCCGCAGTCACGCAACCTCAGGCAGGTAGCCGACACGCCCCCGCACCGCATCCAGGAAGAGACAGGCGTCCTGGTAGACCTCCGTCACCCGCTCCTCGGAAAGGTCCGGGACCAACCCCATCTCCACCTGCGCGACCAGCCGCGCATGCGGGGCGAAACGCCGGCACCACGCCTCCATCTCCTCGTCACCGGCGAGTGCCCGCACCTTCTCCCAGGCGCTGCCCGGCGGCAACCTGCGGCGCTTCTTCCGTGCGAACTGGATCACCGCACCCGCCCCACGCAGCGCGGCCCGGTACGCCCAGGTCAGCCGCTCCTCACGGACCAGGTCGGTACGGCTGAGCTCCAGGAGGCGCTCAGCCTCGATGACGAAGGTCTCCGGCGGCACCGAACCGCCCCTGTGCGACCTCCCCATCCTGGCAACACCGCCAGTGACTCCCTGTGCCATGACCGCCTCCTCCGTGCGCCGTGCCGCCCTCTTTCCGGGGTGACACCCACGCTACGGCCGCCACCGGACATGAACCCCCGACCACAGGCACAGTCGAACACCTGTTCTAGTTTCAGGCATCGTCCCCACCCCACCCCGGGGTTTGCCACAATGGACATGTGACCGACGACCGCCAGATCAGCGTGTGCACCATCTCGGTGCAGGACTACGTCCGCCGCATCGACCAACTCGTCGACATCCACCTCAGAGCGATGTCGTACCCCCCGGAGACCTTCCACCAGCGGCGGCAGCTGTGGTTGACCAACGCCAGGAAGGACGGCTTCCGCTGCGTCGTCGCGCTGTCGCACCCCGCCCGGTCCGTCCCCGACCCCGGCCATTCCGCACACCGTGTGGTCGGCGTGGCCTACGGGTTCCCCGGGGACCCGACAAGCTGGTGGTACCGGGAGGTCCGCCGGGGGCTGGTGTCCTCGGGCATGACCGCCGGCAGCGCCGACGACCTCCTCGCCGACTACGACGAGATCTCCGAGATCCACGTCCACCCCGACTTCCAGGGCCGGGGCGTCGGCAGGGCCCTGCTCAACGCGCTGCTGCCCCACCTCCGACGACCGGTGGCGATGCTCTCCACCCCCGAAGTCACCGACGAAGACAACGCAGCATGGGCCCTCTACAGGGCCACTGGCTTCCGGGACGTCCTCCGCGGGTTCCGCTTCGGCTCGGACCCGCGCCCCTTCGGCGTCCTCTCCCTGACCCGCGACTCACCGGCCGGAAGACCTCAACGCACCATGTCCTGACCCAGTTCAGGCCCCCATGCCGGCGCCATTCCCAGATTGTGGAGCACCTCCTGGGTGGCCCGGACATTGTTCATCGTCATGAAGTGCAGGTCCGGAGCCCCCTCCGCGATGAGCCTCTCCGCCATCGCCGACGTCACCTCGATCCCCGCCTCGCGGATCGCCGCGGCGTTCTTCACCTCGTCACCGTCCGCCACGCGGGTCAGCAGGTCATCGAGCTCCCGGGGCAACGAGGCCCCCGACAACTCCAGCTGCCGGCGCACCGACTTCAACGAGGTGATCGGCATCAGGCCGGGGATCACCGGCTTTGACCCGTGCACCGGGTCCGCCGCCGCCAACCGGTCTCGCAGCCGGAGGTAGTGGTCGACGTCGAAGAACATCTGCGTGATGGAGTAGCTCGCCCCCGCACGCAGCTTCTGCAGGGTGTAGCGGGTGTCGTCCTCCAGCGTCCCGGCGCGGTAGTGCCCCTCCGGGAAGGACGCGATGCCGATGTCGAAGTCGGCGCACTCGGGCATCGACCTGACAAGTTCGATGAGCTCGTGGGCGTAGTTGAGGCCGCCCTCGACCGGGGCCCAGTCCCCCATCGGGTCACCGGGCGGGTCGCCGCGCAGGGCCAGCAGGTTCGTCAGCCCCAGGGAGGCGAACTCCCGCAGGATGTCCTTCAGCTCCTCCACCCGGTGGTCGACCAGGGTGAGGTGAAGAAGGGTCGTCAACGGCTTCACCGCCAGCCGGGACGCCACCCGTTCGGTGCGTTCCCGACTCGACCCCCCTGCACCGTAGGTGACCGAGACGAAACTCGCCCCGAGGTCGTGGAAGGCCTCCGCGGCCGACCACAGACGTTGCTCGGCGGCGTCGTTGCGCGGGGGCATGAACTCCACCGAGAACGGGACGCGTCCAGGGGTACCCCACTTGAGGGTGTCTGCGACGGCGACCTGCAGGCTCGCCGGGGCCGGGCGGTGAATTTCATTGACCATAGCGCCCCATCCTAGAAGACGACGGGTCGGCTCCGGCAGGTCGAGGTCCGCTTTCCCCGCACCGGTCCCTACTATTGGGTGGAACCGGAAGCGAAAGCGCTCCCCCACCCGACTACGGAGGACCCCACCGATGGCCGACGCCGCCCCGACGACAACCTGGCACGTCGACGCGCCGCTGACCGACGTCCCCCCGGCCGTCGACCTGACGCTCCGGGAGTTCCTGGCCGCCAGGCACGCGGAGTTCGACGGCATCGACCCCGTCATCGAACAGGGCATCACGGAACTCGGGAGGTTCGTCGTCGGCGGAAAGCGCCTCCGCCCCCTGTTCGCCTGGGCCGGTGTCCGGGCCGCACTGGAGGGCGGTGGCGGCCGTCTCGACCGGACGACCGGGGCAGGCAGTCTGGTCACTGCCGTCAGTTCACTGGAGTTCATCCAGGCCTGCGCACTGATCCACGACGACATCATCGACCACTCCGACACACGCCGCGGCCGCCCCACCGTCCACCGCTCCTTCGAGGCCCGGCACCGTCGGGACAGCTGGCACGGAGACCCCGGCGCCTACGGTGTCAGCCAGGCGATCCTCGTCGGTGACCTCGCCTTCGCCTGGGCCGACGACATGCTCGCCGACTCCGGGGTGTCGGCGGAGGCGCTCCTGCGGGCGCGCGGACCCTGGCGCGCCATGCGCACCGAGGTCATCGCCGGACAGATGCTCGACATCTCCGTGGAGGCCAGCGGCTCCGAGGACCCCGCAGCGTCGGCCAAGGTCAACGCCTACAAGACAGCCGCCTACACCGTGGAACGTCCCCTGCACCTCGGGGCGGCCCTCGCGGACGCCCCGGCGCACACCGTGGAGACGCTGCGCTCGGCCGGACGTGACATCGGGGTGGCCTTCCAGCTGGAGGACGACTACCTCGGGGTCTTCGGCGACCCCGCCGTCACCGGCAAGGCGTCGGGTGACGACCTGCGCTCCGGGAAACGCACCTACCTCGCGGCAACCGCCCTGCGCGCCGCGGACCGCTCCGACCCGGCCGCCGCCGCCCGGCTCCGCGACGGGATCGGGACCGTCACCACCGAAGCCGAGGTCGACGACCTGCGGACCATCATCGTCGACTCCGGAGCCGCCGCCGACTCCACCGCCCGCATACGGTCACTGACCGACCGGGCCGTCGACACCCTGCGACGCGGCGGCCTCGACCGCTCCGTCACCGAGGAGCTCGTGGCCGTCGCCGAAGAACTCACCGAACGGAGGAGCTGAGCCGTGCTCACGACGATCGGAACAAGACTGCGGGACATGCCCCGTCGCCAGGCCGTCCTGCTCGGGCTGGCCGGCTCCGTCCTGCTGGCCCTGTGCTCCCATTCCGTGGGTGCGACGCGAAACCGGGGCGGTGTCCTCCAGGCGTTGGGCTGGGCGAACCTCGGGTTCGGCCACCTCTACGGCATCGTCGTGGTGTTCATGTGGGTGGCCGTCCTGCTGATGATCCTGTCGTGGATCGTGGTCGGAGGGCGTGTCGTCCGCCTCGGGGAGCCCCTGGGTGCCCGGCCGATCGCCGCGTGGGTCGCACCCCTGTTCTTCGCCGGCCCCCTGATGAGCAGGGACATCTACTCCTACCTGATGCAGGGCACTCTCGCCCGGGACGGGCACAACGCCTACGAGGTCGGTGCCTCCGCCAATCCCGGACGGATGTTCTTCGAGGTCAGCGGGGACTGGCGAAACACCACCACACCCTACGGTCCACTCCACCTGTGGATCGGGGACGGCGTCACCCGGATCACCGGGGACAACATCACCGCCGGGATCATCGCCTACAAGATCCTGTCGATGCTCAGCTTCGCCGCCCTGGTCTGGGCGGTCGCCGCGCTGGCGCGCCAGCTCGGCGCCTCACCGCACCTGGCGGTGTGGATCGGTGTCGCCAACCCGCTCGCCGTCATCCACTACATCGGCGGCATGCACAACGAGGTCACGATGATGGCCCTGGTCTGCACCGGGCTGTACCTCGGTATGCGGGCCGCCCCGGTCCGCGGCCTGGTCTACGGGTCCGCGCTGATCGGCGCGGGTGTCGCACTGAAGGCCACCGCCCTGTTCGCCCTGCCGTTCCTCGTCTGGGTGTTCGTCGCCCGCCGCGCCGGCGCCCTGCCGGGGGCGGACGGTCCCCGCCGCCACCCCCGCGAGATCCTCGCCGACCTCCGTCAGTTCTCCCCGTCGCGCCTGGTCGCGCTGCTCGTCGGCGGAATCTGCTCCCTCGCGGTCATGCTGGCGTCACTCGCCGTGATCACCTGGGCCAGCGGACAGACCTGGGGCTGGGTCGCAGAGATCAGCGGCAACACCAAGGTCATCAACCCGCTCTCCCTCGCCTCACTGCTGGCGGGTCTGCTCGTCCGTCCGCTGAGCCTGGTGAACGAGGAGATCTACTTCAACGAGATCGTCGCCGTCCTCCGACCGGTCACCATGGTGCTCATGCTCGCCGGACTCGTGGTCTGCTGGGTCATCTGGCGCCGGGGTGCCCGTGACGCGATGGTCGGTGCCACGGCGGCCTACGCGGTGACCTGCGTCCTCAATGCCGTCGTCCTGCCCTGGTACTACATGGCACCGCTCGCGCTCTTCGGTGTCTGGGTCCGCGACCGCCGCGCGCTGGTCGTGGTCGCGTGGCTGTCGATGGTCATGTCGATGACCTTCGACGGCGGCGGCAACAACCGCCTCTACTCGCTGTGGTGGCTGCTCCTGCTCGGCGCGGTCATGTGGTGGGCCGCCACCACGTGCCTCAGGCAGGACCGGCCCGGCGAGTCAGCCGATCGCCATGGCCTGGGCACGTCGCATGACCTCCCGGGCGAGGTGCCCGTGGAGGGCGTCGACGGGACGTCCCGGCAGTGACTCGTCACCGGTGAACAGGAACTCCAGGATCTCCTCGTCCGAGTAGCCGCCGTCCGCCAGCAGCGCGATGAGCCCCGGGATGAACCGGTTGACCTCGCCGCCGTCGGTGAAGAACCGGGCCGGGATCTGCCGGACCCCGTCCACCTGCACCGCCACCAGGCGGTGGCTGTTGAGGTCGTCCATCACCCGGGTCACCAGCACGCCGAGCAATTCGGCGGTCTCAGGGACGTTGAGGACCCGCTCGCCGGCGGGGAGGCCCGCCACCGCAGAGGGGAGCGGGCGGCCGGGGAGGGCACCGTCCACGGGGCCGCCGGCTCCGGAGGTGGCGTCAGGGTTGTCGCTGATGTCGCTGATGTCGCTGTCGTTGTTCGTACTCACGGCACCCACCCTATCCCTTCATCCCGTCTTCGCTGGACTGCCCCGTATACTTCCCCGGTAGCCGTAGATGAAAGGAGGCGGGTCGAGCATCATGGAGCCGCAGCTGCAACCGGGTGACCTCCTGGACAACCGGTACCGTATCGGCGAGACCATCGCCCGCGGAGGAATGTCCGTGGTCTACCACTGCGTGGACACCAGACTGGACCGTGACCTCGCCGCCAAGGTCCTCGACCCCGGCTTCGCCCGCGAGCCGGCGTTCCGGGCCCGGTTCGAGCGCGAGGCCAGGGCCGTGGCACGACTGAACCACCCCTGTCTGGTCAACGTCTTCGACCAGGGGGTCGACCACCGCCACGACGGGGACCACGTGTTCCTGGTCATGGAGCTCGTGCCGGGGGGCACACTGCGTGAACTCCTGCGTGAACGGGGACCGATGCCACCCCACGCCGCTCTCGCGGTGATGGGTCCGGTGCTCGAGGCCCTCGCCCTGGCACACCAGGAGGGCATGGTCCACCGGGACGTGAAACCGGACAACGTCCTCATCCGCGACGACCACCAGGTCAAACTCGCCGACTTCGGTCTCGTCCGCGCATCCCGCCGCGACGTCACCTCCGGCGGCCCCGTCATCGGCACCGCAGCCTACCTCTCCCCCGAACAGGTCCGCGGCGGTCACGTCGGACCGGAGGGCGACGTCTACGCCGCCGGGATCCTGCTCTTCGAGCTCCTCACCGGACGCACACCGTTCCGCGGCTCCTCACCCGAGGAGACAGCACTGATGCGCCTGGACAATGACGTGCCCGCCCCGTCCGGCTTCATCGCCGGGGTCCCGCCTGAGCTCGACGACCTCGTCCTCCGCGCCACCCGCCACGACCCGGCCGAGCGCTACCCCGACGGCGACGGGTTCCTCACCGCGGTCCGGGCCACCCGGCAGTCGCTGCGGCTGCCGGACTTCCAGGTCCCCGCCCCCACCGCCAGCGCGGTCCACCGTGCCCTGGAGGGGTCGGTCGTCTCTGACCGGCTGAGCTGGGACGACGACGCCATGGCGACGAGCATGTTCGCCGCCGGGAGTTCCCCGACCAGGGACGACCTCCCGGCAGCACACACCGCTGAAACCAGCCTCGTCCCCCAGGAGACGTATCCGCCGCAGGACGAGCCCGGCCCCGCACCGGAACAGGGGCCGGTGCAGGGGCCGGCTCAGGCACCGGCACAGGCACCTCCACGCTCCCGCCCGTTGACCAACCGCGGCGGTGCGGCCGCGCTGATCTGGGGCGTCATCCTCGTCGTCCTCGTCGTCGCGGTGGCGGTCACCGCCTGGTGGGTGACCTCCGGCCGGTACGGCGAGGTCCCCCAGGTGCTCGGACAGGACGTGAACGGCGCACGGGCGACTGTCGAGGCCGCGGGGTTCACCGCCGTCGTCAACGAGATCTACTCCGACGACCAGCCTGAGGAGACCGTGACCGGGACCGACCCCGGGGCAGGCGAACGCGCGGTCCGGGGCGACGACGTCTCCGTCCTCGTCTCTCAGGGACGCCCCACCGTCCCCACCCCGGGCCCCGCCGACAACCTCGCCGCCTACCAGTCGAAACTCTCCGACCGGACACTGACGTGGACCGTCGGAGAACCCGTCTACTCCGATGACGTGCGCTCCGGCGTCGTCGCCGAGGTGTCACCCCGGGCAGGACAGACCGTCGACACCGGCACCGAGGTCACCGTGAAGGTCAGCAAGGGGGCACGCCCGGTGACCGTCCCGGATGTCGCGGGAATGTCCGAACGCCAGGCACGCAGCGCCATCGAGGCCGCAGGACTCGAGGTCGGCGACGTCGAACGCCGATTCGACCGTGACGTCGACGGCGGCGACGCCATCGGCACCGACGTCGACGCCGGCAGCGAGGTCCCCGGATCCTCCTCCGTCACCCTGGTCCTCTCCAACGCGATCACCGTGCCGGACCTGGAGGGGATGGACGCCGGGGACGCCGCCGCCGAACTCCGCGACATGGGCCTGTCGCCCCGGACCGGCGAAGGAGTGTCCGACACCTCCGTCTCCCGAGGCGACATCGCCGCCCAGGAACCTGCCGCAGGGACACGCCTCGACCCGTCGACGTCCACCACGGTGACGCTGCGGGAGTCCACGATGGTCCGGGTGCCCTTCGTCATCGGGCGGTCGGTCGAGAACGCGACGAAGGCCCTCGAGGACGAGGGCCTTGAGGTCACCGTCGACGGCCGGCCGGACGGTCTGGTGATCACGCAGTCACCGGGGCCGACCTCCCGTGCCGCCGTGGGCGACACCGTCACACTGCGGACCCTGTGACCGGGAGGAGTGGCCGGGGCCGCTACTTACGCAGCATCTCGGCCACCAGGAAGGACAGCTCGAGCGCCTGCTGGGTGTTCAGCCGGGGGTCCACCACCGTGGCGTAGCGCGACGGCAGATCCAGGTCGGTGATGTCCTGGGCCCCGCCGACGACCTCGGTGACGTCCTCACCGGTGAACTCGATGTGCACGCCACCCGGGTGCGACCCGACGGCCCGGTGCACCTCGAAGAAGCCCTGGACCTCGTCGATGATGCGATCGAAGTCGCGGGTCTTGTAGCCGTTCGAGGAGGTGTAGGTGTTGCCGTGCATCGGGTCGCACTGCCAGATGACCTTGTGCCCTGTCGCCTCGACGGCCTCGACGATGGGAGGCAGGACCTCGCGGATCTTGTCGTAACCCATCCGCGTGATCAGGGTCAACGAGCCCGGCTCATTCCGCGGGTCGAGCTTCTGGACGTACGCGACGGCCTCCTCCGGCGTCGTCGTCGGCCCGATCTTCACACCCACCGGATTGCCGACCAGCGCGGCGAAGGCGATGTGGAAGTCCTCGAGGCCACGTGTCCGCTCGCCGATCCAGATCTGGTGGGCGGAGAGGTTGTACAGCACGTCCTCCCCGTCCTCCCCGTGCGCCAGACGCAGCATCGCGCGCTCGTAGTCACGGACCAGGGCCTCGTGCGAGCAGTAGATGTTCGCGGTCTGCAGGGTGGAGTCGGAGACACCGCAGGCGCTCATGAACTCCAGCCCGCGCTCGATCTCCCCGGCCAGTGCCTCGTAACGGGCGCCGGCACGGGAGTTCGCCACGAACTCCCTGTTCCACTCGTGGAGCTTGGCGAGGTCGGCGGTACCCGAACTGGTCAGGGCACGCACCAGGTTCATCGCCGCACCGGAGTTCGCGTAGGCGCGCACCATCCGTGACGGGTCGTGCCGACGCTCCTCCTCCGTGGCGCCGATCCCGTTGACGAGGTCACCGCGGTAGTTCAGCAGACCGTTGGAGTCGCGGTCGGCGGAGCGGGGCTTGGAGTACTGACCGGCGATACGCGCCATCTTGACCACGGGGGTGGAGGCGCCGTAGGTGAGCACCACGGCCATCTGGAGCAGCGTCTTGATGTTGCCGCGGATGTGCGGCTCGGTGTTGGACTCGAAGGTCTCGGCACAGTCGCCGCCCTGCAGCAGGAACGCCTTTCCCAGGGCGACGTCGGCGAGCTCCGCCTTCAGCCGCCGGATCTCCGGCGCCACCACGATCGGTGGCACGGACTCCAGGATCTTGCGCACACGGTCGGCATGCCCCTGGTCCCACGACGGCTGCTGCTTGGCGTCGCGTGCGATGGTGTCCTGAAAAACCCGTTCGAGGTCGCCGGGCAGCGGTGGCAGATCAGGAAGCTCTTCGAGAGGTGCGTCTATTGTCCAACCCATGCCGGTCATCTTACGAGACGACGTGCCCGAATGGTGAACTGCCCTATCTTGACAGGCGGAACTTCACCAGATTGGCCCTGGCGTCCTCGAGTGCGTCATGGGCCCGCGCCGGAGGATCAGGCAGGTCCGGGCGCCCCGCCTCCTCCCACAGCTGCTTGAGCTCGTGGGTGAACCGGGGAAGCTCCCGGGGAAGCTGGGTCATGTCGCCCCACAACTGCGCCAGCGCCACATGGTCGTAGGCGCCCACCCACGCCCACAGCTCCGGACGACGGGACGGCGGGAGCCAGTCCCCCTGCCGGTGCCCCGGCACGAGGAAGGAGAACAGCCGGGACCGGATCTCCGCACGGGACATCCACACCGGGTCCGTCCTCGGCGGCAGCAACGGCAGCACGTTGCGCCGGACCCAGTCGCCGGCCTTACGCTCCCGGAACTCCGTCGAGACCGCGTAGAACTCACGCCCGTCCTCGGCCACCACACCGATCGACACCAGGTCGATGGTGGTGCCGTCCTCGATGAACTCGGTGTCGTAGAAGTATCGCACGGCCGCCAAGTCTAGACCCGCGCCGCCACCGGGGCGGCGCCGCGGTCCTTTCCTGTGCTCCGGCGGGGC
>NZ_JALAGY010000085.1 GCF_022712195.1 Corynebacterium sp. | reverse complement strand
GGACTGGCCGTACTGGCGTGGGCGGTGGCGCTGACGGTCCAGGACCTGCGCCACCGACGGCTGCCCGACCTGCTGACCGTGCCGGCGGTGCCGGTGGTGTGGGCCGTCGTGCTGGTCACCGGCCACGGGTGGGCGGTTCTCGGTGGGGTGTCCTGGTTCCTCATGTGTGTTCTGCCGGGACGACTCTCCGACCGGCTGCGCGCCGGAGGTGGCGACGCGAAGCTCGCCCTGAGTCTCGGGGCCGTCGCCGCTGCGACGGGCGGGGTGGTCGGGCTGCTGTGGACGGTGGCGGTGGCTTCCGTCGTCACCCTGCTGTTCGCCCTGATACCGGGTGTCCGGAACGACTCCGTGCCGCACGGACCGGGCATGCTCGCGGCCACGGCGGTGGTGACGGGGGTCATAAACGGCGGGCAGTGGTGACGTCTGACAGGTGACCGTGCGACAATGTGGGGCATGCTTCGATGGACGACTGCCGGGGAATCGCACGGCCAGGCCCTTGTTTCCGTTGTCGAGGACATTCCCGCCGGGGTGCCAGTCACCCGCGCCGAGGTGTCCCGCCAACTCGCCAGACGGCGCCTCGGCTACGGCCGCGGTGCCCGAATGAAGTTCGAGGCGGACGAGGTGACCTTCCTCGGGGGCGTGCGCCACGGCCTGACGATAGGTTCACCGGTCGCCGTGATGATCGGCAACACCGAGTGGCCCAAGTGGACCACCATCATGTCGGCGGACCCGTTGGACATGTCCGACGAGAACGTGGTCAAGGAGATGGACTCCGGCCGGGGCGCCCGGCTGACCCGTCCGCGACCCGGTCACGCGGACTTCTCCGGCATGGTCAAGTACGGCCACGGGGAGGCCCGTCCGGTCCTGGAGCGCTCCAGCGCCCGGGAGACCGCCGCCCGGGTCGCCGCGGGGACCTTCGCCCGGACGCTGCTGCGTGAGGTCACCGGCGCGGAGGTGGTCAGTCACGTGCTGTCCATCGGCCCCTCGGAGACCTACACCGGCCCGCCTCCGGCACCGGGGGACCTCGACGCCGTCGACGGGTCACCGGTACGTGCCTTCACCGTGCACGGCGACTCCCACGAGAAGTCGATGATCAGTGAGATCGAGGCGGCCCGGAAGTCCGGCGACACCCTCGGCGGGGTCGTCGAGGTCGTGGTCTCCGGCCTGCCGGTCGGTCTCGGCTCGCACGTCAGCTGGGACGGACGTCTGGACGGTCAGCTGGCGCAGGCGGTGATGAGCATACAGGCGATCAAGGGCGTCGAGATCGGGGACGGTTTCGAGGAGGCCCGCCGTCGCGGCTCGGAGGCCCACGACGAGATCGACCGGATCGGCAACGGTTCCGGGGTGGCCCGGCGGACCAACCGTGCGGGCGGTCTCGAGGGCGGGATGACCAACGGCGAGCAGTTGCGGGTCCGTGCCGCCATGAAACCGATCTCCACGGTGCCCCGTGCCCTGGCGACTGTCGACATGGACGACGGCCGCCCGGCGACCGGGATCCACCAGCGGTCCGATGTGTGTGCGGTCCCTGCTGCCGGGGTGGTCGCCGAGTCGATGGTCGCCCTGGTGCTGGCCCGCGCGGTCCTGGAGAAGTTCGGGGGAGACAGCGTGGCCGAGACCCGCCGCAACTACCTCGCCTACGTCGACGACGTGGACCGGCGACTGACCTGGGATGAGGCGTAGATGACCACGAAGAAGCTGCCACGGGTCGTCCTGGTCGGACCACCGGGTGCAGGCAAGAGCACCGTCGGGCACGCCCTCGGCGAGGTGATGCGCTGTGACGTCGTCGACTCGGACACCCTGCTCGAACGCGACAACGCGATGACCTGCGGGGAACTGTTCACCACCCTCGGGGAGCCGGAGTTCCGGCGTATCGAGGAGATCTACGTCGCCCGGGCGCTGGACTCCGACGGCGTCGTGTCTCTCGGTGGTGGCGCGGTGCTCTCGGCGGCGACCCGGCGACTGCTCGCCGAGTACACTGTGGTGTACCTGCGGGTCTCCGCGGAGGAGGGGACCCGGCGCACGGCGCACCTGGCCACCCGTCCTGTTCTCGCCGCGGCGGAGGGGGAGGACCCCGCTCAGCGTTACCGTGAGATCCTCGCCCAGCGCGAGGAGCTCTACCGCAGTGTCGCCACGCACATCGTCGACGCGGACGGACGCACCCCGCGTCACACCGTGGCGGAGGTGCTGGCTCTCATCGGTGTCCACGACGTCCACGTGGAACCCGCCGCCGAGCCGGGGTCCGGGGAAGGGGCGCCGCTGTGAACGCGCATCCCGCCCGTACCGTGCATGTCGCCACGGACAACCCGTACGACGTGGTCATCGGCCGTGACCTCACCGGCTCGGTGGCGGACAGCGTACCCGGCGCCCGCCGGGCCGTGGTGCTGCACCAGCCTCCGCTGGCGGCGCTGGCGGCACGGGTCGCCGAAGGTCTGCGCGCCGCCGGGGTGGAGCCGGTGCTCCACGAGACACCGGACGCCGAAGCCGCCAAGACGGTGACCGGCGCCGCGGCATGCTGGGACGTCTGCGCCGACGCCGGCCTCTCCCGGCAGGACGTCGTCGTCGGGGTCGGCGGGGGTGCGACCACCGACCTGGCAGGGTTCATCGCCGCGACCTGGATGCGTGGGATCCGGGTCGTGCAGTACCCCACCACGCTGCTGGCCATGGTCGACGCCGCCGTGGGAGGCAAGACAGGGATCAACACCGCCGCCGGCAAGAATCTCGTCGGGGCCTTCCACGAGCCCTCGGCCGTGCTGGTCGACCTCGACGTGCTCGAGACACTCCCGCACGCCGAGATCGTCGCCGGCAGTGCCGAGATCATCAAGGCGGGCTTCATCCGCGACCCGCACATCCTTGACCTCTACGAGGCTGACCCCGCCGCAGCGTGCGATCCCCGCGGAACGCTTCCCGAGCTCATCGGCGCCGCGGTCGCCGTGAAGGCGGACGTGGTCGGGCAGGATCTCCGCGAGTCCTCGTTGCGCGAGATCCTCAACTACGGCCACACCTACGGTCACGCCGTCGAGCAGCACGAGAACTACCGGTGGCGGCACGGCCACGCCGTGGCCGTGGGCATGGTCTTCGAGGCCGAACTCGCCCACGCCGCCGGCCTCCTCAGCAGGGAGGCCGTCGACCGGCACCGGAGCATCTTGCAGAGCGTGGGACTGCCCACCAGCTACGGCAACGCCTCCCTGGAGGAACTCACCGAGGTCATGGCCCGGGACAAGAAGAACAGGGACGGCAGCCTGCGGGTCGTCGTCGTTGGTGACGACACCGGCTCCTACACTCCCCGGACGCTGGTGGACCCGTCGCCGGACGACCTCACCGCCGCCTACCGGAACACCGTCCCTGAAAACCACCACTAGAGAAGGAACCGCCACCGTGAGCACCGCCATTCGCATCGTCGTCCTCAACGGCCCGAACCTCAACCGTCTCGGACGTCGTCAGCCCGAGATCTACGGGTCGACCACCCTCGCCGACATCGAGGAGGGGCTCCGCGCCGACGCCACCCGCCTGGGCGTGGAGGTCGACTTCCTGCAGTCCAACCACGAGGGCACGCTGATCGACCGGGTACACCGCGCCGCCGACGAGGGTGAGGCCGTGATCATCAACCCCGGCGGGCTGACCCACACCTCGGTGGCCCTCCGTGACGCACTCGCCGAGGTCGCCGACGGGCCCGGCTTCGTGGAGGTCCACCTGTCGAACATCCACGCCCGCGAGGCCTTCCGGCACCACAGCTACCTCTCGCCGATCGCCCGCGGTGTCATCGCCGGCCTCGGCGCACAGGGCTACACCATGGCACTGGAGTACCTTGCACACCAGGCGGGGGCCGGGGCGTAACCTGGTCTGCATGACAGACTTCCTCCGCCGCCGTCAGGCCGTCGCCGACACCGTCTCCACCGCAGGTCACAACTATCTTCTGGTGACCGACCTGAAGAACGTCCGCTATCTGACGGGCTTCAGCGGCTCGAACGCCGCGGTGCTTCTCGACACCGCCGGGAACGTCACCCTCGCCACGGACGGACGGTACGACACCCAGGTGCGTCAGGAGACCGCCGGCTCCCCGGGGGTGGACATCCGCACCACCCGCGACCTCCTCGGTGAACTGAAGTCGGTCGCCGGGGACGGGCCGTTCGCCGTGGAACCGGGCATGCCGGTCGCCGCGGCGCGGGAACTGGGCGACCCGCCGGTCCTCGACGGCGCCGTCGAGGACGCTCGCCTGGTGAAGGACGCGGCGGAGCTCGACGCGCTGCGTGAGGCGGGCCGCCTGGCCGACTCCGTCTTCGCCGAGTTCATCGCGGCCGGGGGGATCCGCGAGGGGATCACCGAGATCGAGGCAGCCGCGGACCTGGAGTACCGGTTGCGCGCCGCCGGGGCCGACGGACTGAGCTTCGACACGATCCTGGCCTCGGGTGTCAACGCGGCCAAACCGCACGCCGGGGTCTCCCGCGACGTCATCGTCCCGGGCCTGGTCACCGTCGACTTCGGCGTGTGGCTGGACGGGTACGCCTCGGACCAGACCCGCACGGTCTGCGTCGGGGAGCCGGACGCCCTGTCCACCGAGCTCTACGACCTGGTCCACCGGTCGTTCAGCGCGGGCGTGGAGGCGGTGCGCCCCGGGGCGGGACTGTTCGACGTGGACAGGGTCTGCCGCGACATCATCGCCGAGGCGGGCTACGGCGAGTACTTCGTCCACTCCACCGGTCACGGGGTGGGGCTCGACGTCCACGAGGCCCCGTACGCCGCCTCGCGCACCCCGAAAGACAGGACCCTGGCGGAGTCGATGACGCTGACGATTGAACCGGGCGTGTACCTGCCGGGCCGTACGGGGCTGCGGATCGAGAACACCTACATCGTCACCGCGGACGGCGCCGAGTCCGTCAACCCCTCGTCCACCGGGTTACAGGTGGTCTGACAGCAGGCTGCTAGACTGTTCGGCTGTCCACCCATCCAAGACATCCAGGGAGCAAACACGTGGCGACAACCGCGGATTTCAAGAACGGTCTCGTGCTGAAGATCGACAACAAGCTGCAGCAGATCATCGAGTTCCAGCACGTCAAGCCGGGCAAGGGGCCCGCCTTCGTCCGGACCAAGCTCAAGGACGTCGTCTCCGGCAAGACCATCGACAAGACGTTCAACGCCGGTGTCAAGGTCGAGACCGCCACCGTGGACCGTCGCGACATGACTTACCTGTACAACGACGGCGAGAACTACGTCGTCATGGACGACAAGGACTTCGAGCAGTTCGAGGTCTCCGCCGACAAGTTCGGCGACGCCGGTCGTTTCCTGCTGGAGAACATGCGGGTGCAGCTGTCCTTCCACGACGGCGAGATCCT
This sequence comes from Corynebacterium sp., assembly GCF_022712195.1. Classification (GTDB taxonomy): domain Bacteria; phylum Actinomycetota; class Actinomycetes; order Mycobacteriales; family Mycobacteriaceae; genus Corynebacterium. The sequence goes on along the minus strand of NZ_JALAGY010000085.1, from coordinate 100,893 downwards.
CTTCGCCGAGCTTCCGGTCTCCGTCGACCTGGCCATCGAGCACACCGACCCGGGTCTGCAGGGTGACCGCTCCACCGGCGGCAGCAAGCCCGCCACCCTGGAGACCGGCGCCGAGATCCAGGTTCCCCTGTTCCTGGAGACCGGCAACGTCGTCAAGGTCGACACCCGTACCGGCGAGTACCTCTCCCGCGTCAACAACTAGAACCCCATGGCAGACAAAGAATCCGGCGAGTCCTATCGCCGCCACGGGGCCAGGTTCAAGGCCCGCCAGCGTGCCGTCGACATCCTCTTCGAGGCGGAGTTCCGCGACATCGACCCCGTCGAGATCGTGCAGGACCGTGTCGAGCTGGCCCGCGACGAGTCCAACCAGGTCAAGCCGGTGCCGGAGTACACCGCCCGGATCGTGCCGGGGGTCGCGTCCACACTCGACGAGCTCGACGAGGCCATCGCCGGGCACCTGAGCAGTTCCTGGCGGCTGGACCGACTGCCTGCGGTGGACCGTGCCGTGCTGCGCGTGTCGGCCTGGGAGCTGCTCTACAACGACGAGGTCCCTGCCCGGGTGGCTCTCAAGGAGGGCATCGGCCTCGCCGCGGAGTACTCCCACGACAAGGCACCGTCCTACATCAACGCCGTGCTCGACGGTATCGCGAGGGACAAGCGTCTCGCGGACGAGGCGGCTGCCCGTGACGAGGAGGAGCGCAAGGCCGCCGAGTCGCGTGCCGCGCAGGACGCTGACCGGGCCGAGGCGGACTCCCTGATCGCCGGGATCGTCAGCGACGACACCGACGGCACCGGGGAGACCGGGGAGAAGTGACGTCCCCGACGTCCGCGACGTCAAGGCCGTGCTAGACTTCAGCACGGAACATGGAGCCGGCACCGGCCGGCACCGACCACCTTTAACGATCCGTCCAGTGAGGCGGGGAAGGAGGTCACGATGAGCACACAGCATTCCGACGGCACCACCGTCGCCCTCATGGGCGCGGACGACGTCGGACGTACTGTCGCACGCATCGCGCACCAGATCATCGAGAAGACAGCTCTGGACAGCCCCGGTTCGGACCGGGTCGTGCTCCTGGGGATCCCGTCGGGGGGCGTGCCGTTGGCGGCGCGACTGGCGGCCAGGATCGAGGAGTTCAGCGGTGTCGGCGTCTTCCACGGTTCCGTGGACGCCACCCTCTACCGGGATGACCTGACGTCCACCCCGCACCGGGCGCTGAAGCCCACCAGTGTGCCCCGTGAAGGCATTGACGGTGCGACCGTCGTCCTCGTCGACGACGTCCTCTACTCCGGTCGGACCATCCGCGCGGCCCTGGACGCCCTGCAGGACGTGGGACGTGCCCGCATTGTCCAGCTCGCCGTCCTGGTCGACCGTGGACACCGGGAACTGCCGATCCGGGCCGACTACGTGGGCAAGAACATCCCCACCTCCACCAGCGAAGACGTCCGTGTCTCCCTCGCCGAGATCGACGGCGCCGACCGCGTGGAGCTCCTGCGCCCGGCGGACACGGCGCCCGAAGGAGAGCACGCATGAAGCACCTGCTGAGTATCGCCGACCTCGACACCTCCGAGATCACCCTGCTGATGGACGAGGCTGACCGTTTCGCCGACTCCCTGCGCGACCGTGAGGTCAAGAAGCTTCCGACACTGCGCGGCCGCACTGTGTTCACCCTGTTCTACGAGAACTCCACGCGTACCCGTTCGAGTTTCGAGACCGCGGGGAAGTGGATGAGCGCGGACGTCATCAACATCTCCGCCTCCTCGTCCTCGGTGAAGAAGGGGGAGTCCCTCAAGGACACCGCCCTGACCCTGCGGGCCGTCGGGGCGGACGCGATCATCATGCGGCACCCCTCGTCGGGTGCGGCACGCCAGGTGGCCGACTGGGTGGGTCGTGGGCCCGGGGGGATCAGCGTGCTCAACGCCGGCGACGGCTCCCATGAGCACCCCACCCAGGCCCTGCTGGACGCGGTGACCCTGCGCAACCGGATCGGCGACCTCGACGGGAGCCACGTGGTGGTCGTCGGTGACATCCTGCACTCGCGGGTGGCCCGGTCGAACGCACTGCTGCTCACCGCCCTCGGGGCCGACGTCACCTTCGTCGCCCCGCGCACCCTGCTGGCCCCGGGCATCGAGCACTGGGTCAACCCGCACGCCGGCGCCGCCGGGGCCCCGGCCGCCGGTACCGTCAGGATCAGCCACGACATGGACGAGGCCATCGCCGGTGCCGACGCGGTGATGATGCTGCGGGTCCAGGCTGAGCGCATGGATGGCGGCTTCTTCCCGTCGCACCGCGAGTACGCCACCCGTTACGGCCTGTCCGAGGCCCGCCTGGAGTCCCTGAAGGACGACGCCGTGGTGCTGCACCCCGGCCCGATGCTGCGCGGCATGGAGATCAACGACGCCGTCGCCGACGCACCCCAGTCCGTGGTCCTCGACCAGGTCACCGCGGGTGTGCACGTGCGCATGGCCGCCCTGTTCACCCTGCTTGTCGGTACCGACGGTGCCCGGGGAGAGGCGGGGGACCACCGATGACGAACACACCCATCCCGGAGGAGAAGAACGTGAACGACTACCCGGCCACCGGTGCGCTGCATCCGGCCGCCGACGGTGAGGTGCTGCTGCGCGGCGTCCTTCCCTACGGCGAAGGCGAGCCGCAGGACGTCCTGGTGCGCGACGGCGTGATCGTCGAGATCGCCGCCGCCGGCGCGATCGACGCCCCCGGTGCGGAGGTTCTCGACCTCGACGGACAGGTACTCCTGCCGGGTCTGGTCGACATGCACGTGCACATGCGTGAACCCGGCCGCGAGGACACCGAGACCATCGCCACCGGGTCGGCCGCCGCCGCCCGGGGCGGTTTCACCGCGGTGTTCACCATGGCCAACACCGACCCGGTGACCGACACCCCCGCCATCGCCGAGATGGTCTGGCTCAAGGGCCAGCAGAGGAACCTGTGTGACGTGCACCCGGTCGGTTCCATCAGCCGTGGCCTGCAGGGCCGTGAGCTCACCGAGTTCGGCATGATGGCCGACTCGGACGCGAAGGTGCGCATGTTCTCCGACGACGGCAAGTGCGTCGACGACCCGCGCCTGATGCGCCGGGCCGTGGAGTACGCCGGGGGACTGGACGTGCTGCTCGCCCAGCACTGCGAGGAACCCCGCCTCACCGAGGGCGCGGTGGCGCATGAGGGCGAGACCGCCGCCCGGCTCGGACTGCGCGGCTGGCCGCGGGTGGCCGAGGAGTCCATCGTGATCCGCGACGCCCTGCTGGCCCGCGACTACGGCGGACGCCTGCACATCTGCCACGCCTCCACCGAGGGGACCGTGGAACTGCTGGGCTGGGCCCGCGAGCACGGCATCCCGCTGTCCGCCGAGGTCACCCCGCACCACCTCATCCTCACCGACGAGAAGCTCGAGACCTACGACGGGCACTACCGGGTGAACCCGCCGCTGCGTGAGACGCGCGACACCCTCGCCCTGCGCCGTGCCCTGGTCGACGGGACCGTGGACTGCGTGGCGACCGACCACGCCCCCCACGGTTCCGAGGAGAAGTGCTGCGAGTTCGACCGGGCCCGCCCCGGGATGCTCGGCCTGGAGACCTCGCTGGCGATCATCGCCCAGCTGTTCGTCACCGACCCGCCGGAGGACCAGGAGCGCCAGGACTGGCGGTTCGTGGCACGGGTGATGTCGGAACGTCCCGCCGAGATTCTCCGCCTGCCCGGCCACGGCCGTCCGGTGGCCGTCGGTGAGCCGGCGAACCTGTGCGTGGTCGACCCGCGACGGCGGTGGACCGCCCACGGCGACGACATGGCCTCGAAATCCTCCAACACCCCCTACGAGGGGATGGACCTGCCCGTGAAGGTGACCACCACGCTGCTGCGGGGGAAGGTCACCTGCCGCGACGGCCAGGTGAACGACAAATGACCGTTACCACGACTGAGACGACAGAGAAGAGTACTGCTGTGACTTCCTCCCGCACCCCCGCGCTGCTGGTGCTCGGCGACGGACGGGTGTTCCGTGGCCGGGCCTTCGGCGCCACCGGCACCACCCTCGGTGAGGCCGTGTTCACCACGGGCATGACCGGCTACCAGGAGACGATGACCGACCCGTCCTACCACCGGCAGATCGTGGTCGCCACGGCACCGCAGATCGGAAACACCGGCTGGAACGACGAGGACGGCGAATCCCACGGCGACCGCATCTGGGTCGCCGGGCTGGTCATCCGCGACCTGTCGCGCACCGTGTCCAACTGGAGGGCCGCACGTAGCCTCCCGGAGGAGATGGAGGCCCAGGGTGTCATCGGCATCCAGGGTGTCGACACCCGTGCCATCGTGCGGCACCTGCGCGACAAGGGGTCCGTCGCCGCGGGTGTCTTCAGCGGCGAGGCCGCCGACCGCCCGGTCGCGGAGCTCGTCGACGAGGTCAACGCACAGCAGTCGATGGCCGGTGCCGACCTGGCCACCGAGGTCTCCACCGACGAGACCTACGTGCTGGAGCCCGAGGGCGGCGCCGACAAGGCGCGCTTCACCGTCCTGGCCTACGACATGGGCATCAAGACCAACACCCCGCGCAACTTCGTCGCCCGTGGTGTGCGCACCGTGGTCGTGCCCGCCAACACCCCGGTCGAGCCGCTCATCGAGCAGTACGCGCCGGACGGCGTGTTCATCTCCAACGGGCCCGGCGACCCCGCCACCGCCGACGTGATGGTCGAGCAGGTCCGCACCGTGCTGGCGAAGAAGATCCCGCTCTTCGGCATCTGCTTCGGCAACCAGATCCTGGGCCGCGCCCTGGGCATGGACACCTACAAGCTGAAGTTCGGCCACCGCGGCATCAACGTGCCGGTGCTCAACCACCTCACCGGGAAGATCGACATCACCTCGCAGAACCACGGCTTCGCCCTCAGCGGCCGCGCCGGCGAGCCGTTCGACACCGACTTCGGCACCGCCCAGGTCACCCACACCTGCCTCAACGACGACTGTGTCGAGGGAGTCGCCCTCGACAACGGCCTCGCCTTCTCCGTCCAGTACCACCCCGAGGCCGCCGCCGGTCCTCATGACGCCAATCCGCTGTTCGACCAGTTCATCGAACTGATGGAAGGGAACAACTAAATGCCGAAGCGCACCGACATCAACCACGTCCTCGTCATCGGCTCCGGCCCGATCGTCATCGGCCAGGCCTGTGAGTTCGACTACTCCGGGACCCAGGCCTGCCGCGCCCTGAAGGCGGAAGGCCTGCGGGTCTCGCTGATCAACTCCAACCCGGCCACCATCATGACCGACCCGGAGTTCGCCGACCACACCTACATCGAACCGATCCAGCCCGAGTACATCGAGAAGATCTTCGCCGCGGAGAAGGAGGCCGGTCACCCGGTCGACGCCGTGCTCGCCACCCTCGGCGGGCAGACCGCGCTGAACGCCGCCATCCAGCTGGACCGCGCCGGCATCCTCGACAAGTACGACGTCGAGCTCATCGGTGCCGACATCGACGCCATCGAACGTGGCGAGGACCGCCAGAAGTTCAAGGACATCGTCGCCTCCATCGGTGGGGAATCGGCCCGTTCCCGGGTCTGCCACAACATGGACGAGGTCCACGACACCGTCGCCGAGCTGGGCCTGCCCGTCGTGGTGCGCCCCTCCTTCACCATGGGCGGACTGGGCTCCGGCCTGGCGTTCACCTACGAGGACCTCGACCGCATCGCCGGTGGCGGACTCGCCGCCTCCCCGGAGGCCAACGTGCTCATCGAGGAGTCCATCCTCGGCTGGAAGGAGTACGAGCTCGAGCTCATGCGAGACGGCGACGACAACGCCGTGGTGATCTGCTCCATCGAGAACGTCGACGCCCTCGGCGTCCACACGGGTGACTCGATGACCGTCGCACCGTCGATGACGCTCACCGACCGCGAGTACCAGATCATGCGTGACCAGGGCATCGCGATCCTGCGCGCCGTGGGTGTCGACACCGGCGGCTGCAACATCCAGTTCGCCGTCAACCCCGAGGACGGCCGTCTGATCACCATCGAGATGAACCCTCGCGTCTCACGCTCCTCGGCCCTGGCCTCCAAGGCCACCGGCTTCCCGATCGCCAAGATCGCCGCCCTGCTGGCCATCGGCTACACCCTCGACGAGCTGCGGAACGACATCACCCAGGTGACCCCGGCCGCCTTCGAGCCCACCCTGGACTACGTGATCGTCAAGGCACCGCGGTTCGCCTTCGAGAAGTTCCCCGGCGCCGACGACACCCTGACCACCACCATGAAGGCGGTGGGCGAGGCCATGTCCGTGGGCCGCAACTACATCGCCGCGCTGAACAAGGTGCTGCGCTCCCTGGAGACCAGGCCGGCCGGCTTCTGGACCACCAGCGACGAGTACTTCGCCGGCGAGCGGGCCACCGACCTCGCGGCCGTGCTCGACGACCTGGGCCGTCCCACCGAGGGCCGGATCTACGACATGGAGCTCGCCCTGCGACTGGGCGCGACCGTGGACCAGGTCCACCGTGCCTCGGTGGGGGTGGACCCCTGGTTCCTGCACGAGCTCAAGGCCCTCGTCGACTTCCGCGCGGAGCTCGAGAGCGCCCCGGTGCTGTCCGAGGAACTGCTGCGTGAGGCGAAGTACATGGGCCTGTCCGACGCCCAGATCGCCGCGCTGCGTCCGGAGCTGGCAGGTGAGGACGGTGTACGCTCGCTGCGCTGGTCGCTGGGCATCCGTCCGGTGTTCAAGACCGTGGACACCTGCGCCGCGGAGTTCGAGGCACAGACCCCGTACCACTACTCGGCCTACGAGCTCGACCCGGAGGCCGAGTCCGAGGTCGCCGAACAGCGCGACCGCGAGAAGATCATCATCCTGGGGTCCGGCCCGAACCGGATCGGCCAGGGCATCGAGTTCGACTACTCCTGTGTGCACGCCGCACTGGAACTGTCCCGGGTCGGCTACGAGACCGTGATGGTCAACTGCAACCCGGAGACCGTCTCCACCGACTACGACACCGCCGACCGCCTGTACTTCGAGCCGCTGACCTTCGAGGACGTCATGGAGGTGTACCACGCGGAGACGCAGTCCGGCACCGTGGCCGGTGTGATCGTCCAGCTCGGCGGCCAGACCCCGCTGGGCCTGGCGCAGCGCCTCACCGACGCCGGCGTCCCCGTCATCGGAACGACCTCCGAAGCCATCAACCTGGCCGAGGACCGCGGCGAGTTCGGCACCGTCCTGGAGAAGGCCGACCTGCCGGCCCCGGCCTTCGGCACCGCCACCAGCTTCGCCGAGGCACGCGACGTGGCCTCCCGCATCGGCTACCCGGTGCTGGTCCGTCCGTCCTACGTGCTGGGTGGCCGTGGCATGGAGATCGTCTACGACGAGAGCTCCCTGGAGGACTACATCAACAGGGCCACCGAGATCACCTCGGACCACCCGGTCCTGGTGGACCGGTTCCTGGACAACGCCATCGAGATCGACGTCGACGCCCTCTGCGACGGCGAGGAGGTCTACCTCGCCGGCGTGATGGAGCACATCGAGGAGGCCGGCATCCACTCCGGTGACTCCGCCTGCGCCCTGCCGCCGATGACGTTGGGCGAGAGCGACATCGACAACGTCCGTCGCTCCACCGCCGCCCTGGCCCACGGCATCGGGGTGAAGGGGCTGATGAACATCCAGTTCGCCCTGAAGGACGACATCCTCTACGTCATCGAGGCCAACCCGCGGGCGTCTCGCACCGTGCCCTTCGTCTCGAAGGCCACCGGTGTGCCGCTGGCCAAGGCCGCCTCGCGGATCATGACCGGCACCCCGATCCGGGAGCTCGTCGCCGAGGGCCTGATCCCCGGGGACCGGGACGGCGGTTCACTGCCGCTGGGCCACCCGATCGCGGTGAAGGAGGCGGTCATGCCCTTCAACCGTTTCCGCAGCCCGGAGGGCGAGATGCTCGACAGCCTGCTCAGCCCGGAGATGAAGTCCACCGGTGAGGTCATGGGCCTGGACTCCGACTTCGGCACCGCCTTCGCCAAGTCCCAGGAGGCCGCGACCGGCTCCCTGCCGACCAGCGGACGGGTGTTCGTCTCGGTGGCCAACCGCGACAAGCGGACCATGATCCTGCCGATCCAGCGTCTGGCCTCCCTGGGCTTCGACCTGGTCGCCACCGAAGGCACCGCGGCGATGCTGCGGCGCAACGGTCTGGAGTGCGAGGTCGTGGCGAAGCAGACCGACATCGAGTCAGGTGCCGCCGCGTCGGGCAAGCGCTCGATCGTGGACCTCATCGACGAGGGTTCGATCGACTTCATCCTGAACACCCCGGCGAGCACCGCCGCTGCCCGTGGCGACGGCTACGACATCCGGGCCGCCGCTGTGCGCCAGGGCGTCTCCTGCGTCACCACGGTGCAGGGGGCGGTCGCCGCCGTGCAGGGCATCGAGGCGCTGAAGGGGTCCACCACCGTGGTCCGTGCCATCCAGGACGTCGAGCATGACAACTTCTGACGGCACCTTCGGCGAGCGCTATCTCGCCCGGTCACGGGACCTGGGGCGGCTCTGTGTGGGGATGGACCCCCACGCGGGCATCCTGGAGTCCTGGGGCCTGGGTGTCGACGTGGCGGGCCTCGAGACGTTCTCCCGGCTCTGCGTGGAGGCGTTCGCCGACACCGCCTGCGTGGTCAAGCCCCAGGTGGCCTTCTACGAGGCGTTCGGCTCCGCGGGTCTCGCCGTACTGGAACGGGCCCTGGCGGAACTGCGCCGCGCCGGAACCCTGGTCATCGCCGACGCCAAACGTGGCGACATCGGCTCCACCATGGCCGGCTACGCCCGGGCGTGGTTGTCCGACGACTCCCCGCTGTGCGCGGACGCGGTCACCGTGTCCCCGTACCTCGGGCTGGACTCGCTGGCCCCTGCCCTGGAGGCCGGCGAGGCCTCCGGCAGGGGGGTGGTCGTGCTCTCCGCGACCTCCAACCCCGAGGGGCCCCAGTTCCAGACCCTGGCCACCCCCGGGGGCCGCAGCGTGGCGCAGAGCGTCGTCGACTGGGCCGCCGGGCACAACGCCCCGCACCACGGTGGCGGCAACGTCGGCGTGGTCGTCGGTGCGACCGTCACCGACCCGCCGGAGCTGGACGACATCGGCGGTGTCGTCCTGATGCCGGGGGTCGGTGCCCAGGGCGGGGCGGTGGAGGACATCCGCCGGATCGCCGGTGCCGCCGAGAAGTGGGCCAGCCCCAACATCTCGCGGTCCGTGCTCTCCGCGGGCCCGGATGTTGGGGATCTGCGTCGGGCCGTGGTGGAGGCCGCGGCGGCGTTCCCGCAGGTCTGACCGGCCCGTCCGGCACCGCCCCACGGAACGCGAACTGGGGGTTTGTTCAACATCCCCCGGTCGTAGTGCTACACTTGGCGCGTTGTTTCATGGTCGCGACCTGCGACGCTTCTCCCGTGTCAACGTGGGGGGCGGCGCCGGACGTCGAACAGACACCAGGCGCGTACTTTCCGTGTGGGGCTGTTGCCATCCGGCACAGCGCATCGCTAGGATTCGTCGAGGCTGACGGTCGGGCGCAGTTCCGACCGGCTGAAACACCGAAGTACCCCAAAGCAAGTGACATCGAACCACAGAACAAGACGGAGGAACCCGTGGCCCTTCCCCAGTTGACCCCGGAGCAGCGTGCAGAAGCCCTGAAGAAGGCCGCCGAGGCCCGCAAGGCCCGTGCCGAGCTCAAGGAGAAGCTCAAGCGTGGAGGCACCGACCTCAAGCAGGTCCTTGCTGACGCCGAGGAAGACCCCATCATCGGCAAGATGAAGGTGTCCGCCCTTCTCGAGGCCATGCCCAAGGTCGGCAAGGTCAAGGCCCAGGAGATCATGACCGAGCTGGAGATCGCCCCCACCCGTCGCCTCCGCGGTCTCGGTGACCGTCAGCGTCGCGCCCTGCTGGAGCGCTTCGGTTTCGAGGTCTAGGAGCCTTGACCCCGCAAGTGCAGGCCGAAGCGCAGGGCACGGACGTGTCCGGACCGCACCTGGTCGTCCTGGCGGGACCGTCGGCGGTCGGGAAGTCCACGGTCGTCGCACAGTTGAAGGCAACGGTGCCTGACCTGTTCTTCAGCGTCTCGTGGACCACCCGGGACCCCCGTCCCGGTGAGGTCGACGGGAGGGACTACCACTACGTCACCCGGGAGCGTTTCCGGGAGGAGGTGGACCGTGGTCTCATGCTCGAGTGGGCGGAGATCCACGGCGGACTGCAGTTGTCGGGCACTCCCCGGCAGCCGGTCACCGAGGCTCTTCGTTCGGGCCGTCCGGTCCTCGTCGAGGTCGACCTCGCCGGGGCGCGTAACATCAAGCGGATGATGCCCGAGGCGCTCACGGTGTTCCTGGCACCTCCCACCTGGGAGGACCTGGTGGAACGGCTCACCGGGCGCGGTACCGAGAGTGAGGACGTCATCCGCCGTCGGCTCGAGACCGCCCGTGAGGAGCTCGCCTCCAAGGACGAGTTCGACCGGGTCGTCGTCAACCGGGACGTGACCGAAGCCGTCGCCGAGATCAGCGCTCTGCTGACCGGACGCGCACAGTAAGACTATTCGAGAAACAAAGGTGTGGAGTGGAAACCAACGACAACTCAACCGTCTTCGACCCGGCGGTCGGCATCACGAACCCGCCGATCGATGATCTGCTGACCAAGGTGTCCTCGAAGTACGCCCTGGTGATCTTCGCGGCCAAGCGGGCGCGTCAGATCAACAACTACTTCCAGACCGTCGGTGACGGCGTGTTCGAGTTCGTCGGCCCGCTGGTCACCCCGGAAGCCCACGAGAAGCCGCTGTCGGTGGCCCTCCGTGAGATCGAGGGCGATCTGCTGGAGCACACCGAAGGCTGACCGCCCCACCCCGTGCCGGGCCCGTCACGGACGTCCCCGCCCCTGTCACAGGGGGAGGAGTCGTCGGTGGCGGGCCTGACCCGTTCCCGCTCCGCGACGACGTAGGGCGGTGGGCTAGGCTGGGTTCCCGTGAGCGAAAACAAACTGAACGTGCTCGTGGGCGTCGGTGGCGGCATCGCCGCGTACAAGTCCGGCGCCCTGGTGCGCCACTTCACCGAGGCCGGGCACGACGTGCATGTCATCCCGACGGAGTCGGCCCTGCGTTTCGTCGGTGCCGCGACGTTCGAGGCGCTGTCGGGGAACCCTGTGTCGACGACCGTCTTCGACGGGGTGGATGAGGTCCGCCATGTCCGGCTCGGACAGGACGCCGACCTCGTCGTCGTCGCCCCGGCGACCGCGGACCTTCTGGCCCGGCTGGCGCACGGCCGCGCGGACGACCTGCTGACGGCCAGCGTCCTCGTCGCCACCTGTCCGGTGGTTCTGGCCCCGGCGATGCACACGGAGATGTGGCAGAACCCGGCCACCCGGGAGAACGTGGCCACGCTGCGGCGTCGCGGCGTCACGGTGCTGGAACCCGCCCACGGCCGGCTCACCGGCACGGACTCCGGTCCCGGGCGTCTGCCCGAGCCGGAGCACATCGGCGCGCTGGCGACGGCGGCCCGGGAGCGCTTCGGCGTGTTCCGCCAGTCGCTGGCGGGCCGGCGGGTCCTGGTGACCGCCGGCGGAACCCATGAGGCCCTCGACCCGGTGCGCTACCTCGGCAACGCCTCCTCCGGACGCCAGGGTTTCGCCCTGGCCGACGTCGCCGTGCAGCGTGGCGCCCAGGTGGAGCTGGTCGCCGGGGTGACCGACGACCTGCCTGTGCCCTCGGGTGCCCGGGTGACGCGCGTGCGCAGCGCCCGTGAACTCGAGGCGGTGGTCGGGGAGCTCGCCGGCGGGGTGGACGCGGTGGTCATGGCCGCCGCGGTGGCGGACTTCCGGCCGGCCAGCGCCGCTGACGCGAAGTTGAAGAAGGGCGGGGACGACGACCTGTCGACCCTGGCACTCACGGAGAACCCGGACATCCTCCAGGGTCTGGTGGAACGTCGCCGCGGCGGCGGGCTGCCGGAGGACCTGGTGATCGCCGGTTTCGCCGCGGAGACCGGGGACGACCGTCACTCGCCGTTGGACCACGCCCGGGCAAAGCTGGAGCGTAAGGGCTGCGACCTGCTGATGTGCAACGCGGTCGGCGACGGGGTCGTCTTCGGTCAGGACGACAGCAGGGGCTGGATCCTCACCCCGGGGGACCGTCCGGGTGCCGAGGAGGTCACCGAGGTCCCGGACGCGTCGAAGCTGATCGTCGCCTCGTACATCGTCGACGCACTCGAGGAGCTTCTGCCCGGCTGACCTCCGGAGGACGCCGTACGGCACCGTACGTCGCCGCACGGCACGAGACGACGGGGACGTCCCCCGCGGCCCTGCGCCACCACCTTACAGACTGCTTGGTCTAGGATGGTGACGTTCGGGCACGCCCCACGCTCAGGAATCACAAGACACATCACGACAGGAAGTCAGGAAGTTCAGGCCAGTGACCACTTCGTCCAATGCAAGCCCCCGCCTCTTCACCAGTGAGTCCGTGACCGAGGGCCACCCCGACAAGATCTGCGACGCCATCTCCGACACAATCCTCGACGCACTGCTGACCAGGGACCCGCACTCCCACGTCGCCGTGGAGACCCTGGTCACCACCGGTCAGGTGCACGTGGCCGGCGAGGTCCGTACCGACGCCTACGTCGAGATCCCCAAGCTTGTCCGCGAGACCCTGCTGAGCATCGGCTTCACCTCCTCCTCGGTGGGCTTCGACGGCCGCACCTGCGGCGTCAACATCGCCATCGGTGAGCAGTCGCAGGAGATCGGTGACGGCGTGGACACCTCCCACGAGATCCGCAGCGGCGCCGCCGACGACAAGTACGAGGACGTCGACCAGTCCGGCGCCGGCGACCAGGGCCTGATGTTCGGTTACGCCACCGACGAGACCCCGGAGCTGATGCCCCTGCCGATCGCCACGGCACACCGGCTGTCGCGCCGGCTGACCCAGGTGCGCAAGGAGGGGATCGTCAACCACCTGCGTCCGGACGGCAAGACCCAGGTCACCTTCGCCTACGACGCCGAGGGCCGCCCGTCCCACCTGGACACCGTGGTCATCTCCACCCAGCACGACGAGGAGATCAGCCAGGCGGAGCTCACCGAGCAGCTGCGCACCCACGTGGTCGACTGGGTCATCGAGGACGCCGGCCTGCAGGACTTCGTCACCGGCGAGCTGACCCTGCTGATCAACCCGTCCGGGTCCTTCATCCTCGGCGGACCGATGGGTGACGCGGGCCTCACCGGCCGCAAGATCATCGTCGACACCTACGGCGGTATGGCCCGGCACGGCGGCGGCGCGTTCTCCGGCAAGGACCCGAGCAAGGTGGACCGCTCCGCGGCGTACGCCATGCGGTGGGTGGCGAAGAACATCGTCGCCGCCGGCCTGGCTCACCGGGCCGAGGTGCAGGTGGCCTACGCCATCGGCCGGGCCCGCCCGGTCGGCCTGTACGTGGAGACCTTCGGCACCGCACAGCACGGCCTCAGCGACGAGCAGATCCAGCAGGCCGTCAGTGAGGTCTTCGACCTGCGCCCCGGGGCGATCATCCGGGACCTGGACCTGCTGCGCCCGATCTACGCGCAGACCGCCGCCTACGGTCACTTCGGCCGGACCGACATCGACCTGCCGTGGGAGAACACCGACCGTGCCGGGGCCCTGACCGCGGCGGTCGAGGAGATCATCGCGGCGAACGTCGCACAGTAGGCCCACGCGGTGGCCGAGACGTCTGACGCCCCCGCCGCCGGGACCGCACCCGGGGTGGCTGAGCCGACCGGGGTGAGCGACCCGGTCGCCCGGGTGCTGCCGCTGCTGGGCATGCCGCACCTGGACCGGCTCTTCGACTACGCCGTCCCGGCGAAACTCGCCGACGAGGCCCGCCCCGGGGTGAAGGTACGGGTGAGGTTCGCCGGACGCCTGGTGGACGCCCTTCTGGTGGAGCGCCGGCGCACCACCGACCATGTCGGCACCCTGGCACCGTTGAACAGGGTGATCAGTCCGGTACAGCTCGTCCCGCCGCACCTGTGGGCGCTGGTGAACCATCTCGCGGACCGCTACGCCGGCACCCGTTCGGACGTGATCCGTGCCCTGGTGCCCGCGAGGCACGCCTCCGCGGAGAAGGACGGCCTCTTCGGCGGCGGTGCAGACTGGGAGGAGCTGTACGGTTCCCTGGTGGCACGTGAGGATCTGGTGTCCGCCCCGCGTGAGGCCGCGGCGACAGGTTGGGCGGGCTACCGTCACGCCGACAGTTTCCTGCGCGCCGTCCACGGGGGGCGTGCCGCCCGGGCCTCCTGGTTGTGGACACCGGGGGAGGACTGGGCGGCCCGGGTGGCCGAGGCCGTCTCCTCGGTGGCCTGGTCCGGCGGCGGGGTCCTGGTGGTCGCGCCGGACCAGCGCGACGTCGACCGGCTGGTCACCGCACTACGGGTGTACCTGTCGGCGGCCCAGATCACCGAACTCACCGCGAAGGTCGGCCCCGCGGCACGTTACCGGCACTACCTGTCGGTCCTCGCCGGTCAGGGACGGGTGGTGGTCGGGACGCGGTCGGCGGCCAGTGCTCCGGTGAAGGACCTGCGCCTGATCGTGCTGCTGGGTGAGGCCGACGACAGTCTGGTGGACCCGAGGGCGCCCTACCTGCACGCGCGGGAGGTTCTGCGCCTGCGTTCCGAACTGGAGTCCACCGCGCTGCTTGTCGGTGGTGCACACCGCTCGGCGGAGGTCCAGCAGTGGGTGGAGGAGGGGTTCACCCCGACGTTGCGCCCGGACGCGGAGACCCTCCGGCAGCGCATGCCGTGGATCCACGCCCTCGACGACATCCACGACGCGCACGCCGGTCACGCCCGGCTGCCCTCGGCGGCGATCAAGGCGATGCGCCGGAGCCTGGACGCCGGTATGCCCTGCCTGGTGCAGGTGCCGCGTCGTGGTTACGCCCCCGCGGTGGCGTGCTCGACCTGCCGCACACCGGCCCGGTGCCGACGGTGCAACGGTCCGCTGGAACTGCCGGGCGGTAGTTCCGCAGATGCCGCGGGATCTTCTCCCCGGTGCAGGTGGTGCGGCGCACTTGAGGGGCACTTCACCTGCGGCCACTGCGGTGGTCACACCCTGCGCATGTCGGTGGTCGGCCAGGAACGGACCGCCGAGGAACTGGGCCGTGCCTTCACCGGGGTGCCGGTGGTGGTCTCCGGTGGCGGGCAGATGCGCACGGAGGTCCCCGACCAGCCGGGGCTGGTGGTGGCCACCCCGGGGTCGGAACCGGTCGTCGACGACGGTGGCGGTTACGGCGCGGTGGTCGTGCTCGACACCTGGCTGACGTTGGGCCGCGAGGACCTGCGGGCCGTCGAGAACGCGCTGAGGCAGTGGATGGAGGCGTCCTGTCTGGCGGTGCCGCGCGAGCGTGGCGGGGAGGTCGTCGTCGCCGTGGCTCCGGACGACCCCACGGTGCAGGCGCTGATCCGGTGGGACCCTGAGGGTGCGGCGGCCCGCGAGCTGCAGGGACGCCGGGAGGCCGGCTTCCCGCCGGCGGTCACCCTCGTCGCGGTGGACGGAACGTCCACGTCCCTGGAGCAGTTCGAGGACGCCTGGACCCCACCGGGACAGCTCGGTGCCGTGGAGCGTCTGGGGCCGGTGGAACTGCCCCCGGGGGTGCGTCTGCCCGCCGGACTGGGTGAGCGGGAGGCGGACCGGGCCCGGAGGCTGATCATCCGCGTGCCGGTCCCGTCGGAAGCCCCCGGCGACACCGTGGAGGCCCTGGGGGCGTCGCTGCGGGCGGCCCAGTCCCTGCGGGCCACCCGCCGGCAGACCGATCCGCTGCGGATCGTGGTCGACCCGGTGCGGGTGGGTTAGCTGGGACTGCCTCCCTTCCCGGCACCCGTCCCCGGCCCTCCGGCGTGCGCCGGTAGACTGTGGCCCCATGACCGTTCTCGATATCCGTCTGTTCGGCGACCCCGTGTTGCGCACGGTCGCCGACCCGGTGGGAGACCCCACCGGTGACGACGCACTGTTCACCCTCATCGACGACATGCTGGAGACCATGGATTCCGCCGGGGGCGTCGGCCTGGCCGCCAACCAGGTCGGTGTGACCCGCCGGGTCTTCGTCTACGACTGCGACGGCGACCGGGGGCACCTCATCGACCCGGTCTGGGAGCCGGTCGGTGAGGGGGTGCAGACCGGACGGGAGGGCTGTCTCTCGGTCCCGGAGACCGGTGGGCAGGTGACCCGGCACGAGCGGGTGCGGGTCTCCGGGCTCACGTTGGACGGCGCGCCGGTGGACCGTGAGGTCACCGGCCTGATGGCACGGTGCGTGCAGCATGAGACCGATCACCTGGACGGGGTAATGTTCTTCCAGCGCATGGAGCCAGCCGACCGGCGTGCGGTGATGGCGGACATCCGGGCGAGTGAGTGGTTCAACCGATGAGGATCCTGTTCGCCGGCACCCCGGAACCAGCGGCCGTGACCCTGGAGTACCTGCTCACCGAGTCCGAGCACGAGGTCGTCGCCGTGCTGACACAGCCTGACGCGCGACGGGGCCGCGGCCGTAGCCTGCACCCCTCGAATGTCGCGGAGGTCGCCGCGGCGCACGGGGTCCCGGTGCACAAGTTCGCCTCGCTGAAGCCCGGGCACGAGGAAGCCGCCGAGGTCCGCGACATCCTGCGGGGGTACGCCCGTGACGGCGTCGAGGCGGCGGCCGTGGTGGCCTACGGCCAGATCCTCCCGGAGGATGTGCTGGACATATTCACCCACGGGTGGATCAACCTGCACTTCTCGCTCTTGCCCCGGTGGCGTGGCGCTGCACCGGTGCAGGCGGCGATCGCCGCGGGGGACGAGACGACGGGGGCGACGACGTTCCGCATCGTCCCGGAGCTGGACGCCGGCCCGGTCACCGGGGAGGTCACCGAACCGGTGGGCACCGAGGACACCGCTGACGACCTGCTGACCCGACTGACCTTCTCGGGACGGGTGCTGCTGGCTGAGACCCTGTCAGGCCTGCAGTCCGGCGCGGTGGTGCCGGAACCGCAGTCCGACGACGGTTCCACCTACGCTCCGAAGATCGGCAGTGCCGACGCCCGGGTCGACTGGCGTGCACCGGCGGCGGTGGTCCAGCGCACGGCGCGGGCGCACACCCCGGCTCCGGGGCCGTGGACGGTGCTCGAGGGGGAGCGGTACAAGTTGGGGCTGCTGCGCTTCACCGGTGACGGGGAGGCCCCGGCGATCGGTCAGCTCGGCCCCGGGCAGGTGCAGGCCACAAAGGAGGCGGTGTTCGTCGGCACCGGTGACGACGTCCTGGAGGTCACCCGTATCCAGCCGCCGGGCAAGAAGATGATGGCCGCCGCCGACTGGGCCCGCGGCCGGCCTGACCTGTTCGGCGACGGGCGTACGGTGGTATTCGACAGCACAGCAGAGGGAGAGTCCTGATGGCGGGTTTCCGCGCACGGTCGACGTCGGGGGAGCCCGCCAAGGGGCGCCCGGGGCAGAAGGACACCGCCGGCTACCGGCGGCGAAGCGAGTCGCACCGTAGGGAGTACGAGGAGAAGCGTTCGGCCCGGGGGTCCGGCGACCGGGTGCGCGACGTCATCTTCGGTGTGTTGCGCCAGGTCAGCTCGCAGGACGCCTACGCCAACCTGGTGTTGCCGGGTGCACTGAAGTCCGCGGGGTTGACGGGCCGCGACGCCGCCTTCGCCACGGAGCTCACCTACGGCACACTGCGTGCCCAGGGGTTGCTGGACGCGGTGATCGCCGAGGCGTCCGGCCGTCCGGTGGGCAGGATCGACGAGACGGTGCTGGACGCGCTGCGACTGGGCGCCTACCAGATCCTGCGGACCCGGGTCGACGACCATGCCGCGGTGAACACCACGGTGGAGCTGGTCAAGGCCAACGGAGAGGAGAAGGCCGCCGGTTTCACCAACGGGGTGCTGCGCCGGATCACCCGCTCAACGCCGCAGCAGTGGCTGGACACGGTGACCGACGGGATGGAGCCGTTGGCGGCGCTGGCGCTCCGGCACGCCCACCCTCGGTGGATCGCCGAGGTCTTCAACGTGGCACTCGGCGGCAGCCCGGATTCTCCGGCGGCGGAGCTGGAGGCGGCGTTGGACGCCGACGACCAGCGGCCGCTGGTCCACCTGGCTGCCCGGCCCGGGCAGATCTCCGCGGAGGAGCTTGCGCTGGTCACCGGCGGGGAGGAGGGTCGCTGGTCGCCGTATGCGGTGTACCTGTCCGAAGGTGACCCCGGAACACTGCAACCGGTCCAGGAGGGGCTGGCGTCGGTGCAGGACGAGGGCAGTCAGCTCATCGCCCTGGCGATGCTCCGGGCCCGGGTGGACGGTGACCGGGGCCGGTGGCTCGACCTGTGTTCGGGACCGGGCGGCAAGACCGCCTTCCTGGCTTCCTGGGCCATGGGCGACGGTGCCCGGGTGGATGCGGTGGAACCGGCGGAGCACCGTGCCGAGCTCGTCCGGAAGGCCACCCGTGGGCTGCCGGTGGACGTGCACGTGGGAGACGGTCGCGAGCTGGCCGGGATCCCCGGACTGGAGGTGCCCTCGGGTGAGCGGCCCGGTTTCGACCGTGTGCTCGTGGACGCCCCCTGCACGGGGCTGGGGGCACTGCGTCGGCGGCCGGAGGCCCGGTGGCGCAAGAAGTCCGACGATGTCCCGCCGCTGGTGTCCCTGCAGCGGGACCTGCTGCGTTCGGCGCTGGCGGCGACGGCACCTGGCGGTGTCACGGTCTACTCGACCTGTTCACCGCACCCGGCGGAGACCACGGAGGTGGTGCGTGCGGTGGCGGAGGAGACCGGCGCGGTCATCGAGGACGCCGCGGCGCTGTTCCCGGACCTCACCGGTAACGACGGCCCGTTCGTGCAGTTGTGGCCGCACCGTCACGGCACGGACGCGATGTTCTTCGCCGTGCTGCGGCGGCAGTGACCCAGGGCGGCGACCTGTGGCGGGACCGAACGGCTAGAATCACGGCCATGAGTTCCACACGCCGAACCCCCGTGATCGCCCCGTCCATCCTCGCCGCCGATTTCGCCGATATCCGGGGCAGCATCGCCCTGGTTCCGGGGGCGGACTGGCTGCACATCGATGTCATGGACGGCCATTTCGTGCCGAATCTGAGTTTCGGGCTGCCGGTGGCGGAGGCCGTGCGGCGTTCCACGGACACCTTCCTGGACGTGCACCTGATGATCGAGGATCCGGCCCGGTGGGCGCCGGACTACGCCGCGTTCGGCAACGTGACCTTCCACCTGGAGGCGGTGGAGGACGTGGACGCCGCGGTCGCCCTGGCGGCCACGCTGCGGGAAGCGGGGACGAAGGCCGGGGTCAGTGTCAGGCCGGGTACCCCGGTGGAGCCGTTGCTGGACCGGCTCGCCTCGTTCGACACCGTGCTGGTGATGAGTGTGGAGCCGGGCTTCGGCGGGCAGTCGTTCATGCCGGAGGTGCTCGACAAGGTCCGTGCGCTGAGGGCCCGGATCGACGCCGACGGCCTGGAGACCCTGGTGGAGATCGACGGCGGCATCGGTCCGGACACTGTGGGGGTCAGTGCCGAGGCAGGGGTGGACGTGTTCGTCGCCGGTTCGAGTGTCTTCGGCGCGGAGAATCCTGAGTCGCGGGTCACCGAGCTCCGGAACACCGCTGCGGCTGCCGCCGGGGCATGACGGAGGAGGTGCTCGTTCCCCTGCTCACCGCAGCGGGCAGCGGACAGGACGAGGCCGGGACACTTGCCCGGGCGGTTCTCACGGCGGACGAGGCCGGCCACCGGGTGCGGGGGACCACCTCCCCGAACCCTCCGGTGGGTGCGGTGGTGCTTGATCGGCACGGCGCGGTGGTGGGGGTCGGTGCGACGAGTCCGCCCGGGGGCGCCCACGCGGAGGTCGCCGCTCTCGCCACGGCGGGGGAGAAGGCGCGCGGGGGGACTGCGGTCGTCACCCTGGAGCCGTGCAACCACACCGGGCGTACCGGCCCGTGCAGCAGGGCCCTGGTGCAGGCGGGGGTCCGCCGGGTCGTCTTCGTGTTCGCCGATCCCGGGGAGACGGCGGGTGGCGGGGCGACGTACCTGCGTGAACACGGCGTCGAGGTTCTCGGCCCGCTACTCCGGCTCAGCGCTGTGCCGCCCGGGACACCGGTGTTCAGCGTGGAGCCCTGGCTCGTCTCGCAACGGCTGGGACGTCCGCATGTCACGTTGAAGTACGCCGCCACCCTGGACGGGTTCGCTGCGGCGACGGACGGGTCATCGCAGTGGATCACCGGGGGGCAGGCTAGGCAGCGGGTGCACCTGGACCGGTCCCGTCGGGACGCGATCGTGGTGGGTTCCGGGACGGTGGCGGTGGACAATCCGCGGCTGACGGCGCGCCGACCGGACGGGACGCTCTACGACCATCAGCCGTTACGTGTGGTCGTGGGGGTCACCGCGCTGCCGGAGGAGGCGGCGGTCCGGCCGGCTCTGCATGTCCCGTCGCGCGATCCGGGCACAGTGCTCGGTGAGCTGGCGGGCAGGGGACTGGTGGACGTACTCGTGGAGGGTGGACCGCAGCTGGCCGCCGCGTTCATCGACGCCGGCCTGGTTGACGCGGTGGAGGCCTACACGGCCCCGGCACTGCTGGGGGCGGGGCTGCCTGCGGTGGCCGCACGGCCGGGCACCGCCACCACGATGGCGGGAATCCACAGGTTCACGCTCAGGTCGGCGGACACCATCGGTGGGGACGTGTTGACTGTGACGACGCGTTCGTGGCAGGGCTCCTAGTACATCGCCGCACATCGACGGTGTTCTGCTCCCTTCACCGTTGCCGGATGTGAGGGACGGACGGACCGTCGCCGACTAGCGGCGTGCTGTTGTCAGGGGAGCGCCAGGAGGGACTGATCTGGCCCGGGGTGAAGTTCCGCCGCATGCCTCCCGGCCGGGCACAGTGGGTCGACAGGGCCGGTACGGCACGTGTGGTGCAGTTGGCGCACAACCCGGACCACTGATGTGCCCCGCTGCACACCGGACCGCCGTCCTGTCCTAGACTGAACAGTTATGTTCACCGGAATCGTCGAGGAGACGGGCACGGTCGCCGAGGTCGACGGCACCGCAGACGCCCAGCGCATCCGCATCGCCTGCAGCCGGGTGCTGCAGGACGCCACCCACGGGGCCTCCGTCGCCGTCAACGGGGTCTGTCTCACCGTCACAGAGTTCGACGGCACCGGCTTCTGGGCCGACTGCATGAAGGTCACCCTCGACTACACCGCCCTGGGGTCCGCACGCCCCGGTGACAGGGTCAACCTGGAGCGCGCCACCCCGGCCGGCGGACGCCTGGGCGGCCACATCGTCCAGGGACACGTGGACGGGACTGGGTCGCTCGTCTCACGCACCCGGGGCAGTGAGTGGGAGGTCTTCCGCTTCACCCTCGCCGACGGTGGCGGTGCCGGCCTGGCCCGCTACATCGCCAAGAAGGGCAGCATCGCGGTCAACGGTGTCTCGCTGACCGTCGCCGAGGTCGGTCCCGTCACCGACCCGTGGTTCGAGGTCTCGCTGATCCCCACCACCCTCGCCGACACCATGCTCGGCGATCTCGCCGCCGGCGACACCGTCAACATTGAGTGCGACGTCCTGGCCAAGTACCTCGAACGTCTCGCAGAGGCCGATGGAGCAGTAGGATCAGAAGGATCAGAAGGAGACGCCCAGTGAGCGACCTCAACGACACCACCCGTCCGGCCACCTCCTCTGACCGGGTGAGCCTGCTCGACCCCGTCGAGGACGCCATCACCGACATCGCCGCCGGTAAGCCGGTCGTCGTCGTCGACGACGAGGACCGTGAGAACGAGGGCGACATCATCTTCGCCGCCGAGATGGCCACCCCGGAGACCGTCGCCTTCACCGTGCGGCACTCCTCCGGCTACATCTGCGCCGCCGTGCCGGACGAGGAGGCCGACCGTCTCGGCCTGCCGCCGATGGTGGCGCGCAACGAGGACGTCCGCGGCACCGCCTACACCGTCACCGTCGACGCCGCCGAGGGGATCACCACCGGCATCAGCGCCACCGACCGGGCCCACACCCTGCGCCTGCTCGCCGACCCGGCGTCCACCCGCGAGTCCTTCAACCGCCCGGGCCACGTGGTGCCGTTGCGGGCGAGGAAGGGCGGCGTGCTCCAGCGCGGCGGGCACACCGAGGCCTCGGTGGACCTCGCCCGCGCCGCCGGGCTGCGTCCCGCCGGTGTGCTGTGCGAGGTGGTCTCGGAGGACGACCCCACCGGCATGGCCCGTCTTCCCGAACTGCGCCGGTTCTGCGACGAACACGGACTGTCGCTGATCTCCATCGAGCAGCTCGCCGAGTGGCGCCGCGTGCACACCCCGGTGGTCTCCCGCAGTGTCGAGGCGCGCCTGCCCACCCGTTTCGGCGACTTCCACGCCGTGGCCTACAGCGGCCTGGTCGACGGTGTCGAGCACGTGGCCCTGGTCGCCGGCGACCTGCGTTCCGACAACGGCGAGGACGTGCTGGTGCGCGTGCACTCCGAGTGCCTCACCGGAGACATCTTCGGCTCGTTGCGCTGCGACTGCGGCGAGCAGCTCTCCGCCTCACTGGACCTGATCACCGAGGCAGGCAGGGGGGTGCTGGTGTACCTCCGCGGCCAGGAGGGGCGCGGCATCGGACTTGTGCCCAAGCTCAAGGCCTACAACCTGCAGGACACCGGCCTGGACACCGTGGACGCCAACACCGCGCAGGGTCTGCCGGTGGACTCGCGCGAGTACAGTGCGGCCGCGCAGATCCTCCGCGACCTCGGGGTCACCTCGGTGGCGCTGCTCTCCAACAACCCCGGTAAGCGACTGGACCTGGAACGCCACGGCATCCCGGTGACCCGCCGGGTGCCGGTGGAACTGCCCGCCAACCCGGAGAACGAGGCCTACCTGCGCACCAAGCGCGACCGGATGGGCCACCAGATCGACTCACTGACCCCTGCAGCACCCTGACACCCGGACCCTGAACTAGGAGACACCATGCCCTCGGACGGCCTCGCCGACATCACCCTCACCCGTGACTCCGGCGCCGGATACCGCATCGCCGTGATCACCGCCTCCTGGAACGCCGAGATCACCGACCGCCTGCACGACCACGCGGTCTCCGCGCTCCGCGACACCGGCGCCTATGTCGGGCAGTGGCGGGTGGCCGGGGCGGTGGAGCTTCCCGTCGCCGCCGCCGAGGCCGCGAAGAAGTTCGACGCCGTCGTCGCCAACGGCTGCGTGATCCGCGGGGAGACCGCCCACTTCGACCACGTCTGCAATGCCGTGACCTACGGGCTGACCAGGGTGTCGCTCGACTCCGGCAAGCCCGTGGGCAACGGCGTTCTCACGGTGGAGAACCAGGACCAGGCCGTGGCCCGGGCCGGTGGCGACGGGGCGGTGGAGGACAAGGGGGCGGACGCCGCCCGTGCCGCATTGCACTCCCTGCTGGTGCTGCGCGACATCCGCTCGGCACGGTAGGTGCCCCGGTCGGCTTCCGGTTTCGTCGTGGTCGCGACGCGGGGGTAGGCTGGTGAGCCGTGAGCAGCTCTGAATCAGTGTCCAAGACCGCCGAGTCCGTTCCCGGACAGGACGCCGCTCCGACGCCCGGACGCACGCCCCAGGGCGGGGAGAAGCAGCAGGGGGAGTGGCTGCTGACCGTCACCTCCACCAGTCTGCGGTGGTGGGCGGTCATCGGCGCGGTGGTCGTCATGGCCGTGCACGTCTTCATGGCCGTGGTCTCCGGGGTGGGGGACACCGGGGCCACCGTGACCCCGGTCGACCAGTGGGCCTTCGTCGGTATCGGGGTGATCATCTCCGGTCTGGTGCTGATGCTGCTGCGCCCCCGGGTGCGTGTCAACGAGGACGGTGTGGAGGTCCGCAACATCTTCGGTGCCCAGTTCTACCGCTGGTCGATCATCCACGGGCTCTCGTTCCCCCGCAACGCCCGGTGGGCACGCCTGGAGCTTCCGGACTTCGAGTTCGTCCCCATGATGGCATTCCAGGTCGCCGACAAGTCCACGGTCGCGTCGAAGGTGGAGCGCTTCCGCGTCCTGGAGGACCGTTACATGCCCGACGAGTAGGAGGGTAGGCTTCAGGTCCATGGCCGACCCCGCCTCCTACCGCCCCGCCCCCGGAACGATCCCCACCAGCCCGGGGGTCTACACGTTCCGTGACTCCGACGACCGGGTCATCTACGTCGGCAAGGCGAAGAACCTCCGCAGCCGGCTGTCCAACTACTTCCGGGACCCCGGCCACCTCGAACCGCGGATCCGCACCATGGTGCACACCGCCGACCATGTCCAGTGGACCGTCGTCAGCAGCGAGATCGAGGCGCTGAACCTCGAGTACACGTGGATCAAGAAGTTCGCCCCCCGGTTCAACGTGATGTACCGGGACGACAAGACCTACCCCATGCTCGCTGTCAGCGTGAAGGAGACCTTCCCCCGGGCGTTCCTGTACCGCGGGCCCCGGAAGAAGGGTGTGCGCTACTTCGGCCCGTACCCCAAGGCCTGGGCGGTCCGGGACACGCTGGAGTCGCTGACCCGCGTCTTCCCGGTACGCACCTGCACCACCGGGGTGTACCGGCGCCACGAACAGCTGGGACGGCCCTGTCTGCTGGGCTACATCGACCGCTGCTCGGCGCCGTGCGTGGGCCGGGTGTCGCCGTCGGAGCACCGTGAACTGGTCGACGGGTTCTGTTCCTTCCTCGCCGGGGGCAACACCGACCGGGTGATGCGTGAGGTCCGGGGCGAGATGACCGAGGCAGCGGAGAACCTCGACTTCGAACGTGCCGCGTCCCTGCGTGACCAGCTCGGCGCGATGGAGAAGACGGTGGAGAAGCAGTCGGTGGTGTTCTCCGACGACACAGACGCCGACCTCGTCGCCGTGGCCAGTGACGAACTCGAGGCCGCCGTGCAGGTCTTCCACGTGCGTGGTGGCCGGATCCGCGGCCAGCGTGGCTGGGTGGTGGAGAAGAAGGCGTCGACCGACGACAGCACTGACGCGGCGCGCGGGACTGACAACACGAGCAGCACTGACGGGTCCGGCCCCGCAGACCCCACCTGGCCGACGCTGCTGGAGGACTTCCTCACGCAGTTCTACGGTGAGAACGCCGAGCTCG
Source organism: Corynebacterium sp. (assembly GCF_022712195.1). Lineage (GTDB taxonomy): Bacteria > Actinomycetota > Actinomycetes > Mycobacteriales > Mycobacteriaceae > Corynebacterium. The sequence continues at coordinate 75,873 of NZ_JALAGY010000085.1, read as the reverse complement.
CCGACGCCACTGAATCCGCGGTGGGCGGGAACTCTCGGGTCAGCGAGCCTGACGGTGTCACCCTGGAGCCGGTCCCGCGGGAGATCCTCGTCCCGGTCCTGCCGACCGACCACGACCGGCTCACCGACTGGCTCACGGTCCTGCGCGGCGCGCGGGTGACACTGCGCGTCCCCCGACGCGGCGACAAGAGGGCCCTCATGGAGACGGCGACCACCAATGCCGAGCAGGCGCTGCGACAGCACAAGATCGCCCGGGCAGGCGACCTCACCACCCGGTCCGCCGCCCTGCAGGAGCTGCAGGAGGCGCTGTGGATGGACGATTCCCCGCTGCGCATCGAGTGCACCGACATCTCCCACATCCAGGGCACCGACGTCGTCGCCAGCCTGGTGGTGTTCGAGGACGGGCTGCCCCGTAAGTCCGACTACCGCCGCTACCGCATCAGGGAGGCCGCCGGGGACGGGCACTCCGACGACGTCGCCTCGATCGCGGAGGTCGTCCGCCGCCGTTTCAAACGCCACCACAAGGACCGTACCGCCGTGCCGGAGGGTGACGACGGCGGCGATCTCCTCGACGGAGAGGTCACCGTGGAGCAGGCTGAGGCCGCGTCGAGGAAGTTCGCCTACCCACCGCAGCTCTTCGTCGTCGACGGCGGAAAGCCACAGGTCAATGCGGCCCAGGAGGTACTCGACGAGCTCGGTGTCAGCGATGTCACCCTCGTGGGGGTGGCCAAACGCCTGGAGGAGCTGTGGGTTCCCGGCGACGAGTACCCGGTGATCCTGCCCCGGAACTCCCAGGCGCTGTACCTCATCCAGCAGCTACGCGACGAGGCCCACCGCTTCGCCATCACCTTCCACCGCTCCAGCCGCGGGAAGAGGATGACCCGTTCCGCCCTCGACGAGGTCAAGGGACTCGGCCCGAAGAGGCGTGCCGAACTGGTCAGGACCTTCGGGTCGGTGGCGAAGGTACGTGAGGCCGGGGTGGAGGGGGTGTCGCAGGTCCCCGGCTTCGGCCCTGCATTGGCGCAGGCCGTCATCGAGGCGCTGACGGAGCCGGGGAGTTCGGTCTAGAATCGTGGCATGAACGATGCCACCCGAGACACGGGAACGCGACCTGACCAGCAGGAGGCGTCGCTGGTCCTCATCACCGGCATGTCGGGGGCCGGCCGGAAGGAGGCCGCCACGGTCCTCGAGGAGATGGGCTGGTACGTCGCCGACAACCTGCCGCCCGAGCTGATCATGCGCATGGTCGAGCTCAGCTTCGAGTCCGACTCGCCGGTGGAGCGCCTGGCTGTGGTCACCGACGTGCGCTCCCGTGACTTCGTCGGCTCCCTGACCGAGGTGCTCTCCAGCCTGCACGACTCCGGGCGGCGCCCTGTGGTGCTCTACCTCGACGCCGACGACAGAACCCTCATCCGCCGCTACGGACGGGTGCGACGTACCCACCCGCTGCAGGGCAGGGAGACCCTCCAGGCGGGCATCGACCGGGAACGCGAGATGATGGAGGGCATCCGCCAGCGTGCCGACCTGGTCATCGACACCTCCGGCACCAGCGTGCACGACCTGCGCCGCACCCTCGAGGGCTACTTCGAGGCGCTGTCGGACCGGCGCGAGCACATCACCGTGCAGTCCTTCGGATTCAAGAACGGCACCCCGCGCGACGTCGACGTCATGCTGGACGCCCGGTTCCTGCCCAACCCGTACTGGGAGGAGGACCTGCGCGACTACAGCGGCCTGGACACCCCCGTCGCCGACTTCGTCCTGTCCCGTCCAGAGGCCACCGACTACCTCGACCTGCTCGAGTCCATGGTGAACACCGCACTGCCCGGGTACCGGCGGGAGGGAAAGCGTTTCATCACGGTCGCCATCGGGTGCACCGGCGGACAGCACCGCAGCCCGGCGGTGACCGAGGCCCTCGCAGCGCGATTGTCGACGAACCCCGATCTGGACGTCCGGACGATCCACCGGGACCTGGAGCCGGGCCGACCGGGGCGCACCGCCGCCGGGAAGGGAGCCACGGCATGACCGACACCCCTGACGCACCCGACTCCTCCGACTCCTCCGGAGCCGTCCTCAACCGGGTCACCGCGCTCGGCGGCGGGCACGGCCTGTTCGCCACCCTGCGCTCGGCACGCGCCGCGGCCGACTACGTCACCGCGGTCGTCACCGTCGCCGACGACGGCGGGTCCTCGGGGCGGATGCGCCGCGAACTCGGTTCACTGCCACCGGGGGATCTCCGCATGGCTCTGGCCGCCCTGGTGAGGGACACCCCACGGGGACGGCTCTGGGAACGCGCCCTGCAGCACCGGTTCTCCGGGCACGGTGCACTGGCCGGCCACGCGGTGGGGAACCTTGTGCTCACGGGCCTGTCCGAGGTGCTGGGTTCCAGCATCGAGGCGCTCGACGAACTCAGCGACCTGCTCGGCATCCGGGGCCGTGTCCTGCCGATGTCCCCGGAGCCCCTCGACCTGGAGGCCGAGGTCCAGGGCATCGGCGACGACCCCCGGGAGGTGAATTCCGTGCGGGGTCAGGTCGCCGTGGCGTCCACCCTGGGCCAGGTCCGCCGGGTGCGCCTGATCCCGCAGAACCCCGAGGCGTCGCCCGAGGCCGTTCAGGCCATCCTCGACGCCGACCTGGTCACCCTGGGGCCCGGCTCCTGGTTCTCCTCGGTGATCCCGCACCTGCTGATGCCCGGCATCGTCGAGGCTCTGGCCGAGACCACCGCGACCCGCGCGGTGATCATGAACCTCGTCGCCGAGCCGGGGGAGACCAGCGGGTTCTCGATGGAACGCCACATCCACATGCTGCTGCAGCACTGTCCCACCCTCACCGTCGACGTGGTGGTGGTCGACACCTCCGTCCTGCTGCCCGGCAACGAACGACGCCACATGGAACGCGCCGCCGCCCGACTGGGCGCCACCGTCCTCTACCGCGACGTCCGCGAGGACGACGACCGCGGCCGGTGGACCGACCGGCACTCCTCCGAGAAGCTCGCCGGTGTACTGCGTGAGCTCGCCGACTGGGAACGACCCGCCACCGCCACGGTAGGATCACCCGGTACACACGACGAGCCGGGGCACCCGGAGGAAAGGGGCGACAGCCACAGTGGCACTGACGTCTGAGGTGAAGGATGAGCTGGCCAGGGTCACCGAGACCCGGCCGGAAGTCATGACCGCCGAGGTCTCCGGCCTGCTGCGCTACTGCGCGGGCCTGCACCTGGTGGCCGGGCAGATCGTCGTGGAGGCCGAGGTCGACAGCGGTGCCACCGCCCGCCGGGTCTCCCGTTTCGTCGACGACCTCTTCGACCTCACCGCCGAACTCCAGGTCGTCGGGGGCGGGAACCTCCGCAACTCCTCGCGGTACGTCCTGCGCTGGGCCCACGGCGGCACCGAACTGGCCCGTCGGACCGGCCTGATCGACCGGGCCGGGCGTCCGGTGCGCGGACTGCCGCCGTACATCATCGGCGGCACGGCCGACCAGTGCACCGCCGCCTGGCGCGGCGCCTTCCTGGCACGGGGCTCACTGACCGAGCCCGGGCGGTCGTCCTCCCTGGAGGTGACCACCCCGGGCAATGAGGCGGCGCTGGCACTGGTGGGCGCCGCCCGCCGGATCGGGATCAGCGCGAAGACCAAGGAGACCCGTGGGGTGATCCGTGTGGTCATCCGCGACGGCGAGACGATCGGTGACCTGCTCACCCGGATGGGTGCGCAACGTACCCGCCTGGACTGGGAGGAGCAGCGGATGCGCCGCGAGGTTCGCGCCACCGCCAACCGGCTGGCCAACTTCGACGACGCCAACCTGCGCCGGTCCGCCCGCGCGGCCGTCGTCGCCGCCGCCAGGGTGGACCGGGCACTGACCATCCTCGGCGACGACGTGCCCGAGCACCTGGTGCAGGCCGGCACCCTTCGTGTCCGGCACCGTCAGGCCTCCCTGGAGGAACTGGGCCAGCTGGCCGATCCGCAGATGACGAAGGACGCCGTGGCCGGCCGGATCCGCCGCCTGCTCACCATGGCCGACCAGCGCGCGGCGGAACTCGGCATCCCCGACACCCACGCCGCCGTCACCGACGACATCTTCGACCTCGACGAGGGGTCGGACGACGACAATGTCAACGGAGATAAGCGGATCACCACGGACAACTCCGCCGCCGAATAGCTCCCCGGCACCCCGTCCGATTCCGCTGTAGTCTGGACAGCGGCAACTCACCACTCATCGAGAACAGGAGCTTCATCGTGACGGTACGGGTAGGAATCAACGGGTTCGGCAGGATCGGCCGCAACTTCTTCCGGGCTCTCCGCGAGAGCGGCGCAGATCTCGAGGTCGTCGCCTTCAACGACCTCACCGACAACAAGACCCTGGCCAACCTGCTGAAGTACGACTCCATCCTGGGTCGTCTGGACGCCGAGGTCAGCTACGACGACGAGTCCATCACCGTCGACGGCAAGCGCATCGTGGTCACCGCCGAGCGCGACCCCCAGAACCTCACCTGGGGTTCGCTGGACGTCGACATCGTCATCGAGTCCACCGGGTTCTTCACCGACGCCACCGCCGCCAAGGCGCACATCGACGCCGGCGCCAAGAAGGTCATCATCTCCGCACCGGCGAAGAACGAGGACGCCACCTTCGTCGTCGGTGTCAACCACACCGACTACGACCCGGCGAAGCACACCATCATCTCCAACGCCTCGTGCACCACCAACTGCCTGGCGCCGATGGCCAAGGTCCTCGACGAGGAGTTCGGCATCGTCAAGGGTCTGATGACCACCATCCACGCCTACACCGGTGACCAGCGCCTGCACGACGCCCCCCACAAGGACCTGCGTCGCGCCCGCGCCGCGGCCCTGAACATCGTGCCGACCTCCACCGGTGCGGCCAAGGCCGTGTCCCTGGTGCTCCCGCAGCTCAAGGGCAAGCTCGACGGCTACGCCCTGCGCGTGCCGGTGCCCACCGGTTCGGTCACCGACCTGACCTTCGAGGCCGCCTCCGAGGTCACCGTGGAGCAGGTCAACGCCGCGATCAAGAAGCACGCCGAGGGTGAGCTCAAGGGTGTGCTGGCGTACTCCGACGACGAGCCGCTGGTCTCCACCGACATCGTGGGCGACTCGCACTCCTCGATCTTCGACTCCGGCCTGACCAAGGTCATCGGCAACCAGGTCAAGGTCGTCTCCTGGTACGACAACGAGTGGGGCTACTCGCGCCGCCTCGTCGACCTCGCCGCCTACGTCGGTGAGCGTCTCTAGTCCGTCCAGTAGTCTGGTGGCGGTACCGGCCGGTAACCCCGGTCCCACGGCGGGTCGGCACATGCCGACCCGCCGTCACCCTGTCCGTACCTGTCCGTACCTGTAAGTACCTGTCCTTACCCCGTTCGTATCCCCAGGAGACATGAAGCCATGACCGTGAAGACCATCGACGACCTCATCGCCGACGGCGTCGAGGGACGGCACGTCCTCGTCCGCGCCGACCTGAACGTCCCCCTCAAGGACGGCGACATCACCGACCCCGGCCGCATCGACGCCTCCGTGCCCACCCTGCGGCGTCTGATCGACGCCGGCGCCCGCGTCATCGTCACCGCCCACCTCGGCCGCCCGAAGGGGCAGCCCGCCCCGGAGTTCTCCCTCGCGCCCGTTGCCGAGGCCCTGGCCGAGCGCCTGGACCAGTGGGTGCCGCTGGCACAGGACGTCACCGGGGAGGACGCCCACGAGCGCGCCAACGGTCTCAACGACGGCGACATCCTCCTGCTGGAGAACGTCCGCTACGACGCCCGCGAAACCTCCAAGGACGACGCCGAGCGTCAGGCCTTCGCCGCCGAGCTCGCCGCGCTGACCGGTGACGACGGCGCCTTCGTGTCCGACGGTTTCGGCGTGGTCCACCGCCGCCAGGCCTCGGTGTACGACGTGGCCGCCCTGCTGCCTCACTACGCCGGCGGCCTGGTCCAGTCCGAGCTCGAGGTGCTGCGCACGGTCTCCGAGAACCCGGCCCACCCCTACGCGGTGGTGCTCGGCGGATCGAAGGTCTCCGACAAGCTCGGAGTCATCGAGGCACTCGCCCCGAAGGTCGACACCCTGATCATCGGCGGCGGCATGTGCTTCACCTTCCTCGCCGCACAGGGCCACTCCGTGGGCAGCTCCCTGCTGCAGGAGGACATGGTCGACACCTGCCGTGACCTGCTGTCCCGGTTCGGCGACGTCATCGCCCTGCCCCCCGACGTCGTCGTCGCACCCGAGTTCGCCGCCGACGCGCCGGCCACCACCGTCGCCGCCGACGCCATCCCCGACGGACAGATGGGCCTCGACATCGGACCGGACTCCGTCGCGGCCTTCGCCGACACCCTCGGTGCCGCGAAGACCGTCTTCTGGAACGGCCCGATGGGAGTCTTCGAGTTCCCCGCCTTCGCCGAAGGGACCAGGGGAGTGGCAGAGGCGATCATCTCCGCCACCGGGGCCGGCGCCTTCTCCGTCGTCGGCGGTGGCGACTCCGCCGCCGCAGTGCGCACCCTCGGCCTCGACGAGGACGGGTTCAGCCACATCTCCACCGGCGGCGGCGCCTCCCTCGAGTTCCTCGAGGGCAAGGAACTGCCCGGAATCACCGTTCTCGAGAACTGAGGAGCACCCACCATGTCACGCACCCCCCTGATCGCCGGCAACTGGAAGATGAACCTCAACCACCTGGAGGCCATCCAGGTGGTCCAGAAGTTCGCCTTCGCGTTGCCCAAGGACTACTACGAGCACGTCGACGTCGCGGTCATCCCTCCGTTCACCGACATCCGCAGCGTGCAGACCGTCGTCGACGGCGAGAAGATCCCGCTGACCTACGGTGCCCAGGACGTGTCCGTCCACGAGTCCGGTGCCTACACCGGTGAGGTCTCCGCGTCCATGCTCGCCAAACTCGGCTGCAGCTGGGCCGTGGTCGGCCACTCCGAACGCCGCCAGTACCACGGTGAGGACGACGCCGCCGTCGCCGCGAAGGCCCGGGCCGCCCTCGGCGCCGGCCTCGCACCGATCGTGTGCGTCGGCGAGCCGCTGGAGGTCCGTGAGTCCGGCGAGCACGTCAGCTACGTCGTCGAGCAGACCCGCGCCTCCCTGGAGGGGCTCTCCTCCGACGACCTGGCCAGGGTCGTCATCGCCTATGAGCCGGTGTGGGCCATCGGCACCGGCAAGGTCGCCTCCGCCGCGGACGCGCAGGAGGTCTGCAAGGCGATCCGTGACCTCGTCGCCGAACTCGCCGACCGGGAGACCGCCGACGGCGTGCGCATCCTCTACGGGGGTTCGGTGAAGACCGACTCGGTCGCGGAGATCGTCGGGCAGCCTGACGTGGACGGCGGTCTCGTCGGCGGCGCCAGCCTCGACGGCGAGGACTTCGCGCGCCTGTGCGCCGCCGCTGCGAAGGCCGGCAGCTGAAGGCACAATGGGGGAATGACTTCCCCCCACGATGATTCTGACTCGACGGTGCCCGGCACCGCCATCCCCGTCGTCCCGCCGGTCCGGGACGAACCGGAGATCGTCCCCGGGCTGAGACAGGACCTGCGCTACCTCGGCGCCATCCTCGGCGACGTCATCCGGGAACAGGAGGGAGAGGACGTCCTCGCCCTCGTGGAGGAGACACGCAGGGCGGCCTTCGGCGTCCGCCACGGCGACGGGGACCTCTCCGCGCTCGCCGACCGGCTGCGGGACCTGCCCTCCGAGAAGTCGCTCCCGCTGATCCGGGCGTTCTCCCACTTCGCCCTGCTGGCGAACCTCGCCGAGGACCTCCACGAGGAACGTCTCCGCGAACGCCTCGCCGACGAGGGCGAGCCACCACACCGGGCCACCCTGCAGGCGGCCTGGTCGGCCCTCGACGACGGTGGGGTGACCGCGGCGGAGGTCTCCCGGGTGATGGAGTCGGCCTACGTCGCCCCCGTCCTCACCGCGCACCCGACCGAGACCCGCCGCCGCACCGTCTTCGACGTGCAGTGGGACATCACCCGCCTGATGCGCAACCGCGGCCGGATACTCAACGCCGGCCGTACCGCACGCAGCGACGAGCGTCTCGCCGGCATCGACCGCAACATCCGCCGCCGGGTGACCATCCTGTGGCAGACCGCCCTGATCCGGTCAGTGCGCCCGCGAATCGAGGACGAGATCAACGTCGGCCTGAGGTACTTCACCATCAGCCTGCTGCAGGAGATCCCGCAGATCAACCGTCGCGTCACCCGCGAACTACGTGAACGCTACGGCGACGCCGTCCCCTCCACCCCGGTCGTCCGCCCCGGCAGCTGGATCGGCGGCGACCACGACGGCAACCCCTTCGTCACCGGGGACACCGTGGACTACGCGACCTCACGGGCGGCACAGACAGTCTTCGAGTGGTACCTCGGCCAACTCCACGACCTCGAACACGAGCTCAGCCTGTCCAGCCGCCTCACCGACGTCACCCCGGAGCTCGACGAACTGGCCGAACGCGGCCACAACGACGTACCGTCCCGCGTCGACGAACCCTACCGGCGCGCCGTCCACGGCATCCGCGGGCGGATCGCCGCCACCGCCACCGCGCGGCTCAGCGAGATCGTTCATCCGGAGACCACCTCCCTCGGCCCCCACGAGCCCTACGCGGACGCCGAGGCCTTCCTCGCCGACCTGCACACCGTGGACGCCTCCCTGCGCGCCAGCGCCGACGACCTCATCGCCGACCACCGTCTCGCGACCGTCATCGCCGCCGCCCGGTCCTTCGGCTTCCACCTCAGCAGCCTCGACCTGCGACAGAACTCCGAGAGCTTCGAGAACATCCTCACCGAGATGTTCGCCCGCGCCGGTGTCACCGGCGACACAGGTGACTACGGCACCCTCGACGAACAGCAGCGCGTCGCCCTGCTGACCAGGGAACTGCACTCACCGAGACCGCTCACCGACCAGCGGGCCCGCTGGAGCGAGGCGACCGAACGCGAACTCGGGATCTTCCGCGCCGCCGCCGACGCCGTCGACCGGCTCGGACCTGACGCCGTCCCGCACTGCATCATCTCCATGGCCTCGAGTGTCTCCGACATCCTCGAACCGATGGTCCTGCTCAAGGAGGTCGGTCTCATCGACGTCACGGACGGGGTGGTGACCGGCGGGGTAGACGTGATCCCCCTCTTCGAGACCATCGACGACCTCGCCAACGGTGCCACGGTGATGGAGGAACTGTGGGGGCACGGCTTCTACCGGGACTACGTGACCCAGCGTGGCGGCGTCCAGGAGATCATGCTGGGCTACTCCGACTCCAACAAGGACGGCGGGTACTTCGCGGCGAACTGGGGCCTCTACGACGCCGAACTGTCACTCGTCGAGGCCGCCCGTGAGGCCGGCGTGGGCCTGCGGCTGTTCCACGGCCGCGGCGGCACCGTCGGGCGAGGGGGAGGACCCAGCCACGAGGCGATCCTCGCCCAACCCGAGGGCGCGGTACAGGGCAGCGTGCGGATCACCGAACAGGGCGAGATCATCTCCGCCAAGTACGGGGTGCCCTCCGTGGCCCGGCGTAACCTCGAGGCCCTGGTCTCGGCCACCCTGGAGGCCAGCCTGCTGCCCGTCGACCGGATCGACGACGCCGACAGCGCCTACGCGGCGATGCGCGAGATCGCCGAACTGTCGCGTGCCGCCTACTCCTCCCTGATGCACGAGGACGACGGCTTCATCGACTACTTCACCTCCTCGACACCGCTGGAGGAGATCGGCAACCTCAACATCGGGTCCCGGCCCAGTTCCCGCAAGCAGACCAGCAGCATCTCCGACCTGCGGGCCATCCCGTGGGTGCTGTCCTGGTCGCAGTCCCGCATCATGCTGCCCGGCTGGTTCGGCGTGGGCTCAGCCCTCCGCGACTGGATCGCCGCCGGGGAGGACCGGCTCAACTACCTCCGTGAGCTGCACCGTACCTGGCCGTTCTTCCGGTCGGTGCTGTCGAACATGGCGCAGGTCATGGCCAAGGCAGACCTGTCGGTGGCCGAGCTCTACTCACACCTGGTGCCCGACAGCGACGACGCCCGTCGTATCTACGACACCATCGTCGAGGAGTTTCACCTGACACTGCGCATGTGCCTGGACATCACCGGTCAGGACAGCCTGCTGTCCGACAACCCCGCGCTGGCGCTCTCGGTGCGCAACCGTTTCCCGTACCTGCTGCCGCTGAACCTTCTGCAGCTGGAACTCCTGCGACGCTACCGTGCGGGTGACCGCAGCGAGGATGTCCTCGACGGAATCCGGTTGACGATGAACGGCCTGGCGACCGGACTGCGCAACTCCGGGTAGTGTCGCGGGTGTCCCGTTTCGCCCACGTGGGCTATGATGGTGTGGTTATCGCATGGCCCCGACCGACGTAAGGCAGTTCGCATGGTTCTCTCCCTCCAGATCCTTCTGGTGGTCACCAGCCTCATCCTGGGGCTGTCCGTTCTTCTCCACAAGGGGAAGGGCGGCGGTCTGTCCAGCCTCTTCGGCGGTGGAATGCAGTCGAGTCTCTCCGGCTCCACGGTCGTGGAGAAGAACCTGGACCGGCTGACGGTCACCGTCGCCGTGATCTGGATCGCCGCCATCATCGGGCTGAACCTGGTCGTCCACTACAACGTGGGCTGACCCGCCAGGTTCCCGGACGTCCGGGAGCCGTTGAGGAGACGTGAGGAAAGGCCGCTGTCCCTGACGGGCAGCGGCCTTTCCTCACGTCTCCTCGGCCAGGTCAGCGGGGATCCGCCTCTGCGTCGACATGCAGGACGGTCCGTCGGGACCCCGACACCCCCGCCGCGGGCCACTGCTCCGGGTCCGCCCCGGACAGCACCTCGGCGGCGGCCTCACGCTTGGCCCCGCCGGTGACCAGGAGCCACACCTCCGCGGCGCGGTGGACCGCCTCACGGGTCAGGGACACCCGCTCCGCCGGAGGTTTCGGGCACCCTCGCACCGGGACCACCGTGGTCCCCGGTTCCGGGTTCAGCTCTGGGGTGTACGGGAACAGCGAGTTGACGTGCCCCTCCGGACCCATGCCCAGAAGGTGCAGGTCGAAACCGTCCGGGGCGAAGGCTGCGAGTGCCTCGGCGTACGCTGCGGCGGCCGCGTCGAGTGCCGGGCCGTCAGCCGGTTCACCCTCCCGGGGGACGGCGACACGGTGGACGTTGGTCTCCGGCACATCCACGTGGGAGAGGAGCTCCGCGTCCGCCAGTCCGTCGTTGCGGGCCGTGGGGCCGGTCGTGCCCACCGGCACGAAGCGCTCGTCACCGAAGAAGACGTGCACCTTGCCCCAGTCGACCGCGGTGACGGGGAAGGAGTCGGCGGAGACCCGGGCGGCATGGTCGAGTGCGGCGAGTTCCCGGAGGACCGCGCCTCCGGCTCCGCCACCGGTCACCACGATCCGGGCGTAACCGTCGTCACTGACACCGCCGTCCCTCTGGACGCCGGCGACCAGTTCGACGATGTCACGCGCGACGCCCTCCGCCAGGGCGTCACCCGACTCCCAGCGGGTGACGGTGAGGTTCCTGGTGTCGTTCATCGGGTGCTCTCCTGTGCCGAGAAGGGGATGGAGGCGCTCATGCCGTCCCGCGGCGTGCGTACGCGCGGCAGGCCGTGCAGCGCCTGGCCGAAGGCACGGTCAGGCTCGAGGTGCCGAAGTTCCTCGGCCAGGCAGTCACCGACCTGCCGACGGGAGAGGTTGACCACGGTGTCCGTCCCGACACCGGTGCTCACCCGCACGGAGCGGTGGTTGAGTACGGTGAGTTCCACCGTGCCACCGGAACAGTGGATCACGGTCCGTTGGACCGGAGACATCGGTTCGCCCTCGTCGTCGAGGGGGACCGCCGGGGAGCCGTCGGCGCACCGGGTGACCGGGACACCGAGACGGTCGGCGAGCCAACCTGCGGCGATGTCGACGGCCGGATCGTCGGCGGGACCGGAGACCTCCGCGGAGCGGATGGAGTCCCCTGCGCGCTGGTCCAGCGCGCTGGACAGCAGGCCGCGCCACGGGGTGATCCTGCTCCACACCAGGTCCGAGTCGCCGAGGGAGTAGCCGATCCGCCGGCGGAAGATCGCCTCGGTCCCGCGCCCGGCGGCGGCGTCGGCGAAACTGTCGGTGATCCGACGGGTCGCCAGCGCACCGAGGGAGTCGGCGGCGGGGTTGCGGGGTGAGGTGAACGGCCACCACACCACCACCGGGGTGTCCGGGAGCAGCAGGGGGGTGACCGCATTGTCCGCGTGGTCGGCCAGTGCACCGTGCAGGCGCATCAGGATCATCTCCGAGGCGCCCGCGGTTCCGCCCAGGTGGATCGCCGCGTCCATGCTGACCTCGGAGGTGGACCTGTCGTGGACGACGAAGATCACCCGGGCCGGATGTTCACGGGAGGCCTCGACCGTGGCGTTGACCACCGTGTCGAGGTCCTCCTCGGAACGCACGGACACGATGAGGGTCAGCACCCGGCCGGTGGCGATCTCGCCCCGCTCCTCCCGCAGGCGGTGGAGCTGGTCGGTCAGTTCGTGGGTGGTCGTGGTTCCCAGGTCGACGACAGCGGCGTGGTCGCCGGCGTCGGTGAAGGTTGTCGACGGCATCAGGGACGCCTCCATTTCCTGCCGTGGCGGGACAGCATCCTGTCGGCACCCGAGGGGCCCCAGGTACCGGACTCGTAGTCTTCGGGACGACCCGCGGTCGCCCAGTAGTTCAGCACCGGGTCGAGAATCCGCCAGGACTCCTCGACCTCCTCGTTGGTGGGGAACAGGCTGGCCTCGTCCAGCAGCGCGTCGAGGATCAGCCGCTCGTAGGCCTCCGGCGACTGTTCGGTGAACGCCTCGGAGTAGGAGAAGTCCATGTTCACGTCGCGCACGTCCATGGCCGACCCCGGCACCTTCGAACCGAAGCGCAGCAGCACGCCCTCGTCAGGCTGGACCCGGATGACGAGCACATTGGAGTTCTGGGCCTCGGTCTGCTCCGGGCTGAAGGACTGGTGGGGGGCGTCCTTGAAGACCAGGGCGATCTCGGTGACACGCCGGCCCAGCCGCTTACCGGTACGCAGGTAGAAGGGCACACCGGCCCACCGCCGGGAGTTGATCTCGAAGGTGGCCGCGGCGTAAGTCTCCGTGGTGGAGGCCGGGTCGAAACCCTCCTCCTCACGGAGGCCGGGCACGTACTCCGACCCCTGCCAGCCGGCGGTGTACTGGCCACGGGCGGTGGTCTGCGCGAACGGGCCCACCGGCCGCGTCGCCTTGAGCACCTTGAGCTTCTCGGCCTTGAGTTCGTCGGGGGAGAAGGTCACCGGCTCGTCCATCGCCACCAGCGCCAGGAGCTGCAGCAGGTGGTTCTGCATCACGTCCCGGGCGGCGCCGATGCCGTCGTAGTAGCCGGCCCGGCCGCCGAGACCGATGTCCTCGGCCATGGTGATCTGCACGTGGTCGATGTAGCCGGAGCCGAAGAGCGGCTCGAACATCTGGTTGGCGAAACGCAGCACCAGGATGTTCTGGACGGTCTCCTTGCCCAGGTAGTGGTCGATGCGGAAGACCGAGGACTCCGGGAACACCGAGTTGACGATACGGTTCAGCTCCGTGGCGGAGTGCTCGTCGTGCCCGAAGGGCTTCTCGATGACGACCCGCTTCCACCCCTGGGTGGAGTCCGCCAGACCGGAACGTTCCAGCTGGTTGCAGACCTCGGAGAAGTACTGGGGCGGGACGGACAGGTAGTAGGCCCAGTTGCCGCCGGTACCGCGTTCCTCGTCCATCCGACGGGTCATCGCGGCCAGGTCGTCGAAGGCGGAGTCGGTGACGAAGTCGCCCTTGACGAACTGGATGCCGGCGGCGAGCTGGTCCCACACCGCCTGTCGCCAGGGGGTACGCACCCGGTCGCGGACGGCGGAGAGGACCTCCGACTCGAACTCCTCCTTCGTCCAGTCCCTGCGCCCGTACCCGATCAGGCTGAAGCCGGCCGGCAGCAGTCCCCGGTTCGCCAGGTCGTACACGGCCGGGAGAAGCTTCCTGCGGGCCAGGTCACCGGTGACGCCGAAGATCACCAGACCGCTGGGGCCGGCGATCCGGGGCACACGACGGTCCGCGGAATCGCGGAGGGGGTTCTCCCACAGCGGGGATCCGGAACTCACAGACGCTCCCCGATGGTGTCGAGGAGCTCCTGCCAGGAGCTGACGAACTTCTCGACGCCCTCGTGCTCGAGCACGCGGAAGACGTCGTCGAGGTCGACACCCAGGTCCTCGAGCGCGGCGAAGACCTCGCGGGCGTCGTCGCCGGTGCCGGTGAGGGTGTCGCCGGTGACCGTGGCGTGGTCGACGGTGGCGTTGAGGGTGTCCTCCGGCATGGTGTTGACCGTCTGCGGGCCGACGAGACCGGTGACGTACAGGGTGTCGGGGTAGTCGGGGTTCTTCACCCCGGTGGAGGCCCACAGGGGCCGCTGCGCGTGGGCGCCTGCGGCCTGCAGCTGCTCCCACCTGGAGTCCTGCAGCAGGTCGACGGTGAAGGCCTCGTAGGCCAGACGGGCGTTGGCCAGACCGGCCTTGCCCCGCACCGCCAGCGCCGCCGCGGTGCCGATGTCGTCGAGACGACGGTCGATCTCGGTATCCACGCGGGAGACGAAGAAACTCGCCACCGAGTGGATGGTGGAGATGTCGTGGCCGTTGTCACGGGCACGGGTGACACCCTCGATGAAGGCGGCGATGACCTGGCGGTAGCGCTGCACACTGAAGATGAGGGTGACGTTCACGCTGATGCCGGCGGCCAGCACCTCGGTGATCGCGGGGAGGCAGGCCTCCGTCGCGGGAATCTTGATCATCACGTTCTCGCGCCCGACGTCGGCGTGCAGCTGCTTCGCCTGCGCCACGGTGCCCTCGCGGTCGTCGGCGAGGCCGGGGTCGACCTCGATGGAGACCCGGCCGTCGACGCCGCCGGTGGCCCGGTACACCGGGGCGAAGGCGTCACAGGCGTTGCGGACGTCCTCGACGGCCATGGTGAACACGGCGTCGGAGACGTCGGTACCGGCCGACTTCAGCGCCTCGACCTGCTCGTCGTAGGCGTTCCCGGACGACATTGCCTTGGCGAAGATCGCGGGGTTGGTGGTGACACCGACGATCCCGGTCTCACTGATCAGTTCGGCGAGGTTCCCGGTGGTGAGTCGGTCGCGGGAGAGGTCGTCCAGCCACACGGAGGTACCGGCGGCGGAGAGTTCATGTACGTGGTTCACGGGTGATCAACCAGCTTTCTGCTCTAGGGGTGTCAGAGTCGGGACGGCGGGGGGGGGAGGTTGTGCGGTGGTGGATGGCGGTGTGCGACGGCCCGGCCGTCAGAGGATCTCGCGGGCGGCGGCGGCGACGGCGTCCGCGGTGATGCCGAACTCGCGGTACAGCGTCTTGTAGTCGGCGGACGCACCGAAGTGCTCCAGGGAGACGTTGCGGCCCGCGGTGCCGGTGTATCCCTTCCACGGCATCGAGATGCCGGCCTCGACAGACACCCGGGCGGTGACCGAGGAGGGGAGCACGGACTCCCGGTACCCGGCGTCCTGCTGGTCGAACCACTCCATGCACGGGACAGAGACCACGCGCGTGCCGATGCCCTCGGCCTCCAGGGCGGTGGCGGCCTCGACGGCCAGCTGCACCTCGGAGCCCGAGCCCATCAGGATGACCTGCGGGGTCGCGGTGGAGGACTCCACCAGGACGTACGCCCCACGTGCCACGCCCTCGGCGGCCTTCTCCTTCGTCCCGTCGAGCACGGGCACACCCTGCCGGGTGAGCACCAGCGCCTTCGGGGCGGCCGGCGCCTTCAGTGCCGCCGCCCACGCCTGGACTGTCTCGTTGGCGTCGGCCGGGCGGATCACCGAGAAGTTCGGGATGGCCCGCAGCGCCGCGAGGTGCTCGACCGGCTGGTGGGTGGGACCGTCCTCGCCGAGGCCGATGGAGTCGTGGGTCCACACGTGGTAGACGTCACTGCTCATCAGGGCACCCAGCCGGACCGCGCCACGGGCGTAGTCCGAGAACTGCAGGAACGTCGCCCCGTACGGACGGGTGGCACCGTGCAGGGCGATTCCGTTGAGGATGGCCGCCATCCCGTGCTCGCGGATGCCGAAGTGGAGGTTGCGGCCGTAGGGGTGGGCGTCCCAGGCGTCGGTCGAGATGGACTCCGGGCCCACACTCTTCTCGCCCTTGATGATCGTGTTGGTGGAACCGGCCAGGTCGGCGGACCCGCCCCACAGTTCCGGCAGCGTCGCTCCCAGTGCCTGGAGGGCGGCCTCGGAGGCCTTGCGGGTGGCGAGGTTGTCGCCGGCGTCCCAGGAGGGCAGCCCGGCGTCGAAGTCCTCCGGCAGTTCACGGGCGGCGATGCGGTCGTGCATAGCGCGGGCCTCCGGGTTCCTCTCCGCCCAGGCGTCGAAGTTCCGCTGCCATTCGCCGTGCGCCTCGCGGCCCCGGTCGACCAGCCGACGGGTGTGCTCGAGCACCTCCGTCTCGACGGGGAAGTCCTCGTCGACGGGGAAGCCCAGGGTCTCCTTGATCCCGACGATCTCCTCGGCGCCCAGGGCGGCACCGTGGGCGGCACCGGTGTTCATCTTGGTCGGTGCGGGGTAGCCGATCACCGAACGCACGCGGATGAAGCTCGGGCGGGTGGTGTCGGCCTTCGCCGACTCCACGGCGTCGAGGATCGCGGTGACGTCCTCGGCGTTCACCTCGAGGGTCTGCCAGCCGTAGGCCCCGTACCGTGCGGTGACGTCCTCGCCGAAGGCGATGTCGGTGTTGTCCTCGATGGAGATGCTGTTGTCGTCCCAGAAGACGATGAGGTTACCCAACTGCTGCGTGCCCGCGAAGGACGACGCCTCGGAGGTGACACCCTCCTGCAGGTCGCCGTCGGAGGCGATGACGTAGATGTGGTGGTCGAACGGCGACTCGCCCTCCGCTGCCTCCGGGTCGAACAGCCCGCGCTCACGGCGCGCGGCGACAGCCATGCCCACCGCGGACGCCAGGCCCTGCCCCAGGGGACCGGTGGTGATCTCCACACCGTCGGTGTGGCCGACCTCGGGGTGGCCCGGGGTCTTGGAGCCCCAGGTGCGCAGCGCCTTGATGTCGTCCAGTTCCAGACCGAAGCCACCGAGGTAGAGCTGAATGTACTGGGTCAGCGAGCTGTGGCCCGCCGACAGCACGAACCGGTCACGGCCGGGCCAGTTGTGGTCCGACGGGTCATGGCGAAGCACACGCTGGTAGAGGGTGTAGGCCAGCGGGGCGAGGGACATCGCGGTCCCGGGGTGCCCCGAACCGCAGTTCTCGACAGCGTCGGCGGCGAGGACGCGGGCCGTGTCCACTGCACGGGTATCCAGCTCGCTCCAGTCGCCCGGGTAGTTCCGGACCGTGCGGGCTTCGAGGTCCTTGGGGAGTGTCACGCTGGGTAGCCTTCCTGTCGTCTGTGGCATGAGAGGACACGGGCGCAGTGACCACAGCTGGTCGCAGGACGGAGCCCGTGTAACCCGGACCAGTGTAGTGGCCCGGGGTCGACCGTGTCACTGGAGGATCTCGCGGGACCGGCCCCCACCCGGGTCGGGAACAACGGTTTTCGGTCCCACCACCGGCTCGGGTAACCTGTCGGTTTGGCAGATCCGTGTGTCCTGACATCCCAGTTCCCACGGTGACCGATGGCGTTTATGGAGGCGGACTGACCGGTGGACAAGATCAAGGCGTACATCTCGCTGACGAAACCCCGGGTCATCGAGCTTCTGCTTGTCGCCGCCATCCCGTCGATGCTCCAGGCGCAGCGCGGGGAGATCAACCTCGGACTGATCCTGATGACGTTGGTCGGCGGGTGGATGGGCGCCGCGGCGGCGAACACCTTCAACATGGTCGCCGACTACGACATCGACCAGAAGATGCGTCGCACACACCGCCGCCCGCTGGCGAAGCACACGGTGAACAAGACCGAGGCCAGGATCTTCGCGTGGTCACTGACCGTCGGCAGTGTGCTGTGGCTCGGCTTCCTGTGCGACTCGTGGCTGGCGTCTGGGTTCATCCTGCTGACCATCTGGTTCTACATCTTCGTGTACACCAAGTGGCTCAAACGGCGTACCTGGCAGAACGTGATCTGGGGCGGTGCCGCCGGCTGCATGCCCGTGATGGTCGGCTGGGCCACCGTCACCGAGGCCAACGGGGGATCCTTCAACGCCGGCTGGATGTCCTGGGGCCAGGCACTCGTGCTCTTCCTCATCATCTTCTTCTGGACGCCGCCGCACACCTGGGCGCTGGGCATGCGGTACCGCGAGGACTACGAGGCCGCCGGCGTCCCGATGATGCCCGTGGTCAAGCCCCCGCTCGAGGTCACGCGCCAGATCCTCTGGTACACGTGGGCGACGGTGGTCACCTCACTGCTGCTGGTCCCTGCCACGGGCTGGGTCTACACCGTCGTGGCGCTGCTCAGTGGCGCCTGGTTCATCCTGCGGGCGCACGGCCTACACAACGGTGTGAAGAAGGGCGTGAAGGTCAAGCCGATGAACCTCTTCTTCCTGTCGAACAACTACCTCTCGGTGCTGTTCGTGGGCCTCTCCGTGGACGCGGTGCTCGGTCTGGAGACCGTCCCGTCCATGCTCGGCCTCTGACCCTCCGGCCCTGACCGTCGGACACCGGACGCCGTACAGCCCCGTCCCCCATTCGGTGGGGGACGGGGCTGTACCGGGTCACAGGGGCCGGACAGGGGTGACTGCCTCTACCGGCCCGCCGCCTCGTCGCTGACGGCGTCCTCGGTGTCGTAGTCGCGGTCGGCGGCATCGTCACCACGGCGGAACCGCATCGACCACAGCAGGCCGGTGGCCGCGGTGACGATGGCCGAGCCGAGCACGTGCGGCGGCACGGTCCACCGGGGCACGCCCAGGTTGTACTGGACAACGCCGACGATGCCCTGGACGATGATCCCGGCGATCAGGACCGTCGCCGCGGTCTTGATCCGACGGTCGACGTGCACGGCCAGCAGGCCGGCCAGCAGACCGACGGTGATGCCCATGTAGAGGTACATCGCGTGGGCGTGCAGGTTCGCGATCTCGAAGAGTGCGACCTGCAGACGGTCACCCTCCTGGATCGCCTCGTCACCGGCGTGGGGCCCCGAACTCGTGGTCATGGTGCCGGTCACCAGGGTGACGGCCAGGGTCAGGGCCGATCCCCAGGTGGCCCACCGCAGGGGCCTCGGCATGGTCGCGCGGCGGGGGCTGTCGTCGTCCTCGCCGATCTTGACCACCATCACCGCGGCGAAGAACACGAGCACCATCGACGGGAGGAAGTGCGCCATCACGATCCACCACGCCAGGTCGAGATGCACCGTGATCCCGCCGATGACCGCCTGGGCGATGATGCCGATGCCCTGGAGGAACGCGATGTGCAGGATGGAGCTGCGGCGCGCGGCCCTCAGCACGGCGAGGAACGCCACCAGTGCGGCGAGGATGAGGACGAAGGTGAGCATCCGGTTGCCGAACTCGATGGCCTGGTGGATCGCCGGGGTCGTGCCGGACTCGGGGACCAGTGAGCCGGGGTGGCACTGGGGCCACGTCGGGCAGCCCAGACCCGACCCCGTGACGCGCACGAGGGAGCCGGTGAAGGTGATGCCGCCCTGGCACACCATGAGGATCACCGCGTACAGCCGCTGGCGTCGGACGGTGGGGACGGGGGTCCTGGCGCACAGCGCCAGGATCGCGGTGTAGAGGCGGAGGAAGAAGCGGTTCACCGGGTGGGTGGTGGCCGCCACCCGTTCCCGCATCCGCACCAGGGTGGAGTCTCCCACCCTGGGTGCGGGGGCCGCGTCGTCACTGGCTGTCGGGCTGTCGTCCTGGGTTTTCTGGGAGACCTTCACGGTGCTCCAGTCTATCTCTCCCGGACACGGCGACCGTAATCCTGAGAGGGGTGCGGAACCGTCGCGGGTCAGTCATTCTCCATGGTGAAGGAGAAGTACCGGACGGCCAGTGCGCCACCCACCGCACCCCAGGCGGCGAGGACGAGGAGGGCGGCGACGTTGAGCGTGCCCGCCGCGGCGTCGACGAGGCCGTCGGTGAGCGCCACCGAGGGCAGGGCACGCAGGGCGGCGTGCACCGGCCCGCTGATGTCGGTGTTCATGGTGGTGAGCACCGCCGCGCCCATGAGGATGAACCACACGGTGTTCCCCAGGGCCAGGACGAGCTCGGAACTCAGCGTCCCGCCGAGCAGCAGCCCGAGGGCGGTGAAGGTGGCGACGCCGACCACGATGAACAGCACGGCGGGCAACGCGCCCGCGGCGCTCGGTGACCACCCCAGCAGCAGGGCGACGACGGTGAGGACCACCAGCTGCACCAGGACCGCCGCCCCGACGGCCAGGACCTTACCGCTGATCAGGATGCGCCGCGGGACACCGCAGGCGCCGATGCGTTTGAGCGCCCCGTAGCGTCGGTCGAAGGCCACGGCGATGGCCTGTCCGGTGAAACCGGCGCTCATCAGGGCGATGCCCACGGTCATCGGGTAGACGCTCTGCACCGGGTCGTCCAGGGGGACGACGGGGATCAGGCTCAGGGCGATCAGCAGCCCCAGGGGAATCACCAGGGAGAGGAGCTGCTGCTCCCCGTGCCGCAGGAACAGCAGGGTCTCGATCCGCGCCTGCGCCAGGAGCATGCGCCCGGTGGGTGCCTGCCGCGGGCGGGGGGTGAACTGTCCGGGAGTGAACCGCCCGGTGGACTGTCGATTCCGGATCATGCCCGGATCTCCCTTCCGGTGATGTCGAGGAAGACGCTCTCCAGGCTGCGCTGGTCGACGTCCAGTGAGGTCACCAGCACCCCCTGACGGGCCGCCTCGCCGGTGATCTCGTTGATGAGTTCAGGGGTGACCGTCGCCGACACCGTCAGCAGGGTGGGACGGGTCACCGAGACCGTGGCGCCCAGGGGTGCGAGCCGCCGGGCCAGGGCGGGGAGGTCGACCTCCCGGTCTGTGGCCACCGCGACCCTCGGGTCCGCGCTGCTGGTGAGCTCGCTGATGGTGCCCTGCGCCACCGCCCGGCCGTGGTCGATGATCACGACCTGGTCCGCCAGCGCCTCGGCCTCGTCCATGAGGTGGGTGGTGAGGACCACCGACACGCCGTCGTTGCGCAGTGCGGCGACGAGGTCCCACACTGCCAGGCGCGACTGCGCGTCCAGTCCGGCGGTCGGCTCGTCCAGGAACACGAGCTCGGGCCGGCCCACCAGGGCCAGCGCCAGGGAGAGACGCTGCTGCTGGCCTCCGGACAGCCGGCGGTAGTTGGCCTTCTCGTGCCCCGTGAGTCCCACCGTCTCCAGGAGCCAGGAGGGGTCGAGCGGGTCCGCGGAGTAGGACGCGGCGAGGTCGAGCATCTCACCGACCCGGATGCCCGGGTAGGCTCCGCCACCCTGCAGCATCACCCCGATACGTCCCCGTAGCCGGTCGGTGTCCTGGGCGGGGTCGGTGCCGAGCACCTCGACGGTGCCGGCGTCGGGCACGAGGAATCCCTCGCACATCTCGACCGTCGTCGTCTTCCCCGCACCGTTGGGCCCCAGGAGCGCGAGCACCTCGGCCTGCCCGACCGTCAGGTCGAGACCGTCGACCGCGGTGACGTCCCCGTACCGTTTGACCACGCCCCGCAAGCGGAGTGCAGGTCTGCTGCCCGCGTCCATCCCAGCGCTATCCACGGCCCAGAGTCTAGCCGGTGGTCTTGCGGCGTAGGTAAAGCAGCCAGCCGACGATGATGATCACCACGGAGAACAGTGCGGACATCAGGTACATCACCGCCACCGTCGACGGCGGCAGGTTCAGGCCACGGGGGAGGATGAAGTAGCTGAGGATCGCGCAGTATGCGACGACCGCCACCCGGAACGTCGCCCGGTTCGCCCACGCGGCCAGTGGCATCACGGCCCACAGCACGTACCAGGGGTGGACGACCGGGAAGAACACGACGAGGAAGAACGTCGCCACCCCCAGCCCGCCGACGGGGTGCACCCGTCCCCGGAAAGACGCCCAGAGCATGCGCACCACCCAGAACCCGCCGATCATCAGGCCGATCAGCCGGGCGGTCGACAACGCCACGTCCGTGTGGTCACCGAGCCCCAGGCGGGCGCCGGTGTTCGCGGTGAGCAGCCCGATGTCGGTGGTCACCGACATCCAGCTGATCACCTCCGTCGCCCCGCCCTGCACCAGGATCCAGCCGAAGCCCAGCCCGGTGCCCACGGACATGACGACCACCGTCGCCGCGGACCCGGCGGCGTACACCAGTGCGGCGACCACGAGGTCGCGGAACCGTCCGCCCAGGTACCGGGCCAGTGCGACACCGACGAAGCCCAGTGCCAGGAAGGCGGTCACCTTCACCATGCCCGCCGAGCTGATGAGCACCACGCCGGCCACACCCCACATCCACCGCCCGGCGACGGTGGGACGGTCCGGGTCGACGGCCCGCAGGCCGCACTCCACACCGGCGAGCAGCAGTCCCATCATGACGGCCTCGTTGTGGACACCGGCGACCAGGTGAAGGTAGACCAGCGGATTGAGGATCCCGAGCCACAGCGCCGCCTGGGGCTGCACCCCGCAGCGGCGCGCCAGACGCACGACCGCCCACGCCGCCACTATGACCGCCGCCACCGAGATCAGCCGGTGGATGATCACCCCGGCGGCGATGACGTCGCCGGTGACCTTGGAGATGACCGCCGCCATCCCCACGGCGACAGGCCCGTAGGGCGCGGGGGAGTGGGACCACTCGAAAGGCACCGACCGGGCCAGGTCGTTGTCGACCCCGAGCAGGTCCACCGGCCCGGCGGAATAGGGGTCCAGTCCCTGTGCGGCGATCGACCCCTGCGCCAGGTAGGAGTAGATGTCCTGGGTGAACATCGGGGCCGTGGCCAGCAACGGGAGCACCCACAGGATACCGGTGCGCACCAGCGTGGCCATGGGGAGCAGCGGCGCAGAGGCGTCCTTCGACGGCACACAGTAGCGCCAGAGGAGCAGCCAGCCCACGATGAGCAGGCTGATCCCCACGAACACCGCCACGGTGGTGGTGTGCAGCATGCGCGACAGGAAACCGCTGACCGGCAGGGACCACAGTGAATTGCCGACCACGGGGAGCGCCCCTGCGCCGATGCCGCCGACCCCGATCAGCACGGATCCCACGATGCCGGTGAAGATACCCAGTCTCAGCCGCAGCAGCTCGGCGGGGGTGAAGCCACGGGTGGAGGCCGCGGGGCTGGTCGTGTGCAGCCGGGCACTGCGCGAGCCGGCGGTGCCGATGTTCGGCAGGAGGCCGAACATGCCCCCGGGACCACGCAACCGGCGACGGCCGGCGGTGGCCACGTTGCTGTCAGAGGGAGGTGGCTGGGTCACACCGGCATTCTACGGGCCGGCGGCGCGGCGGGGCGCACGACACCCCACCGACACCTCAGCCCCCTCCGGACCCTCCCTGCGGACCGCCCGGTGTTGCGAAATTGTCGGATTCGGTAGAGCTGCGAAACAACAGGTCAGCCTGGCCTTATTAGACAACGGGAATGATTTACGCGACACTCGTGTTGTCTAATCATGACCCGCTGTCACAACTGTCGTCGAGGAGGGAACAGCTCATGAGCGAACGGGACACACGCCGTGAAGTTCTGGCGCAGATCCTCCGGAACGGACCGGTCAGTGCCACCGACATCAGCGAGGCGCTCGGGCTGAGTGCCGCCGGCGTCCGCCGGCACCTCGACAACATCGTCTCCGACGGACTCGCCGAGACGGTCGAGGCACCCCGGTCCGTCGGGGGCCGCACCCGCGGCCGCCCCGCCAGACTGTACCGGCTGACCGACGCCGGACGGGGCCGTTTCGGCCATGATTACGACACACTCGCGCTCCTGGCCCTCCGGGCCCTCCGGGAGACCGGTGGTGACGACGCGGTCGCCGAGTTCGCCGACCAGCGTATGCAGGACCTGTTCAGGTCCGTCGACGACTCCGTCCCGGAGGACGTCGTGGACCGGGCGGGGCGGATCGCCGAGGCGCTGACCGAGCGTGGCTACGCGGCCACGGTCGACGAGGCGGCGACCGGCGTCCAGATCTGCCGTCACCACTGTCCGATCCAGGACGTCGCCCACGAGTTCCCCGAACTCTGCGCGGCGGAGCACCGGGTGGTCACCGAACTCCTCGGCCACCACACCCAACCCCTGGCGACCATCGCCGACGGCAACGGTATCTGCACGACACACATCCCGCTGACCACAATCCACCCTTCATCCACGAAGGAGAGCTGACATGACTCAAGCCGCACAATTACCCGACAACAAGGCACAGACGCCGGCCGAGGCGACGACGAAGCCGACGAAGCCGCAGACCGATGACGAGATCATCGACTCCATCGGCGCCTACGGCTACGGCTGGCACGACTCCGACGCCGCCGGTGCCGCCGCCGAGCGTGGCCTGTCGGAGGCCGTCGTCCGCGACATCTCCGCCAAGAAGAACGAGCCCGAGTGGATGCTCGAGCGCCGTCTGAAGGCCCTGAAGACCTTCGACCGCAAGCCGATGCCCACCTGGGGCGCCGACCTCGAGGGCATCGACTTCGACAACATCAAGTACTTCGTGCGGTCCACGGAGAAGCAGGCCCAGTCGTGGGAGGACCTGCCCGAGGACATCAAGCAGACCTACGACAAACTCGGCATCCCCGAGGCGGAGAAGCAGCGTCTGGTCGCCGGCGTCGCCGCCCAGTACGAGTCCGAGGTCGTGTACCACCAGATCCGTGAGGACCTGGAGAGCCAGGGCGTGATCTTCCTGGACACCGACACCGCACTCAAGGAGTACCCGGAGCTGTTCAAGGAGCACTTCGGCACGGTGATCCCCGCCGGCGACAACAAGTTCTCCGCCCTGAACACCGCCGTGTGGTCCGGCGGCTCGTTCATCTACGTGCCCAAGGGTGTGCACGTGGACATCCCACTGCAGGCCTACTTCCGGATCAACACCGAGAACATGGGCCAGTTCGAGCGCACGCTGATCATCGTGGACGAGGACGCCTACGTCCACTACGTGGAGGGGTGCACCGCGCCGATCTACAAGTCGGACTCCCTGCACTCCGCCGTCGTGGAGATCGTGGTCAAGAAGGGCGGCCGCTGCCGCTACACGACCATCCAGAACTGGTCGAACAACGTCTACAACCTGGTCACCAAGCGCACCCGGGCCGAAGAGGGCGCCACCATGGAGTGGGTCGACGGCAACATCGGCTCCAAGGTGACCATGAAGTACCCGGCGGTGTGGATGACCGGTCCGCACGCCAAGGGTGAGGTCCTCTCCGTGGCCTTCGCCGGCGAGAACCAGGTGCAGGACACCGGGGCGAAGATGGTGCACATGGCGCCGTACACCTCCAGCAACATCGTGTCCAAGTCGGTGGCCCGCTCCGGCGGGCGCGCCGCCTACCGCGGCCTGGTGCAGATCAACAAGGAGGCCCACCACTCCAAGGCGAACGTGGAGTGCGACGCCCTGCTGGTCGACTCGATCTCACGGTCGGACACGTACCCCTACAACGACATCCGCAACGACCACGTCACCCTCGGCCACGAGGCCACGGTCTCGCAGGTGTCCGAGGACCAGCTGTTCTACCTCATGAGCCGCGGGCTCGAGGAGGACGAGGCGATGGCGATGATCGTCCGCGGATTCGTCGAGCCCATCGCCAAGGAGCTCCCGATGGAGTACGCACTGGAGCTCAACCGACTGATCGAACTGCAGATGGAAGGATCGGTGGGTTAACCGATGACCACTCCCGTTACTACCCCGGACCAGGTTGCGGAGACCACACCCGCCAACAGCATGCCCACCAAGGGTGACCGCTTCCAGTCCACCGACCCGGCGGCCTTCCCGGTCCCGCACGGCAAGGACGAGGACTGGCGCTTCACCCCGCTGCGCCGTCTGCGCGGACTGGAGGACGCCGCGTCCGGCAAGGCCGCTCCGGCGGCACGGCCACAGGTCACCGTCGACACCGGCGACCAGGCAGGGGTGAGCTACTCCGAGCTGGACATGGACGACGAGCGCACCGGCCGGGCCGGGCTGCCCGTCGACCGGCCCGCGGCGGAGGCCTGGGTCAACAGCACCGTGGCCGACCACGTACTCGTGGCGAAGGACACCGTCCTCGAGGCTCCGGTCACTGTGACGGTCACCGGGTCCGGCGACGACGTGACCGCCTACGGCACCACCGTCATCGAGCTCGAGCCGCACGCCGAGGCCATCGTCGTGCTGCGCTACCAGGGCGAGGGCGTGCACTCCGACAACCTGGAGTTCGTCGTCGGTGACGGCGCCCGCCTGACCACCGTCGTGTGGGAGGACTGGGGACGCACCGCGGTGCACCTGTCGAACTCGCACATCCTCGTCGGCCGTGACGCCACGGTCCGCCACACCGTCGCCACCTTCGGCGGGGACGTCGTGCGGTCGGTCCCGCACGTGCGGTTCACCGCCCCCGGCGGCGACGCCGAACTGTTGGGCGTGTCCTTCGCCGACGCCGGCCAGTACTTCGAGCAGCGTCTGCTGGTCGACCACAGCGTGCCCAACTGCCGCTCCAACGTTCTCTACAAGTCCGCCCTCCAGGGCGAGACCGGGCGGCACGGTACCGAGGCCCGCACGGTGTGGATCGGCGACGTGCTGATCCGTCCCGAGGCCACCGGCACGGACACCTACGAAACGAACAAGAACCTCGTGCTCACCGAGGGCGCACGTGCCGATGCCGTGCCGAACCTGGAGATCCAGACCGGTGAGATCGTCGGTGCCGGCCACGCAGCCACCGTCGGACGCTTCGACGACGAGCACATGTTCTACCTGAAGTCCCGCGGCATCCCCGACGAGGAGGCGCGCCGCCTGATCATCCGCGGCTTCTTCACCGACGTCATCCGCCGTGTCCCGGTCGAGGGCATCCGCGAGAACCTCGAGGACGTCGTCGAGCAGGAACTCGCCAACACCGTCCTCTGATCCACCCACACCCCGGTAAGGAACTACACACACATCATGAGCACTCTCGAGATCAAGAACCTCCACGCACAGGTGGTCCCCCAGGACGAGAACGAGGATCCCAAGCCGATCCTCCACGGCGTCAACCTCACCGTGAATTCCGGTGAGACCCACGCCATCATGGGCCCGAACGGCTCCGGCAAGTCCACCCTCTCCTACGCCATCGCCGGGCACCCCCGGTACGAGATCACCGAGGGCGAGGTGCTCCTCGACGGCGAGAACCTGCTCGACATGGACGTCTCGGAACGCGCCCGCGCCGGACTCTTCCTCGCGATGCAGTACCCGGTCGAGGTCCCCGGTGTCTCCATGGCCAACTTCCTGCGGTCCGCCGCCACCGCCGTGCGCGGCGAGGCTCCGAAGCTGCGTCAGTGGGTGAAGGAGGCCCGGACCGCGATGGACGAGCTGGAGATCGACCCGGCGTTCTCGGAGCGTTCCGTGAACGAGGGCTTCTCCGGCGGTGAGAAGAAGCGCCACGAGATCCTGCAGCTCTCCCTGCTGAAGCCGAAGTTCGCCATCCTCGACGAGACGGACTCCGGTCTCGACGTCGACGCGCTGCGCACCGTCTCCGAGGGCATCAACCGCTACAAGGAGCGTGAGGACGGTGGACTGATCATGATCACCCACTACCAGCGCATCCTGAACTACGTGACACCCGACTTCGTCCACGTCTTCGCCAAGGGACGTGTCGTCGAGTCCGGCGGCCCCGAGCTCGCCAAGGAACTCGAGGAGCACGGCTACGAGCGATTCACCGCAAAGGCCTGATATCGAATGACCCCACTGGACACCGCCGCCATCAGGGCGGACTTCCCGATCCTGTCTCGCACGGTACGGGACGGTCGTCCACTCGTGTACCTGGATTCCGGTGCGACCGCGCAACGGCCGCTCCAGGTCCTCGACGCCGAGCGGACCTTCCTCACGGAGCACAACGCCCCGGTTCACCGTGGCGCCTACGAGATCGCCGAGGAGGCGACCGACTCGTACGAGAGCGCACGTGACGCCGTCGCGCGTTTCGTCGGTGCCGCCGACGAGGAGATCGCCTTCACCAAGAACGCGACCGAGGCGCTGAACGAGGTCGCCTACATTCTGGGCGACCCCCGCGCCGGTGACGTGGCGGTCGGCGCCGGCGACGAGATCGTCGTCTCCGAGCTCGAGCACCACGCCAACCTCGTGCCGTGGCAGGAGCTCGCACAACGCACCGGCGCCACGCTGCGCTGGTACTCGGCCACGCCGGACGGGCGAATCGACCTCGACAGTCTCGAGCTGTCGGAACGCACACGCGTGGTCGCACTGAGCCACCAGTCCAATGTGACCGGCGCCCAGCTCGACGTCGCCGAGGCCGTCCGGCGCGCCCACGCCGTGGGTGCGCTGTTCGTCCTGGACGCCTGCCAGTCGGTGCCGCACATGCCGGTCGACTTCCACGCACTGGACGTCGACTTCGCCGCGTTCTCGGGACACAAGATGCTCGGTCCGAACGGTGTCGGTGTGCTCTACGGCAGGGCGGGCCTGCTGGCGAACCTTCCGCCGTTCCTCACCGGGGGGTCGATGATCGAGATCGTGACCATGGAGAAGACGACCTACGCCGCCCCGCCGCAGCGCTTCGAGGCCGGCACCCAGATGACCTCCCAGGTCGTGGGGCTGGGGGCCGCGGTGGAGTACCTCCGGGCCCTCGGCATGGACAATGTCGCCGCACACGAGCACGCGCTCACCGGTTACGCCCTGGAGCGTCTTTCCACGGTCGAGGGACTACGGGTCATCGGTCCGTCCGATAACGTGGACCGTGGCTCGGCGGTCAGTTTCGTCGTCGACGGCATCCACCCGCACGACCTCGGCCAGGTCCTCGACGACCACGGCGTGTGTATCCGGGTGGGCCACCACTGCGCGTGGCCGGCGCACCGTGCCCTCGGTGTCCAGGCGACCGCCCGCGCCAGTTTCTACCTGTACAACACCGTGGAGGAGGTCGACGCCCTGGTCGACGCGATCCGCGCCGCCCAACGGTTCTTCGGCACCGTCGCCGAGGAGGACCAGAACGTGAGGCAGCCCCAGTGAAGCTCGAGCAGATGTACCAG
This sequence comes from Corynebacterium sp., assembly GCF_022712195.1. Classification (GTDB taxonomy): domain Bacteria; phylum Actinomycetota; class Actinomycetes; order Mycobacteriales; family Mycobacteriaceae; genus Corynebacterium. Next base: position 46,915 of record NZ_JALAGY010000085.1, on the reverse strand, counting down.
GAAGTGATCCTGGACCACTACAAGCACCCGCAGCACGCCGGCCTGCGAACCCCGTTCAATGCGGAGGTCCACCACGTCAACACCTCCTGCGGCGACGAGGTCACCTTGCGTGTGACCCTCTCGGAGGACCTGGGGACCGTCACCGACATCTCCTACGACGCCACCGGTTGTTCGATCAGCCAGGCGGCGACCTCGGTGATGGCCGAGGAACTCACCGGGCTCAGCGTGCCCGAGGCGATGGCGAAGCTCGCCGAGTTCGAGAGGATGGTCACCTCACGGGGCACAGTGGAGGGTGACGAGGACGTCATCGGCGACGGGGTGGCGTTCGCGGGAGTGTCCAGGTACCCCGCCCGGGTGAAGTGCGCCCTGCTGGGGTGGAAGGCCTTCGAGGCCGCCACCAGCGAGTCAACCAACGAGAAGTGAGGACCCACCATGAGTGACGACACCACCACCGACACGGCCGCCGAGCCGACGTCCCCGCAGATGGACCCGAATCCGCTGGACGCGGTGCCTGAGCCCCCGAAGGACATCCCCCCGGAGGACGTGATGCTCTCCGACCAGATCGAGGAGGCGATGCTCGACGTGATCGACCCCGAACTGGGGATCAACGTCGTGGACCTCGGCCTGGTCTACCAGGTGTGGGTGGAGCACACCGACAAGGGCACCGAGGCGGTCATCAACATGACGTTGACGTCGCCGGCCTGCCCCTTGACCGACATGCTGGAGGACCAGGCGACCACCGCCGTGGTCGACGGCATCGAGCAGATCTCCGCCCTGAGGATCAACTGGGTGTGGTCCCCGCCGTGGGGTCCGCACATGATCAACGCCGACGGTCGCGAACAGTTGCGCTACCTCGGTTTCAGCGTGTGACACCGCACCGCTGAGTCCACCCGGGCAATGTCCACCACCCGGGGTACGCCTACTACCCAGTACGCGTACCCCGGGTGGTGGTCTTTCGCGTCAGGTGCCGGGGCGTCGGGCACACCGGCCGCCGACGGCCATGGCCCACAACACACGGGGCAGAGGTCGCAGGAAAGGCAGGACCCGACGCGGGTACCTCGCGAGGGCCAGCATCGTCAGCGCCACACCGCCACCGTGCTGGCCGGTCAGGTAGGACATCTGCCGGTGCGCGGGAAGCTCGAAGAAGGCGTCGAAGAACCGCTGCAGGGTCGCACCGTCCGCCACGGCGACGAGTTCAGCGCCGAGCAGCCGGAGCCGGTAGGCCAGCGACGCGGAGAGGCGTTCACGGCGGGGGAGAGCTCCCTTGTCCAGCATGCTGAGCATCCGGTCCACCGTGGACGCGGACTCGGCGACGGAGTACCCGGTCGCCGGGTGGGTCATCCCGCCGGCCGCTCCGAACACCGCCACCCCGTCGCGTACCCCGGTGTACCAGCCGCGGACACGTCGGGCGACCGGGAAGTGGACGGTCTCGGTGGTCGTGTACCCGGTGAACTGCGGCAGGCGGGCGCTCAGTCGCCGTTCAAGCACCTCCAGCATCACCCTGGTGCGCCGCCGTGTCACCAGGACGGTCTCCTCGTACAGGGTCCCGCCGTCGACATGCTGGACGTAGAGGAAACTCGGGGGAGCACCGGCCCCCGCCGCGGGACGCCAGTCCATGAACACCGCGGGCTCCGGCGGTTCGCCGGTGGACGGCACCACCACACCGTAGGCGACCTGCCGGAGGTCACCGGCCCGGTCGACGACGCCACGGCAGTCCACCACAACGTCCACCCCCAGGGCCACCGGGTCGAGGGCGTCCACCTTCCGTCGGTGCAGACGCAGGCCGTCACCCGCCGTGGAGAGTCGGCGTCGGGTCTCGTCGCGGTCGATGATCGCGTAGTCGCGGCCACCCAGCGACCGGCGACGGGGCGTGTACACCTCGAGGTCGGGGGTAACCGAGGAGAAGGCGACCACCTCCCGTACCCATCCGGGGAGACTGCCGGGGAATACACCGTATGTGCTCGTCCAGCGCGGAAGCTGGAGATCACCGGCGGGCGTGGCGGTGCACCGTGGGTCGTACGCGTCGACCGTCCACCCGTTCCGTGCTGCGCGGTGGGCGAGCAGCGCACCGGCCGGGCCCAGTCCGATGACGGCGATGTGCATGTCTACGGGACTCCTGTGGTCGATCGGTGAACTGAGACCGGAGGGCTGTGGTAACGCACGGGACACCACCCCCGAACGGCGGACGTGCCGTCATATTACTCGGGAACGGCAAAAAAGCAGTTCAGGAGGGGCGACGGCCGAGAACGACGGCACGACCTCCCGGTTTCGCCCTGACACTCTACCCCCCGTAGTTAATGCGGAGAGTGAACAACATACACGATTCACAGCACCAACCCATGGTCAGGGACTACATTGATATCTGTCCAGCGGGCCCCGGCCGGTAGGACCAGATGTCCGGAAACTCGGGGGCCCCGTTGTTCCGGAACTCGGCGGAAGTGGTGGGTGGGTCGCCCTCGTGGCTCGACCGGAGGCACGACGTGGCTCTCTCCCTAGGGGGGAGAAGGAGAGCGCGGCGCCCACCTCCACGACTGCGGGACGTCGGTGATACGATGGACCGTTGTGATTGTTACTCAGGACCTCGAGGTGCGGGTGGGGGCTCGCACCCTCCTCAACGCGCCCGGTCAGCAGCTCCGTGTCCAACCGGGCGACCGCATCGGTCTCGTCGGCCGCAACGGCGCCGGCAAGACCACCTCCATGCGCATCCTCGCCGGCGAGGGAGAGCCCTACGGCGGTACCGTGACGCGCTCCGGCGAGATCGGCTACCTCCCGCAGGACTCCAAGGAGGGCGACATCGAGCAGACGGCCCGTGACCGCGTCCTGTCCGCCCGCGGCCTGGATCAGCTCCGCTCGTCCATGGACCGCCAGCAGGAGCTCATGGAGACCGGCACGGACTCCCAGCGCGACGCCGCGATCATCAAGTACAGCCGGTTGGAGGAGCGTTACGCCGCCCTCGGGGGTTACGAGGCCGACTCCGAGGCGGCCCGGATCTGTGACGGGCTCGGACTCCCGCAGCGGGTTCTCGACCAGCAGCTCAGAACCCTCTCAGGCGGCCAGCGCCGACGGGTGGAACTCGCGCAGATCCTCTTCGCCGCCACCTCGGGGTCCGGCCGTTCGGCGACGACCCTGCTCCTCGACGAGCCCACCAACCACCTCGACGCGGACTCGATCACCTGGCTGCGGGACTTCCTGCAGCGGCATGAGGGTGGACTGGTCATGATCTCCCACGACGTCGAGCTCCTCGAGGCCGTCGTCAACAAGGTGTGGTTCCTCGACGCCGTGCGCGGCGAGGCCGACGTCTACAACATGACGTGGAAGAAGTACCTCGACGCCCGCGCCACTGACGAGGCCCGTCGCCGACGCGAGAAGGCCAATGCGGAGAAGAAGGCCGGGGCACTGCGCCAGCAGGCCGCGAAGCTCGGGGCGAAGGCCACCAAGGCCGCGGCGGCCAAGCAGATGCTCGCGCGTGCAGACCGCATGATCGACGACCTCGACGAGGTCCGTCAGGACGACAAGTACGCCAGCATCTCCTTCCCTGAACCCGCCCCGTGCGGCAAGACCCCGATGAACGCAAAGGGCCTGACCAAGATGTACGGCTCCCTCGAGGTATTCGCCGGGGTGGACCTGGCCGTGGACCGGGGTTCCCGGGTGGTGGTCCTGGGCTTCAACGGTGCCGGAAAGACGACGCTGCTCAAACTCCTCGCCGGGGTGGAGCGTACCGACGGCGAAGGCGGCATCGTCAGCGGATACGGCCTCAAGGTCGGCTACTTCGCACAGGAGCACGACACGATCGACCCTGACGCCACCGTCTGGGAGAACGCGATCCAGGCGTGTCCGGAAGCGGGGGAGCAGGACCTCCGCGGTCTCCTCGGTGCCTTCATGTTCTCCGGCGAGCAGCTCAACCAGCCTGCCGGAACGCTGTCCGGCGGTGAGAAGACGCGTCTGGCTCTGGCCACGCTGGTGAGCTCGCGTGCGAACGTCCTGTTGCTCGACGAGCCGACGAACAACCTGGACCCGCAGTCCCGTGAGCAGGTGCTCAACGCACTGCGCACCTACACCGGCGCGGTCATCCTGGTCACCCACGACCCGGGCGCTGTCCGGGCGCTGGAGCCCGAACGTGTCATCGTCCTGCCTGACGGTGACGAGGACCTCTGGTCGGACGCCTACATGGAGATCGTCGAGCTCGCCTGACCGGACCGGCCCCGGACCAGCCCCGGACCAGCCCCGGACCGAACCGGGGAGAGCAACCCGGCAGGCCGGTCCGACCGTCCTCCGGGGTTGCCGTCTCTGACCCGGGATTGCGCTGATTCAGCCGAATCCACCTGACGCTTCTTTCGGCGGAGATACCATCTCGGCATGGACACCGACACCGACGCCACGAACAGCTCCACCACCCACGCACCCGGCCCCGGACGCGCCCGGCAGGACACCGTCTACCGGGCCGGTGTCGCCGGACTCCGGCCACGGGTGCCCACTGACGCCGCCGGGCTGGAGCGTGCGGCACGCCGGGCGATGTCGCGGAAGGCGTGGGCCTACGTCCACGGCAGCGCCGGGGAAGGCCGGACCCACGACAACAACCGGCAGGCGTTCGACAGTTACCGGATAGTTCCGCGGATGGCTCACGGAATCAAGGAAAGAGACTTGTCGACGAGCGTCCTTGGGCAGGACCTCGCCTTCCCGCTCCTGCTCGCCCCGGTCGGCGCCGGGGCCCTGGTCCACCCCGACAGTGACCTGATGATCGCCCGTGCCGCCGCCCGGGCGAACGTCCCCTACGTGGTGAGCAACCAGGGAAGTTCACCGCTCGAGGCCATCGCGGCCACCTACCGTCAGGCACAGAACCCTCGAAAGTCAAGCCAAAAAGCTGGACACTGGTTCCAGCTCTACTGGTCGACGGACGAGCTACTCGTGGACAGTCTCATCGCCCGGGCCGAGGCCAGCGGCGCCGGGGCACTCGTGGTCACCCTGGACACCACAGTGTTGGGATGGCGCCCGCAGGACCTGAACCTGGGTTCGCTGCCGTTCTCCCGGGGCCAGGGCATCGCCCAGTACACCTCGGACAACCGGTTCCTGCGGATCGTCCGGCAGCGGCTGCGCGACCGGGTCTCCGGAGGCACCGCCGGCGTCAGGGTCACCCCGTCGGCGGTGGCGTCCCTGCTGTCCATCGCCCGCCGGCACCCGGGCCCGACCCTGCGCAACCTCCTGGCGCCGGAACCCCGGGCGTCGGTGGAGACCTTCCTGGACATCTACTCGAACCCCGGTCTCGACTGGGACCTGTTGTCCACGCTGCCTCAGCGGACCTCCCTGCCCGTCGTCTTCAAGGGCATCCTGCACCCCGACGACGCAGAGCGTGCCTTCGAGGCCGGCGCGGACGCGATCATCGTGTCGAACCACGGCGGCCGCCAGGTGGACGGGGCCGTGGCCTCCCTCGACGCCCTCGTCGAGATCCGTGACCGGCTGGGCGACGGTCCCACCGTCCTCCTCGACTCCGGGATACGCACGGGGAGGGACGTGGCGGTCGCCGTGGCACTGGGCGCCGACGCCGTCCTGCTCGGCCGCCCCCACATGTACGGGTTGGCTGTGGCGGGGGAACAGGGCGTCCGGGAGGTCGTGGAGAACGTGCTGGCGGACCTGGACCTGACGATGGCGCTGGTCGGAGCGCCGGATGTGGCGGGACTTCGAGACATGGACCTGCGGCGGTTCTCACCGGCAGGCCCGCGGGTCGAAGCGGTCAGCGCACCCCCGCGGCGCTGAGCGCGGCACTGATCTGGTCCAGGGACAGGTTCGTGGTGACCGTCGCGGACCCCGACCTGGTCTCCCGGGTCCCTGCCACGTAGCGCACGATCGTCCAGCCGTTGGTGTACTCGGGTTCGAAGGCGTCGACCGGGTTCGGGGCGCTGACGAGGTCGTGCGGGACACCCTCACGGTTCGCCAGTGCCTGGAAGGGGTCGGTGACCACGGTGAACACCGGGGTCCCGTCGGTGGGGTGAACCTCCACCACCGCGCGGTACCAGTAGCGGTTGTCCTGGTTGGCCCCCTGGTTGTTGCCCCTGCCGTGGGTCACGCGGCGGTCCACCCACACCGCGCCGACCCGGGCGGGCGCGTAGCGCAGCCACCCGTTCTGCCACGCCGAGGCCAACGCCACGAGCTTCCTCCGCCGACCGCGGGCGGACACCCAGGTGAAGCCGAGTATCCCCACTCCCAGCAGGAGCAGGACGGTGCCGACCCCCACACCGGACACTGACCCGGCGCCGACGAGCAGCACGCCGACCAGCAGCACGACACAGGCGGAGACCACGAGGACCAGCTGCGCGGTCGCCAGACCGAACAGGCGGACGCCGGACACCGGCATCGTCCCGGCGTCGCGGAGGGCCCCGGTGACCCGCCCGTCATCGGGGGGCAGGGGGCACGGTGCGGCGAACGTCCTCGCCGCATGCCCCTTCTCGATCAGGTTGCCGGGGTCCGCGATGGCGGTGGTGCTGCGGGCGTGGGTGAAGATCCGGGGCACGTCCGTCGGCCTCCCTCAGTTGCGGAAGCCGTGGACGGGGGCGGGGATGTAGCCGCCGCGGGCGATGAACTCGGCGCTGCTGACGGTGCTCACCGGCATGACGGGTGCGTGACCGAGGAGGCCACCGAAGTCGACGTCGTCACCGGGCACGGCGCCGACCGCCGGCACCACGCGCACGGCGGTGGTCTTGTGGTTCATCACGCCGATGGCCGCCTCGTCGGCGATCATGCCGGCGATGGCTGACGCCGGGGTGTCGCCCGGGATGGCGATCATGTCCAGGCCCACCGAACAGATCGCTGTCATCGCCTCGAGCTTCTCGATGGTGAGGTTGCCTGCCCGCACGGCGTCGATCATGCCGGCATCCTCGGAGACCGGGATGAAGGAGCCGGAGAGACCGCCGACCCGTGAGCAGGCCATCATGCCGCCCTTCTTGACGGCGTCGTTGAGCAGTGCCAGCGCGGCGGTGGTGCCGTGCCCGCCGACCTGCTCCAGGCCCATGTGCTCGAGGATGTGGGCGACGGAGTCACCGATGTCGGCCGTCGGTGCCAGAGACAGGTCCACGATCCCGAAGGGCACACCGAGACGGTCCGCGGCCATGGTGCCCACCAGCTGGCCCGTGCGTGTCACCTTGAACGCGGCCTTCTTGATCTCCTCGGCGATCTCGTTGAGGGAGGCGTCCGGTCCTAGGGCGGCGACGGCTCTGTCGACCACCCCGGGGCCGGAGACACCGACGCTGATCACGCAGTCCGGCTCCTCGATCCCGTGGAAGGCCCCGGCCATGAAGGGGTTGTCACCGACGGAGTTGGCGAAGACGACCAGTTTGGCGCAGGCGATGGAGCTGCGGTCGGCGGTGGCTTCGGCGCAGTCCTTGACGACCCGGCCCATCTCACGCACGGCGTTCATGTTGATGCCCGCCCGCGAGGACGCGATGTTCACCGAGGAGCAGACGACGTCCGTCTCGCTGAGCGCCTCCGGGATGGAACGGATCAGTCGCTTGTCGCCGGCGGACCCGCCCTTCTCGACCAGCGCGGAGTAGCCGCCGATGAAGTTCACACCGACGGCCACGGCGGCGCGGTCGAGGGCCCGGGCGATGTCCACCGGATCGCACCCGGGCACCGCCGAGGACACCAGTGCCACGGGTGTGACGGAAATGCGCTTGTTCACGATCGGGATGCCGAGCTCCTCCTCGATGCCGGTGCAGACCGGGACGAGCTGCTCGGCGCGGGAGGTCACCAGGTCGTAGACGGCCTCGCAGGTCGCTTCGGGGGTGGCCCTCACGGCGGGCAGGAGGTTGATCCCCATCGTGACCGTTCGGATGTCCAGGCGGTAGCGCTGGATCATCTCGATCGTCTCGAGGATGGAGGACGACGGAAGGAATGCAGTCATGTCCCGGTTCCTCAGATCTCGTGCATCGCGTCGAAGATGGCCTGGGACTGGATGGTGATGACCAGCTTCTCGGACTCCTCCACCTGCGACATCCGGGTGTTCACGTCGGTCACCGAGAGTGAGTCCGGGAGTTCGACGTGCAGGATCATCGTGAACCAGTCGTCCATGATGGTCTGGGAGACGTTGCGGATGTTGATCTCCAGGTCAGCACATGCGGTCGACACGGCTGCGATGATTCCGGTGTGGTCTCGTCCGGTAACGGTCATGATCGCGATCATGGGACACTATGCTACTTGTCTGGTAGAGAACGGCACCCACCGGGCCGGAATGGCCGTGGTCGGTGGGTGCCGTGGTGCCGAGCGGTGCGTGGGTGTGGTGGTCAGTCCCTGCTGTCCGTGGAGCGGAGGGACTGCTCGACGATGTCGAGTGCCTCGGGGAGCAGTCCGCTCTCGCGGTCCGAGACCAGGTGGGCCATGACCCCCTCCAACACCAGCTCCAGGAGCTGGAGCGTGGTGGCGGTGGAGATGTCGGTGCGCATCCTGCCGGACTGGCGCTGCTCCTCGAGTCGCTCGGTGACTGCCGCGCGGAGGGCGTTCTGGTCCTGCTCCCAGACCTCCCGGAGCTGGTCGTCGTGGCGGATCCTACGGGTGATCTCCACCCGCAGTCCCCACCATTCCGCCAGTTCCGGGTCTTCCAGGAGGTGCCGGATCAGGCCGATCATGCCGCGGTTACCGGCGAGGTCGGTCATCCGGACCATGTCACGGTGGGCCACTTCCCGGAACAGCGTCTCCTTGTTCCGGAAGTGGTGGAAGATCGCCCCACGTGACTTGCCGGTCTCCTTCTCCAGCCGGGAGACCGTGGCGCCGTCGTACCCGTGGGTGACGAAGCAGGTCCTGGCCGAACGCAGGATGTCGGTGCGCCGCTCGGAAAGGTCGGTTTCACTGACCTTAGGCATGGACAGTGCCCCTTTCCGGTACGCGTCCGCCCGCCTCACGGCAACCGCGGGGCGGGCGGGGGATGAACACGGTACTTACTTGTTGTTCATCATGTTGCGCAGGACGTACTGCAGGATGCCACCGTTGCGGTAGTAGTCGGCCTCACCGGGGGTGTCGATACGGGTGACCGCGTCGAACTCGATGGTGGTGCCGTCTTCCTTCGTCGCGGTGACGTGGACGGTGTCCGGGGTGGTGCCTTCGTTCAGGGCCTCGATGCCGGCCAGGTCGAAGGTCTCGGTGCCGTCCAGGCCCAGGGACTTCCAGGACTCGCCCTCCGGGAACTGCAGCGGGATGACGCCCATGCCGACCAGGTTGGAGCGGTGGATGCGCTCGAAGCTCTCGGCGATGACGGCCTTCACACCAAGCAGCAGGGTGCCCTTGGCCGCCCAGTCACGGGACGAACCGGTGCCGTACTCCTTGCCGCCGAGCACGACGAGGGGAGTGCCCTGCTCACGGTAGTTGACGGAGGCGTCGTAGATGAAGGACTGCGGGCCGCCCTCCTGGGTGAAGTCGCGGGTGTAGCCGCCGGAGACACCGTCGAGGAGCTGGTTCTGCAGACGGATGTTGGCGAAGGTTCCGCGGACCATGACCTCGTGGTTTCCACGACGGGCGCCCTGGGAGTTGTAGTCCTTGCGCTCGACACCCTTGGAGTCCAGGTACTGGGCGGCCGGGGTGCCGGGCTTGATGGAGGACGCGGGGGAGATGTGGTCGGTGGTGACCGAGTCGCCCAGCAGCGCCAGGACGCGGGCGCCCTCGACGTCGGCGACCGGGGCCGGGGTGGGCTCCATGCCGTCGAAGTAGGGTGCCTTGCGGATGTAGGAGGAGTTGTCGTCCCATGCGAAGGTCTTGCCCTCCGGCACGGGCAGCGACTGCCAGCGCTCGTCGCCCTTGAAGACGTCGGCGTAGTCCTCGGAGTACAGCTCCTTGGTGATCGAGGACTTGATGACGGACTCGATCTCCTCGGTGGAGGGCCAGATGTCACGCAGGAAGACGTCGTTGCCTTCGCCGTCCTGGCCGAGCGGCTGGGTCTCGAAGTCGAAGTCCATCGTGCCGGCGATGGCGTAGGCGATCACCAGGATCGGGGACGCCAGGTAGTTCATCTTGATGTCGGGGGAGATGCGCCCCTCGAAGTTGCGGTTACCGGACAGCACGGCGGTGGCCGCGAGGTCTGCCTCGTTGATGCCCTCGGAGATCGGCTCCGGCAGCGGGCCGGAGTTGCCGATGCAGGTGGTGCAGCCGTACCCCACGAGGTAGAAGCCCATGGCCTCGAGGTCCTTCCACAGGTCGGCCTTCTCGAAGTAGCCGGTGACGACCTGGGAGCCGGGAGCGATGGAGGTCTTGACCCACGGTGCGGACTTCAGACCCTTCTCCGCGGCCTTGCGGGCCAGCAGGCCGGCGCCGACCATGACGGAGGGGTTCGAGGTGTTGGTGCAGGACGTGATGGAGGCGATGCCGACCATGCCGTGGTCCAGGACCATGTCCTGGCCCTCGTAGTTGACCTTGATCGGGTTGGACGGACGACCCTGGTTGCCGACGGCGGCGGAGGGCAGGTTGCCCTTGGCGTCGGCGGCGGACGCCGGGGTGCCGGAGTGGCCGCCGGGGAAGCCGCCCTCGGCGACGAAGTCCTGCGCGTCCGGGTTACCGGAGTTGCTGTCGGCGTAGTTGTGCAGGTCCTTGCGGAACTGTGCCTTGGAGTCGGCGAGCTCGATGCGGTCCTGGGGACGCTTCGGGCCGGCGATGGACGGGACCACGGTGGAGAGGTCGAGCTCGAGGTACTCGGAGTAGACGGCGTCGTTCTCCGGGTCGAGCCACATGCCCTGTTCCTTGGCGTAGGCCTCGACGCGGTCCAGGGTCTCCTGGTCGCGGCCGGTCAGTGCCAGGTAGTCGATGGTCTCCTGGTCGATCGGGAACATCGCGGCGGTGGAGCCGAACTCCGGGGACATGTTGCCGATGGTGGCGCGGTTGGCCAGCGGCAGTTCGGCGACACCCTTGCCGTAGAACTCCACGAACTTCCCGACCACGCCGTGCTGACGGAGCATGTCGGTGATGGTCAGCACCACGTCGGTGGCGGTGACGCCCACGGGGATCTCACCGGAGAGCTTGAAGCCGACGACGCGGGGGATCAGCATGGAGATCGGCTGGCCGAGCATCGCTGCCTCGGCCTCGATGCCGCCGACACCCCAGCCCAGGATGCCCAGGCCGTTTTCCATCGTGGTGTGGGAGTCGGTGCCGACACAGGTGTCGGGGTAGGCCAGGCCGTCCTTGTCGAAGACGGAGCGCGCCAGGTACTCGATGTTGACCTGGTGGACGATGCCGGTTCCGGGCGGGACGACGCGGAAGTTGTCGAAGGCGCCGGTGGCCCAACGCAGGAGCTTGTAGCGCTCCTCGTTGCGCTGGTACTCGATCTCCACGTTGCGCTCGAGGGCGTTCTCGTCACCGAACGCCTCGATGATGACGGAGTGGTCGATGACCATCTCGGCCGGGTTCAGCGGGTTGACCTGGTCGGCGTCGCCGCCGAGGGCGACCACCGCGTCGCGGATCGTCGCCAGGTCGACCACGCAGGCGACACCGGTGAAGTCCTGCATGATCACGCGGGCCGGGGTGAACTGGATCTCGATGCTCGGGTCAGCGGAGGGGTCCCAGTTGGCGATGGCCTCGATGTGCTCGCGAGTGACGTTCGCACCGTCCTCGTTGCGCAGGAGGTTCTCTCCGAGGACCTTCAGCGAGTAGGGCAGCTTCTCCATGCCCGGGACCGCACTGAGGCGGTACATCGTGTAGGACCGGTCACCGACCTCGAGAGTCCCCTCTGCTCCAAAGGAATTCTTGCTTTCAGTCACGACAGTGCTCCTGAATCTCTTCTCGTTATCGTCGTCAGTTGTGTGACGTTCGTCTGACGTCATCCCGCCGCGTGGACCTGTGGACCTCGTCTGGACCGTGTCCCGGCACCGGGAAGACTGGCGCCGACGCGGACTGCCACCATTGTGTCAGCAGTCGTCGCGGATTCCGTCGGAACCACTATAACAGTACGAACGTAATGCTTCATAACCGCAGGACGGCGCGATTCCGACCGTCCCCGCTCCGCGTGTCGACACCCCCGGACACCCCGCCCGGATGCTAGAAATCTATACAGCGAGATAACAACTACCGGCCCCGCCAGGAAATGAGTGACCCGTGGACTTCGAGAATGTCGACCTTCAGGCGGTCCTCGACGACATCGCCGAATCCGGGTTCTCCACCTCACAGACGGACGGGGACCTCAGCCCGGCCGACATCGCCGGGTACCGGGACCTCGCCGACCGGGGCGTCGACGTGGTCATCCTGGACGGCACCTCCGCCGAGGGGACCGGCCTACGTAACCTCGCCCAGACAGTGAAGGACTCGACCCCGCCGGACGGCTCCGAGGGGGCTCAGACCGTGATCGTGCGGGCACCGCACAACACCCAGGTAGTCAGCGACTCCATGTCCCGGTTCCAGATCGAGTCGAACCAGGGCATGCTGCACGGCTCGACCGCGCCCCAGGACGTCGTCGACTTCCTGTCCGAGGCGGAGTCCGCCGAACCGGACTTCACCGCCCTTGTCATCGTCGTCTTCGCCGGCATCCTGGTCACCGTGGCCGTCGCCGCCGCACTCGCCCGGCTCAGCTACCGCCGCTGACCGACCTCGGCAGCACTGAACCCAGACATCTCCGACTGACGCCAGCACGCCAGCACCACGGGCGGTGAACCACACCGACCCAGTAGTCAAGGGCGTCAGCTTGTCGATGCTCAAGTCAAGGTTCAGACTTTGAGTTGACCGCCGTGCATTGTCGCAACAGGACACGCCGAGAGCACCATCAATGTGACGAAGATCACATTTTAGGAGCGAACCCTCTCCCGTGCAGGTCAAGGCATTCAGCGTGACACATGTTCTTCGTGATTCTTATGTGATTAGTGGGGTTCGGGTTTCGCATGTGTCGCGAGTGTCTTACGGTTCAGTTGTCGTCATTTGGTAACGATCCGATATCGGAACGAGACCTGTTCGTGACATTTCCGGCGGTGAACAACCGGCCCTCCGGAACCTGGCCCTCGGGCCCTGGACCACCTCGCGGGGAAGCGCGGTGGACAGGCGGCCGTACCAGGACACTGTCAAGGACGACGGCCTGACCTAGATGACCCGGTATGCCACCCCCAAGGAGAGACTCACTGTGGCACTTCGACTGAACGCCCGCGGCACAGCCCGCAGGTCGACCGTCCGGTCCACTCGGGCACTGCTGTCTTTCGCGGTGGCCGCAGGACTCACCGTTCCCGCGGCGACCGCCGTCGCAGCACCCTCCGACACCTCCTCGAGCACCTCCGACCAGTCCCCAGAGGCATACCTCGCCGAACTCGTCGGCACTGTCTCGAAGACCGAAGGCGAAGTCTCCTCCCTGGAACTTGAGCTCGGCGGACTGCGCGAGTCGGTGAACAAGGCCCGCGTCGACGTCGACCGGAGCCAGCGTGCCGCCCAGGAAGCCCAGGACAAGGTCGCTGACGCCCGTAAACGTCTCGACGGCACGGACTCCGACGTGCAGGACGCGCAGGCCACTCTCGACGAGCTCGCCCGCTCCGCCTACACCCGCGGCGGGGACTCCGCCCCCGTCGTCCTCGCATCGGGGTCCGACGCGACGGGTGACACCATCGACCGCGCCACGTACATGCGGCTCGCCGCCGAGAAGAAGCAGGCGGACATCGACCGCCTGGACCTCGCCCGCACACAGGCCGCGAACGAGGAGTCGTCCCTGCGCGAGTCCCGTGACAAGGCCGACAAGTTCGTCGAGAACGCCCTCGAGGCGCACCGCGCCGCGGAGCAGGCATTCACCGACGCCACGTCGTCCATCGCCGCGAAGGCGGATGAGCTCAACCGGGTCAAGAAGTCCCTCGCCGAGGCGAAGCAGCGTTTGGCGGCCGCCAAGAAGGCAGTGGACAAGGTGTCTGCGAACGCAGGTGCAAGCTCCTTCGACAAACGCCGCGCGGCCGAGGCTGCCGCCGAGCGTGTCGACGCTGCGCCGGCCGCTGTGGACACCAAGGACGAGGAGGTCGGACCCGAGGTGCCCGCTCCGGTGGAGGGCACGGAGGACCCTGCCCTCCCGGAGGACCCGGGTTCCGCAGAGGCTGGGGCCGGAGGTGACGGAAGCGCCGAAGGGTCCGGGAGCTCCGGAGAGGCCGACGAGCTCGTCGACGACCCCGCCGCCGACGTCCCCGAGATCGACGCGATCCCGGGCAGCTTCGAGGGAAGCTCGGAGGGTGACGAACGCCGCCAGGCTGCCATCGACGGGCTCGTCAACGCCGCCGGCCAGGCTGCGTTCGCCGGGATCAACTCGCACCTGCAGGGCAATCCGGACGGAGCGTTCGAGGCCGCGGCGAACGCGGGCCGGGACGCTGCCGCGGAGTCCTACGCCAATCTCCCGCAGGGACAGGAGGGTACGGAAGGTCAGGAAGGTACCGGACTTCCGGACGGCATCGGCGGCCCCGAGGAGATCGACCCGGGCCTGCCGCCGTCGAACCCCGGTGAGGGGCAGCCGCCGAGCGAGCCCGACGCGTCCGGCACCCGCGAGGAGCAGATTGAACGGGTCATCGACCGTGGTATGGGCCAGCTGGGCGTGACCTACGCCTGGGGTGGCGGCAACCAGGACGGTCCCACCCTCGGTGTGCGTGACGGCGGGGTCGCGGACTCCCACGGCGACTACTCGAAGGTCGGCTTCGACTGCTCGGGGCTGATGGTCTACTCCTTCGCCGCCGTCGGCATCCAGCTGGAGAAGTACTCCGGTTACCAGTACACCTCCGGCACGCAGGTCCCCGTCGGCGAGGCACAGCGCGGCGACATGCTCTTCTGGGGTGCGGGCGGAAGCTCGCACGTGGCGCTCTACCTCGGGGACGGCACGATGCTCGAGGCCCCGCAGTCCGGCGACGTCGTCAAGGTGTCCCCGGTTCGGTGGGACGGTATCGAGCCCATGGCCGTGCGCATGATCGAGTAGACCGGGGGACCGGTCGGGGAGTCACCGCAGGAGTTCACGCATGGCGTGGTCGACTGCGGTGATTCTCGCTGTCCGGACCGCCCCCGCCAGCGGCAGTAGGTGGGGGTCCAGCGCCGCGCCATGGTCCATCGAGCGGGTGACCTCGATGACCGAGGCGACGACATCGGCCCGTGCCATGAGCTTCTCGGCACGCGGGGACACCCCGGCAGGTAGCCCGGGCAGTCCGAAGAAGTCCGTCAGGGCACCTACCGCGAGACGGGGTGAGTGGTGCCTGACCGGCATCGCCCCGGACTGTTCGACCAGTGAGGCCGCGGCGTCGGTCGCCTCCCGGAGCCGGGCGTCTGCCTCCCCGGGACCGTAGAACTCCCCGGCACGCACGCGTCCCTCACAGCGGTACCAGACCCACTGCACCAGCGAGGTGTCCACGATCCGGGGTACCACGACATGGGTGACCAGCGGGTCCTCGTCCGCGACAGCGATCCCCGCACCCGTCTCGGAGACCGCCCGCGCGCCGCGTGAACCCGCAGGCAGGGCGGGCGGGTCACCGGGGCCGGCGAGCACCAGGCTGACCAGCGGGCGGGAGGACAGCTCGACCGGCAGGTCCCGGGTAACCTCGCGCACGGCGTGCAGCAGGTCGACGAGCCCGGTGGGGCGGTCGGCGAACCGCCCGTCGAAGGGGTCGTCTCCGGCGGGGTCGACGAGCAGCGTGTGGGCGGGGCCCTGGACGTCCTGGAAGGCGTCGATGACGTCATCGGCGGAGACCAGTCCGTGGAGCCACCACCCCAGCCATACTGTGGTGTTCTGCACCGGGGACCACAGTTGCTCACGCAGCGGGGTCCCTTTCATCGTGCCGGTGTCACCGGCGGGGTTTCTGGACGACATTGCTCCTAGCCTAGAGTCGGTGTCCATGAGCTTCAACGACAGGTACGGCCGTGACATCCTCGGAGGGGACGGATCCTCCCGGTCGCCGCACGCCCCCAGCCCAGCCCGTCGTCCCGACGTGCCCGAGGTCCCCGCGGCCCCGGGGACCGTCGTGGAGGTCGCCGACGGCGGCTGGGTCGGCGCGGTGACGGGTTTCGAGAGGACCTACGACGGCGACTTCGTTCGGCTGGAGGACCGGCACGGCCGCGACCGGCTGTTCAAGATGCGTCCCGGGGGGTTCCTCATCGACGGTCGCCCGGTGACGTTGACCCGCTACGTGGCTCCGTCGGAGTCGCCGCGGCAGCAGCGGTCCAACTCCGGTTCCCGACGGGTCCAGGATGTCCGCGCGAAGGTCGCCGCCCCCTCCCGCATCTGGGTCGAGGGCCTCCACGACGCCGCGATCGTCGAGCAGGTCTGGGGGCATGACCTGCGCGTCGAAGGCGTGGTGGTCGAGTTCATCGAGGGACTCGACAACCTCCCCGCCATGCTGGAGGAGTTCCGTCCGGGGCCGGGCCGCCGGGTCGGTGTGCTCGCCGACCACCTGGTGGAGGGGTCCAAGGAGAGCCGCCTCACCCGGAACCTCGGCCCGGACGTCATGGTCACCGGGCACCCGTACATCGACATCTGGGAGGCGGTGAAACCGGCCACCGTGGGAATCAGGGAGTGGCCGGAGGTCCCTTACGGGGAGGACTGGAAGACCGGGGTCTGCCGACGGCTGGGGTGGGGGACACCGACCGACGGCTGGCGCCACGTCTACTCGAGGGTGAAGACCTTCCGGGACCTGGACGCCACCCTGATCGGCGCGGTCGAGCGGCTCGTCGATTTCGTCACAGAACCCCAGTTGCCGTGAACTGATAGTCTGCGGCCATGGGCCCGGTCATCTGGTTTATCGCAGCAGCCGTCCTCGCGGTCGGCGAATTCCTCGTCATGGACTTCACGCTGCTGATGCTCGCGGTCGCCGCCCTCACCACGGCCGGGGTCTCGTTGTCCGGTATCCCGGCCTGGGCCGAGGTAGGGGTGTTCGGTGTGTCGTCCGCGGCATCCCTGCTGCTGTTGCGCCCGGTACTGCGCCGCCGTTATCTCGCGCAGGGGGAGGTCCGCGAGTTCACCCCCAGGGAACTCGAGGGCCAACCGGCCGAGGTGCTCAGTGCGGTCACCGCCGACGACTCCTCCGGTCAGGTCAGGATCGCCGGCGACATCTGGTCGGCCCGGGCGGCACACCCCGGTACATCATTCGCTGAGGGGGACCGTGTGCAGGTCGTCTCCATCGACGGCACCACGGCTGTGGTGTGGAAGGGAGTGTGAACCGTGAACGCGCTGAGTATCCTGCTCGTCGTCCTCGTCGTCCTCGTGGTCGTCGCACTGTTCAAGTCCGTGGCTCTGATACCCCAGGGTGAGGCCGCGGTCATTGAGCGTCTGGGCCGCTACACCAGGACGGTGTCCGGTGGTCTGACCATCCTGGTCCCGTTCATCGACCGGGTCAGGGACCGGGTGGACACCCGTGAACAGGTGGTGTCCTTTCCTCCGCAGGCGGTGATCACCCAGGACAACCTGACCGTCGCCATCGACATCGTGGTGACGTTCCAGATCAACGACGCCGCCCGCGCCATCTACGGCGTCAACGACTACATCATCGGTGTGGAGCAGATCTCGGTCGCCACCCTGCGCGACGTGGTCGGCGGGATGACGCTCGAGGAGACACTGACCTCGCGCGACGTCATCAACCGCCGACTGCGTGGTGAGCTCGACGCAGCCACCACCCGGTGGGGGCTGCGGATCAGCCGGGTGGAGCTCAAGGCCATCGACCCGCCGCCCTCGATCCAGCAGTCGATGGAGATGCAGATGAAGGCCGACCGCGAGAAGCGGGCGATGATCCTCACCGCCGAGGGCCAGCGCGAGTCCGACATCAAGACCGCCGAGGGCAAGAAGCAGGCACGTATCCTCGGGGCCGAGGGTGACAAGCACGCCCAGATCCTCTCCGCGGAGGCGGAGCGCCAGGCCCGCATGCTTCTCGCCGAAGGTGAGCGGGCGGCGAAGTACCTCGAGGCGCAGGGGCAGGCGAAAGCCATCCAGAAGGTCACGGCGGCCATCAAGTCCTCTCAGGTGACCCCCGAGGTCCTGTCCTACCAGTACCTCGAGAAACTCCCCGAGATGGCGCAGGGCGACGCCAACAAGGTGTGGATGCTGCCGATGCAGTTCGGCGATTCCCTGGAGCAGTTCGCCAAGGCCTTCGCGAACAAGGACGAGGACGGCACCTTCCGGTATGAGCCGGGTCCGGTGGACGAGTCGTTGCGGGACCTCGCCAACGAGACCACCTCGGAGGACTGGTTCAGCACCGAGTCCGCCCCGGAGATCGCCAAGGCCGTGGCCGAGGCGAACGCGGTGGCCAACCGTTCGGTCGACGACCGGGAGGCGACGCCACCGGCGACCGGCACGTCCGGCACCGGCACGGGCGCCGAGACCGGCCCGGTCACTCGGGACGGAGAGTCTCCGTCCTGGCCAGCATATGGACGGCAAGGAGCCAACCCGCCTGCTCAGCCTGCCACCCCGCAGCAGCCAGACGCTGAGACATAGCCTGTTTCGAGATCCCCACCTTCTCCGCCGCCTCGCTCTGGAGGTAGCCCTGCCGCACCAGTGCCGTCGCCTCCCGCCCTTCGGCGGTGCGGCGGCTCAGCACTTGGGAGACCAGGGTGAACGCTGCGGCGATGTCCCCGGCGATGTCCGCCCCGAGTCCGGAGGCCTGGACACCGCCGGGACCGGGGAGTTCGACCCGTGCCCGGATCACCCCGGGGCGACGCGCCCCCTGGACCGCCCGACCGGCGGCGGCGACGAGGTGCTCGCGCAGCGCCGCGTCGCCCGTCACGTCACCGTCCCCGTCTCCGAACCCGTCGTTGAGGACCGCACCGATGCCGATGGCGAAGTCACCGGCCTGGATGAGGTTCATCACCACTCCCGCCGCACTGTCCGCGTCATCGGCGAGGACCACGAAGTCCTCGGGCCCCTGGACCCGGACGTCGACGACGTCGGGCGCGTTTCCCAGGGCGTCGGCGACCTGGCGGACGTAGTCGGCCCGTCGCAGTGAAGTGCCTCGGTAGGTGGCGTGGACGGAGTACATGCCTACCACCCTACAGTCTCCGTCTACGGTGAGGGCTTGACCACCGGTGGTTCGGTGGCCAGCCGCGCCCGGATCCTCCTCCATTCGCCCGCGGTCAGCACCACCCCCGTCGCCGCGAGCAGCACGCTGACCGCGAGGAACCAGGGTTCACCGCCGTTGGCCAGGACGTCAGAGGACGCCACGACCGCGACGGTGAGCGGCGCTGATCCGGCGACGGTGGCCAGGACGCAGGGGAGAAGCGGCACCCTGCTCAGCCCGCAGGCGTAGTTCAGAAGACTGAAGGGGACCAGGGGGATCATCCGGAGCCCCAGGACCGCGACCCAGCCACGCTCCTCCAGGGCCGTCTGCAGAACCCGGAAACGGGGGACCCGTTCGGCCCGGCGTACCGCCGGCCCGCCGATCCACCGGACGAGCACGAGCGCCAGTGTCACCGACACCGCCATCCCGCCCAGCGCCAGGAGGCTGCCCACGACTGGGCCGAAGAGCACCCCGGCGGCCACGGTCCAGATGGTGCGGGGCACCGGCAGTTGGGTGGCCGTGACCATGAGGACAAGGAAGGTGGCCCAGGCGACCGCCCCGCTGCCACGGACGCTGGCCCGGATCGTGTCCAGGTCTGGAGTGGGGAGCATGACCGTGGCCACGACGACACCGACGGCGAGGACACCGAGCCCGAGGAGCGACGCCCTGTGGTCCCTGTCCATGCCGTGCCGTCCTGTCTCTGCGGGGTTGTCGTGGAACGACAAAAGAGACCCACCGTAGTGGGTCTCTCCTGTGGTGTCCGGAGGGGGACTTGAACCCCCACGTCCGTTAATAGGACACTAGCACCTCAAGCTAGCGCGTCTGCCATTCCGCCACCCGGACATGGATGCGGACGCCGAACACGGTTCCGGTTGAAGATCAACCCTGTGTCCGTCGCACTCCGGTAACTATAACCAGTCGCCGCGACGGTGACAAATCATCCCGCGCGGCCGCACAGAACCACAGGTCAACCACCCGAAGGCCCGCTCCGGCAGCCGTGCGCCGGTCCGACCGTCCGCCCCGTCGGCCACCTGCATATATGAACAGAATCAGTTTCTGCGGAGCACGTGACCGTGCGGCATACTGGGGGCCATGAGCGACTCACCCCGACACCACCGACCCACGTACATCGACGACCGCTTCCCGGCGGCCGACCCCTACGCCCCGCTGACTGACCTCCCGCCCCTCACCGTCACGAGTGCGGACTTCAGTGACGGCGACCGGCTGCCCACCGCCCAGCTCGGCGGCAACGACGTCTCCCCGCAGCTGTCCTGGTCCGGGGTCCCCGAGGGCACGGAGTCCTTCGCGGTGACCTGCTACGACCCGGACGCGCCGACGACGTCGGGTTACTGGCACTGGGCGGTGTTCAACATCCCTGCATCCGTCACCACGCTGGACGCGGGCATCGGCGACCCGGAGCTCATCGGGCTCCCGGACGGGGCGGTGGCCCTGCGCGGGGATTCGGGCAGCCGTGGGTACTACGGCGCCGAGCCGCCCGCCGGGCACGGCCCGCACCGCTACATCTTCGCCGTCCACGCCGTGCCGACGTTCCTGGAGATCGACGACCGGTCGACGCCGACGATCCTCGGTTTCAACCTGAACTTCACCGCCACCGCCAGGGGACTGCTGTGGGGGTGGGCGGAGAACTGATCCGCCGGGCGGACCTCAGTCCGTCCAGGGCAGTTCGGCGCCCACGGCCGCCGAGAGGTCGGTGAGGCCGTGACGCCGGACCTGTTCCGCCAGCCCCCGGTGGATGTCGCGGATCCAGTCAGGCCCGCCGTAGATGAACCCGGTGTACCCCTGGAGCAGTGTCGCCCCGGCACCGATGCGTTCCCATGCCTGCTCCGCGGTCTCGATGCCCCCGACACCGATGAGGACCAGCCCGTCACCCGCGCGTACGCGGATCCGGCGCAGCACCTCCAGTGAGCGTTCCGCAACCGGGGCGCCGGACACCCCGCCGGCGCCGAGCGCCGCCACGTCCGAGGCGGGGGTACGGAGGTTCTCCCTGCTGACGGTCGTGTTCGTGGCAATGAGACCGGTCAGCCCGAGCTCGCCGGCAAGGTCCGTCACAGCGTCCACGTCCGCGTCGGAGAGGTCCGGCGCGATCTTCACGAAGAGGGGCCGGTCACTGGCCCGACGGACCGCGTCGACGATCGGCCGGAGGCTCTCGACCGCCTGAAGGTCCCGCAGCCCCGGGGTGTTGGGGGAGGAGACGTTGATCACCAGGTAGTCGGCGACCTCGTCGACGGCCCTGGCGGACTCGTAGTAGTCCGAAGGCGCCTGCCCGGCCGGCGTGGTCTTGGTCTTTCCGAGGTTGACCCCCACCGGTTCCGGCTCCACGCGGGTCCGCAGACGCTGGGC
The DNA here is from genome assembly GCF_022712195.1 of Corynebacterium sp. Taxonomy (GTDB): domain Bacteria; phylum Actinomycetota; class Actinomycetes; order Mycobacteriales; family Mycobacteriaceae; genus Corynebacterium. The sequence continues at coordinate 25,622 of NZ_JALAGY010000085.1, read as the reverse complement.
CGCGGCCAGGGCACCGTCGTTGTTGAAGCCCATCCGGTTGAGCAGGGCCCGGTCCTCGGGCAGGCGGAACAGGCGAGGGGTGGGATTGCCGGGCTGCCGGACCGCGGTGACGGTGCCGACCTCGGAGTAGCCGAACCCGAGAGGGCCCCAGACATCCACCTCGGTGGCGTTCTTGTCGAAACCGGCGGCCAGGCCCAGTGGCCGTGGGAACCGCACACCGTCCACGGTCTGGGCGAGCACGGGATCGGTGACCACGAAGCTCCGGCGCAGTGCAGCCCGGGCAGGCGCGGACCCCGCCGCCGCGGACAGGGCGCGGGACATCAGTCCGTGGATCCGCTCGGCACGTAGCCGGAACAGCTGCCGGAGGGAGAGGTCGTACACCGATCCCCGGATCTGGCGGAAGCTGGTCATGGGTCAGTCCTTTCTGGGGAGGTCGTCGGAGGGGATGAGCTCGCGGGTGCCGTCGGCGGCCACCAGGAGCAGGTCTCCGCTGCCGTCGTCGATGATGTGTCGCACGTCGGGGGCGGTCGGGACCGCGCCGATCTCGACCGGTGTCCCGGTAGACAGGTCGTAACCGGTCAGGGTGTTGTCACCGGTGGTGGACACCCACATCACCTCACGGTCGGAGTCCCACAGCACCGCCCAGGCACCCTCGCCGGTGGGCACGGACTGGGTGTGCCGGATCACGTCGGTCAGTGTGTAGACCAGCGCCTGGTCGCGCCGTGCGTCGGACGCCACGAGCACCCCGTCCGGACGGGTGCCCGCCGAGACGGTCCCGACTCCCTGGCCGACACGCAGTGCGGCCACCCTGCTCCGGTCGGTGATGTCGATGTCGGTGACGCTCGTCTGCGCCGCGTCGATGAGCGCGGCCCGCCACTGCGGGTCCTTCCCGTCCTCCCCGTCGCTGTTACGGGTGTTCCCGACGAGCTGCATCGCGCTGCCGGAGTCGGTTATGTGCTCCGACCTGGTCTCCTCGCCGTCAGACGAGAACCAGTGGACGTCACTGTCGGAGTCCACCGTCAACGCCACGGAACCGTCGGGGTGCACCACCGCAGCGGTGACCTCACCCGGCGCGTCGACCCGGCGCTGTTCAGCGCCCTCGGCGTCGAGAATGCGCACGGTGGTCCCGCAGCCGAGGACGACGCCGTCCACGGCCCCGCTGACGGTCGTGCAGGAGTCGTCGACGTCGACGGTCTCGGCACTGCCGTCGGCCACGTCCCCGAGTGACCCGATGTGCAGCCGCCCCTGTTCCAGGGCGGCGACCGGGGCGGGGGAGTCCGGGGTGACGTCGTCACCGAGGCCCGCCCGGACGAGACCGAGGAGTTCGTCGCCGTCCTCCAGCGTGCCCGTCGCCTCCCCGGGGGAGCCGGGGGAGCCGGGCGAGTCCTTGGGTTCGGCGGGGACGCCGACCACGACCTCGCCCTCCCCGTCGGGCCCGTCGTCACCGTCGGTTCCGAACATCTGCTCGGCACATCCGGTCAGGGTCAGGGCTGCGACGGCAGGGAGTGCCACGACCGCCGCCATCCTCTTCTTGGGCCGCATCCGGGGCCGGTTCACCTGGCTTCTCACGTCAATCACGCTACTACACCGTGAGCGGCACACCGCCCCCGCCTGACATGAGGGGAGAGGTCGGGGAGGGTACGCTTCTCTGCCATGGAGCTCTCCTCGTATCTCGCCGCAGACGCCGGCGACGCCGTCACCACCACCGACATGGGGTGGTTGCAGACCATCATCCTCTCGATCGTGCAGGGGCTCACCGAGTTCCTCCCCGTCTCGTCGTCGGGCCACATGCGTATCGTCTCCCAGCTCATCTGGGGGGAGGACGCGGGCGCGTCCTTCACCGCCGTCGTCCAGCTCGGTACCGAGCTGGCGGTCCTGGTGTTCTTCGCCAAGGACATCTGGATCATCCTGTCGGCGTGGTTCGCCGGGGTCTTCGACCGCACGAAACGCGACAACCTGAACTACCGGATGGGGTGGATGGTCATCGCCGCGACCATCCCGGTGGGCCTGATCGGGTACCTGGCCAAGGACCTCATCCGTGACAACCTGCGCAACCTCTGGATCACCGCGGTCGTGCTGATCCTGTTCTCCTTCGTCTTCATCTGGGCGGAGAAGGTCGGCACCCACAGGCGCACCTACGAGAAGCTGACCCTGAAGGACGCGCTGATCATGGGGTTCGCCCAGTGCCTCGCCCTGATCCCCGGGGTGTCCCGCTCCGGGGCGACGGTGTCCGCGGGCCTCTTCCTCAACCTCGACCGTGAGGTCGCGACGCGCTTCTCCTTCCTGCTGGCCATCCCGGCCGTCCTGGCGTCCGGTCTTTTCAGCCTTCCGGACGCCTTCGACCCGGCCGCCGGGCAGGCCGCCAGCGGGCTGCAGCTGGCCGTGGGCACCACGGTCGCCTTCGTGCTGGGCTACATCTCCATCGCCTGGCTGCTGAAGTTCGTGGCCAACCACTCCTTCGCCTGGTTCGCCCTGTGGCGGATCCCGGTGGGTGTCGCTGTGCTCATTCTCCTGGCCACCGGCACCATCAACGCCTGACGGACGGACCGGTGGACGCCGGCCGCCTGTCCGGTGACTAGAATCAGGCCCCATGCGTTCATGGTCCGCCCCCGACGTCCCCGCCCTGCCGGGTGACGGTGTTCCCCTCACACTCCACGACACGGCCGCCGACCGCGTCCTCCCGGTCGACACCGGTCTGCGTACCGACGCAGGGGAGGTGGGTGTCTACGTCTGCGGCATCACCCCGTACGACTCGACCCACCTCGGTCACGCCGCCACCTACGTCACCTTCGACCTGGTGGTCCGTCAGCTGCTCGACAACGGGCACGGTGTGCACTACGTGCAGAACATCACCGACGTCGACGACCCGCTGTTCGAGCGTGCCGAGCGCGACGGGGTGGACTGGCGCGAGTTGGGGACCGGGCAGATCGACCTCTTCCGTTCCGACATGGAGGCCCTCTCCGTCCTCCCGCCGCGCGATTACATCGGGGCGATGGAGTCCGTCGACGAGGTCATCGACATGGTCGACCGTCTGCTGTCGGTGGGCGCGGCCTACCGGATGGACGACGAGTTCCCGGACATCTACGTCGACTACACCTTCACCCCCCAGTTCGGCTACGAGTCCCGCTACGACCGGGAGACGATGGGGCGGTTCTTCGCCGAACGCGGAGGCGACCCGGAACGTCCGGGGAAGCGCCACCCGATGGACGCCCTGGTGTGGCGTGCCCACCGGGACGGCGAACCGGCGTGGGAGTCACCCTTCGGCCCCGGACGTCCGGGCTGGCACGTCGAGTGTTCGGCGATCGCCACCAACCGTCTGGGCGCGTCGTTCGCGGTCCAGGGCGGTGGAAGCGACCTGCGGTTCCCGCACCACGAGTTCTCCGCCGCCCACGCCGAGGCAGCCCACGGCGTCGAGCGGATGGCGGGGCACTACGTGCACACCGGGATGATCGGCCTGGACGGCACGAAGATGAGCAAGTCCCTGGGCAACCTGGTGTTCGTCTCCCGGCTGACCGCCGAGGGGCACGACCCCTCCGCGGTGCGGCTGGGACTGTACGAGGAGCACTACCGCCGCGACCGCGACTGGTCGGCGGAGGTCCTCGAGCGCGCGGAGACGCGGCTGGGCAGGTGGCGTGAGGCGGCGTCACTGGCCGAGCGGCGTCCTGCGTCGGAGGTCAAGGCACTGGTGCGTGGTGTCCGGTCGGCACTGGCCGACGACCTGGACACCCCCACCGTGCTGGATCTGGTCGACACCTGGAGCAGGGAGGTCTCAGCCGGTGACGGCACCGCGCGCACCGGCTCCACCGAACCTGCCGGTTCTGCCGGTTCTGCCGGGGCCACCGTACGAACGATGTGCTCCTCCCTGCTGGGGGTGGCCCTGTGAGCTCCGCCGACGACAACTCCTTCGCCGCGGCCACCGACGCCGCACGCCACGAGTTCATCGGCAATCTGAACGCCATGGCCACGGGCAGCTACCTGCGTGACGAGGACCGTGAGTTCTGGGAGGCGCCGTACCCCACGACCGCGGTGGACGAGGCGGCCGAGATCCTGCACCGGCTGATCTCCGGGGTCCGTGCGGACCCGTCCGGGGAGGTCGTCCTCCAGGTGATCTCCGCCCACGACGCCCTGCGGGCGTTGAGCGACCGCCACGGCGGCGCCGTCTACGAGGACGAGGAGGTCACCGACTTCCGGGCCCTGGTCACGGTGCTGTGCGAGGAGGTCGGGGCGGACGCGCGGCAGGTGCTCGACGACCTCGACCGCATCATCGAGCAGGAGTAGGCTACCGGTTCCGCTGGAGCAGCAGCGACTGGTTGGTCGACCCGACCGGACCCCGCTCGTCGGAGAGCCGCCCGATGGTCAGCCCCGCCCCGTCGGGACCGAAGTTCGCCTCCGCCTGGACACCGATCCATCCGCTGACCGGGAGTCGGTGCAGGGACACGGTGAGATCGGTGTTCATGAACTGCCACTCGCGCGGGTCCAGGACACGGTCGGTCCCGTTGGCCACGTCGGCCACCGACATCAACCGGCTCCACGGGGTGGCGTCGACTCCGGCCACCACCGCCATCCTGCTGCGTACCCACAACTGGTTGCCCGCCCCGGGCACGGGCCGCAGTTCGAGGGAGGCCGTGTACGGCCCGGGCCAGGCGGTGAGGAAGGGCGTGTCCGCGTCGGGTTCGGTGCTCTCCTCCAACGGCACCATGCCGGAGGCGGAGGCGACGTCCGGGTTCTCCAGCTCGGTGGTGTCGTGGGTACGCACCCACCATGCGGTGCCGCGGACGACCTCGCGTCCGGTGTCGTCCCTGACCACGGCCTCGAGGTGGCAGATGCGTCGACCGGGCCGCACGATCCGGGCGGTGGCCTGCAACCGTGCCACAGGCACCGCCCCGAACAGTTCGGTGGTCACCCGCACGAGCCGTCCGCCGTCCGGGGCGATGCTCTCCATGGCGTGGGTGACCAGCGCGGACGGGGGAGCGCCGTGCTGGAAGCCCGGCCCCCACGGGCTCACGGTGTGTTCCGTGGCGGTGTACCCGGTCCACACCGTCCCCGTGTCGTCGGTGGTGGAGGCGCCCTGCACGAAGTAGGCCTCAGCGGTGTCAGTGGTGTCAGTGGTGTCAGTGGTGTCAGTGGTGTCAGTGGTGTCAGTGATGAAGCTCATGCTGTGTGATCCTATCGGGCCAGGCATGATGGCAGGGATGAAGGCGATACTCTGGGACATGGACGGCACTCTGGTGGACACCGAACCACGGTGGGGGGAGGCGACCTACGCCATGGCTGCCGCCATGGGACGCGAACTCACTCCGGAGGTCCGGGCGACGACCGTCGGCGGAACGGCGGACGGGACGGTGCGGCTGTGCGCCCGGTGGGCCGGCCTGGACCCGACCGACGAGGAGGTCGACGGCTGGATCAGGTGGCTCTACGACCGTGTCTCGGTGCTGTTCGCCCAGGGTCTCGACCTCCTTCCCGGTGTGCCCGCCCTCTTGGCGGAGGGCCGCGCGTCGGGACTGCCGATGATGGTGGTGACCAACACCTTCCGGTCGTTGACCGACCAGGCGCTGGAGACCATCGGCGAGGGGAACTTCGTCGGTTCGGTGTGCGGGGACGAGGTGGCCGCCGGCAAGCCTGACCCCACCTGCTACCTCACCGCCGCCCGGCGACTGGGGGTCTCACCCGACGACTGCCTGGTGTTCGAGGACTCCACCAACGGCATGACGGCGGCGGTACGGGCGGGGTGCCGGGTGGTCGGCCTGCCCGCCGCGGACGCCGAGGTGCCTGACGGCGCGGTTCCGGTGGCGGCACTGCGCCACGGCGCGGCGGGGCTGGACGGACTGTCCCTCGCGGACCTGCGCGGGTTCTGGGACCGTCTCGGTCGTCACCGTGTGGGGTGACCGTGTCACCGCGTCGGTGCAGGATGTGACAGAATGAGTGCCGTGAAGAACTTCGACTCCCTGTTTGAGGAACTGTCCCAGCGTGCCGCGGAACGCCCCGCCGGCTCCGGTACCGTGGAGGCACTCGACGCCGGGGTGCATTTCCAGGGCAAGAAGATCGTCGAGGAGGCGGGGGAGGTCTGGCTGGCCGCCGAGTACCAGTCCGACGACGAACTCTCCGAGGAGATCTCCCAGCTGATCTACTGGTTGCAGGTGGTGATGGTCGGTCGCGGCCTCACCCCGTCCGACGTCTACAAGTTCCTCTGAGGGGGCCTACCGTGACCGTGTCTGACCCGTCCACCCCGTCCGTGTCCGCCACCGACGCCCAGCCCGACCTGCTGCGCGTCGCCGTCCCGAACAAGGGTTCCCTGTCCGAGACCGCCACCGAGATCCTCTCGGAGGCCGGTTACCCGGGCCGCGGTGACTCGAAGTCGTTGACCGTCGTCGACGCCGACAACGGCGTGGAGTTCTACTTCCTTCGCCCGAAGGACATCGCGATCTACGTGGCCAGTGGCCACCTCGACATGGGCATCACCGGCCGTGACCTGGCCGCCGACACCCGTGAGGAGACCGAGGAGCTGCTGGAGCTCGGTTTCGGCGACTCCACGTTCCGTTACGCCGCACCGGCGGACGAGGACTGGACGGTGGAGGCGCTGGAGGGCCGCCGGATCGCCACGTCCTACCCGAACCTGGTTCGTCGGGACCTGGAGTCCCGCGGGATCGACGCCACCGTCGTGCGCCTGGACGGCGCGGTGGAGATCTCCATCCGCCTGGGTGTGGCCGACGCCATCGCCGACGTGGTGTCGACCGGACGCACACTGCGGCAGCAGGGCCTGCGTCCGTTCGGCGACCCGGTGATCAGTTCCACGGCCGTGGTCGTGGGACGTCGCGGCGCCGCCGTCGACGACCGCCAGCAGGTGCTGCTCAAGCGGATCGAGGGCATCCTGCACGCCCGCAACTACGTGATGCTGGACTACAACTGCTCGCGGGACATCCTCGACCGCGCCGCCGCCGTGACCCCCGGGCTGTCCGCGCCGACGGTGTCCCCGCTGGCCCAGGACAACTGGGTCGCCGTCCGGGCGATGGTTCCCCGTCGTGAGGCCAACACCCTGATGGACAACCTCTCGGCGTTGGGTGCGGAAGCCATCCTCGCCAGCGACATCCGTATCGCACGTATCTGAGACTCCACCACGAGTCGCCCACACCACGAAAGGTCCAGACCACCATGACTGTTCCCGAGTTCCGTCCGGAGTCCGCTCCGGTCACCTCCTCCACCCAGCTGATCACCGCGGCCGAGACGCACTCGCTCAGCGCCCACGCCGCCGACAGCTTCCGTTCGGAGGAGGACCTGCTGGGCACGATGCAGGTCCCCGAGCACGCCTACTACGGGATCCACGCCCTGCGCGCGGTGGACAACTTCCAGATCTCCCGGACGACCCTGAACCAGCTTCCCGAGTTCATCCGCGGCATGGTGCAGGTCAAGAAGGCGGCGGCGATCGCGAACCAGCGGCTCCACGCCCTGCCCAAGGAGAAGGCCGAGGCCATCGTCTGGGCGTGCGACCAGATCCTGGTGGAGCACCGGTGCATGGACCAGTTCCCGATCGACGTCTACCAGGGAGGCGCCGGCACCTCGACGAACATGAACGTCAACGAGGTGGTCGCGAACCTGGCACTGGAGTACCTGGGGGAGCCCAAGGGCAGCTACGACGTCATCAACCCCAACGACGACGTCAACATGAGCCAGTCCACCAATGACGCCTACCCGACCGGGTTCCGTCTGGGCATCCACACCGCCTTCCAGGACCTCATCCGCCATCTCAGCGCGTTGGAGCGGGCCTTCTCCAACAAGGGCGACGAGTTCCGCGACGTCATCACCATGGGACGCACCCAGCTCCAGGACGCGGTGCCGGTCAGCCTCGGCGACGAGCTCACCGCCTTCGCCCAGAACCTCTCGGAGGAGCAGTCGCAGCTCAACCGTGCCGCCGACTTCATGCTGGAGGTGAACCTCGGTGGCACGGCCATCGGCACCGGGGTGAATGCCCCGTCCGGCTACCAGCAGCAGGTGGTCGCCGCACTGCGGGAGGTCACCGGGCTCAAGGTGCTCGCCGCCAACGACCTGCTGGAGGCCACCAGCGACACCGGCGCGTACGTCAACGCCAGCTCGGTGGTCAAGCGTGTGGCGATGAAGCTGTCGAAGATCTGCAACGACCTGCGCCTGCTCTCCTCGGGCCCGCGTGCCGGCCTCAACGAGATCAACCTGCCGGAACGTCAGGCAGGCTCGTCGATCATGCCGGCGAAGGTGAACCCGGTGATCCCCGAGGTCGTCAACCAGATCTGCTTCAAGGTCTTCGGCAACGACGTCACGATCTCGATGGCGGCCGAGGCCGGCCAGCTGCAGCTCAACGTGATGGAGCCGGTGATCGCCCAGTCGCTGTTCGAGTCCATCCGCCTGCTCGCACGTGCCTGCACCACACTGCGCACGCTGTGCGTGGTGGGAATCACGGCCAACGAGGATGTCTGCCGCTCCTACGTGGAGCATTCCATCGGTATCGTGACCTACCTCAACCCGCTGATCGGCCACCACAACGGTGACCTGGTGGGCAAGGAGTGCGCCAGGACCGGAAAGTCGGTGCGCGAGGTCGTCCTGGAACGGGGCCTGCTGGACGAGGAGACCCTGGACCAGGTGCTCAGCAAGGAGAACCTGCTGCACCCGGTGTGGCGCGGAAAGCTGTACGTGGACTCCTGATCGGACAGCGGGGGCACCGCCCGGGTGTCCCCGGATGTGGGGTGACCGTCTCCGCCACCCGGCCGGAAGATAGTTCATGAAGCTAACATGGCGGGTGTGACACACCCCGCAGACAACACCACCCCGACAGCCACCACCTACCGCTCGGCCCTGCAGGAACTCCCCAGGTCAGCGAGGAAGCTGCAGCTGGTCTGGGACAGGGACCGCACCGCGGAGGCATCCCGCTCCTGGGCACTGAGCCTGCCGCACGGCCTCAACGACGGCCGGGTCGTCAACGGACCCGCCGAGGCGCACCCCCCGAATTCGGGGTTTCAGAAGCTCTTCGTCGTGGACCCGGGGGAGGCCCACCGCCACCATCTGGCCAGCGTGTACGGCATACGGACCGCCCGTGACGTGCTGGGGACGGTGGCTGCACGCCTGGACGACGCCGGCGACGCCGACTACCGCCGCCACCGCGAGCTGCTGGCCGGACTGTGCTCCACCCCGGTCGACAGGCGACCCGCAGCCCACACCGTGCTCGGCCCCCTCGACCCCGCCGACCACCACCTGGTCATCCCGTTCCTCCAGGACGCCGCCGTCGCGGCCCTCCCGGAGACCCCGCCGACGGACACCACCGGCTGGGACGTCTCCGTCGCCGTCCACCTGCTCTGGTTGGCGCACGGGGGAGGGCTGGTCACCGTGGACCAGTGCTCCGGGCTCCTGAACCGCGCCCTCGAACTCACCCGCTCCACCTACGGCAGCTGGGAGGAGTTCGCCGACGGCGTGGTGGTGGGTCGGGCGGTCGCGGACGGACGGCTGGACGACTCCTGCATGCGCTTCGTCCAGGACATCGCCGTGGCTCTGAACCACCCGGACTCACCCTGGGTCCGGCTCAACCTGCACGGGTAGCCTGGGGGGAATGATCCCCGACCCCGTGACCCCGGCACATCTCTCGGCGTTGCGGTCGATCGCCCGGGTGGTCACGGAGACAGCCACCCCCACGCCACCTGAGGTGGCCCTGCCCGCGGTGGCGGACCAGCTCCGTACGGCGCCGGCCCTGGTGCTCACCGGTGCCGGGGTGTCCACCGACTCCGGTGTCCCCGACTACCGGGGGCCGTCCGGTTCCCTGACCCGCCACCGGCCGATGACCTACCAGGAGTTCCGTCACGATCCGGACGCCTCCCACCGGTACTGGGCCCGGTCCTTCGTCGGCTGGCGCCGGATGGCCGCGGCCCGACCGAACACCACACACTACGGGCTCACCGAACTCGAGCAGGCAGGTCTGGTCACCGGGGTGGTGACGCAGAACGTCGACGGGCTTCACGCCGCTGCCGGGAGCCGTGAACTGCTCACCTTGCACGGAGACCTGTCGCAGGTGGTGTGCCTGCGGTGCGGGCTGACCGAGGACCGTCGGTCCCTCGACTCCCGGCTCGTGGAGGCCAACCCCGGCTACCTGGAGAGCGTCGATCTGGACCCCTCCCTGGTCAACCCGGACGGCGACGTCACACTGGACGAGGATCACGTGCGTGGATTCTGCATGGTGGGATGTCTGGGCTGCGGGTCCCGGCTGTTGAAGCCCGATGTCGTCTATTTCGGCGAACCTGTGCCGCAGGCCCGGAAACAGCGGGCGGCCCGTATGCTCGCCGGGTCGTCCAGCCTGCTGGTCGTCGGCTCATCCCTGTCGGTGATGAGCGGGTACCGCCTGGTGCTCGACGCCCTCCGGCAGGGCAAGACCGTTTCCGTGGTCAACGGGGGGCCGGGGCGTGCAGACGGCAGGGCCCATGTGCTGTGGCGGACCCCGGTCGCCCCCGCGTTCCTCGACCTCATCGACTCGTTGGGGCTCTCCTGACCCCGACCCACTGACCCCGCACCCGGGTCAGGCGAACTCCTCCGGCACGCCCGGGTACTCCGGCGGGGTTCCGTCGAAGGCCGGGCAGATCGACTGGAATGAGCACCACCCGCACAGTTTCGAGGTCTTCGGGGCGAAGTCGCCGCTGCGGGCGTCCTGGCCGATCTTCGTCCATACCTCCTCGAGGTCGCGCTCCACGTAGTTCAGTTCCGCCGGGGTGGGGGAGAGCACCATGTCGTCACGGACCTTCAGGTACATCAACCGCAGCTGCTCGGGAATGTGGTCGAACATGCGCCACCACACCAGTGCGTAGAAGCGCATCTGGAACACCGCCTGCGCGGAGAAGCGGGGGATCGGCTTCTTGCCGGTCTTGTAGTCGACCACCCGGACCTGGCCGGTGGGGGCGACGTCCACCCGGTCGATGAAGCCGCGGACCGGCACACCGTTGGGCAGGGTGGTGTCGACGTACTTCTCCACCGACTCCGCGTCGAATCCGGCCGGGTTCTCCATCTGGAAGTAGCCCTTGACCAGTGACCGGGCCTCCACCAGGAAGTCCGTCGTTGCCTCGTCGGGCACCAGGTCGACGAGCTGGGCGTCGGCGTCCTTCATCGCCGTCCAGTGCGGGGTGAGCATCTTCACCGCCGCCGGGTAGGTCCGCTCCTCCCGGGGCAGGTTGTGCAGGTCCTCCAGGACGGCGTGCACCAGTGTCCCCTTGACCTGGGCGACGGTACTGGGTTCGGGCAACCGGTCGATGGCGCGCAGGCGGTAGAGCAGTGGGCACTGCCGGTAGTCACCGACACGCGAGGGCGACAGGGCGAGGGGACGGCGGGTCACAGGGCCTCCAGCATCTTTCCGGGGTTGAGGATGGCGGTCGGGTCGACGGCGTCCTTGATCCTGCGGTGCAGGAGTCGGCTTCCCTCGTCGAGTTCGCGGGGAAGCCAGGCCGACTTCAGGGCGCCGACACCGTGTTCGCCGGTGATGGTACCTCCCAGGCGCAGCCCCAGCTCCATGATGCGGTCGAAGGCGAGTGTCCCGGCAGCCACGGACGCCTCGTCGGCGAGATCGTAGAAGACCGAGGGGTGGACGTTGCCGTCGCCGGCGTGGGCGACCAGCGCGACGGTGGCCCCGGTGTCGTCCCGGATGTCTCCCACCCCGGCACAGAAGTCCGCCAACCGGCTGCGCGGGACACAGACGTCGTCGATCATCTGGCCGCCGCCGTGGGCCCGGGCGTAGCGCTCGTTGCCGACCTGGACCGAGCGACGGGCGGCGACGAGCAGCTCGGAGTCGGTCGGGTTGTCGGCGAAGGCGACGTCCATGGCGCCGTGGGCCCCGGCGACGGCGGCGAAGTCCTCGGTGTCCTTCGCCGCGGTGGGCGAGTCGGACTGCATGATCAGCACGGCCCCGACGGAGGCGTCGAGCCCGAAGTCCCCGATCTCGGACACGAGCCCCACGGTCATGCCGTCCATCATCTCCAGCATCGAGGGGTTGGCCCCGGTGGCCATGTAGGACGTCACGGTCTCCACGGCGCGGCCCACTGTCGGGAACGTGGCCAGTGCCGTCAACGGGTCCGGGCCCCCGGGCACCACCTTAAGGGTGGCCCCGACGATGACGCCGAGGGTGCCCTCCGAGCCGGTGAGCAGGGAGACCAGGTCGAGCCCTGCCACCCCCTTGACGGTACGGTGGCCCAACCGGGTCACCGTCCCGTCGGCGAGGACCACGGTGAGTTCGCGGACGTACTCGCGGGTGACGCCGTACTTCACACAGCACATGCCGCCGGCGTTGGTGGCGATGTTGCCGCCGACCGTGGAGATCGCCACGCTGCCGGGGTCCGGCGGGTAGGCCAGACCGTGAGGGCGCAGGGCGTCCTTGAGGGCCTTGTTGATGATCCCCGGTTCCACGGTGACGGTCATGTCGGCCGCGTCGATCTCCAGGATCCGGTCCATCGCTGCGACCGACAGCAGGATGCAGCCCTCGTCGGCGCAGGCGCCTCCCGAGAGTCCGGAACGCGCACCCTGGGGGACGACCGGGATGCCGTGGCGGTGGGCGAAGCGCATCGTGGCGGCCACGTCGTCCACGCTCCCGGCGCGGACCAGGACCAGGGCGTCCTGCCCCGGGTGGACGGACTGGTCGGTGGCGTGGGCGGCGAGGACGTCCGGGTCGGTGCTCAGTGAACCGTCGAGCACTGCCGCCAGCCCGTCCAGGTCAACCGGGGTGTCGTGTGAGGTGGGGGAGTTGGTCACAGGTGCTCCAGCATCTTGCCGGGGTTGAGGACCCCGGTCGGGTCGACGGCGTACTTGATCTCGCGGTGGAGGTGGCGGTTGCCGGCGTCGAGCTCGGTGGCCAACCAGCGGTTCTTGAGGTTGCCGACCCCGTGTTCGCCGGTGATGGTCCCGCCGAGTTCCAGCCCCAGGGCCATGATCCGGTCGAAGGCGTCCTGTGCGGCGGCGACCGAGGCTTCGTCGGCGGTGTCGAAGAAGACCGAGGGGTGCATGTTGCCGTCGCCGGCGTGGCCGATGACGGTCACCAGGGCGCCGGTGTCGTCCCCGATGTCACCGACCCGGTCGCAGAACTCGGCGATGCGTGAGCGTGGGACGCAGACGTCGTCGAGCAGCTGTCCGCCGCCGTGGGCCCGGGCGTAGTGCTCCCAGGCCGGCTGTGCGGACCGTCGGGCCGCCACCAGCAGCTCCGAGTCGGTCGGGTTGTCGGCGAAGGCGACATCCATGGCGCCGTGGGCCCCGGCGACGGCGGCGAAGTCCTCGGTGTCTCCGGCTGCGGTGGGGGAGTCGGACTGCATGATCAGCACGGCCCCGACGGAGGCGTCGAGTCCGAAGTCGCCGAGGTCGTTGACCATGGCGACAGTGGCGGCGTCCATCATCTCCAGCAGGGAGGGCGAGGCGCCCGTGGCCATGTAGGCGGAGACCGCCTCGGCGGCCGACCGTACCGAGGGGAAGGTCGCCAGTGCGCTCAGCGGTTCCCGTCCCCGGGGCACCACCTTCAGGGTCGCCCCGACGATGACGCCGAGAGTGCCCTCCGAGCCGGTGAACAGTCCCGCCAGGTCGAGCCCTGCCACCCCCTTGACGGTACGGTGGCCCAGCCGGGTCACCGTCCCGTCGGCCAGCACGACGGTCAACTCCCGGACGTACTCGCGGGTGACGCCGTACTTCACACAGCACATGCCGCCGGCGTTGGTGGCGATGTTGCCGCCGATGGAGCACATCGCGACGCTGCCGGGGTCCGGCGGGTACGCCAGCCCGTGGGGACGCAGGGCCTCCTTGAGGTCCTTGTTGATGATCCCCGGCTCCACGGTGACGGTCATGTTCGCCGTGTCGACCTCCAGGATGCGGTCCATCGCCGCGACCGACAGCAGGATGCAGCCGTCCACGGCGTTCGCGCCACCGGAGATGCCCGACCGCGCACCCTGGGGGACCACCGGGATGCCGTGGCCGTGGGCGAAACGCATCGTGGCGGCCACGTCGTCCACCGTGGTGGCGCGGACCAGGGCGGCAGGTGTCCCCACGGGACTGTAGAGCGACTGGTCGGAGGAGTGGGCGGCCAGCACGTCCGGGTCGGTGGTCACGGACCCGGACAGCTGGGGAGCCAGCTGAGAGGCCAGCTGCCGGCCCACGTGCGTGGTGATTCCGGTGGAGTTGCGGGACGTCATTGCCGCCACTGTAGTCGTCGGCCCCGTCCGGCTACCGTGGTGGCATGAACTCCAACCGTCTCGCCGCATCGACGTCCCCCTACCTGCTGGCCCACGCGGACAACCCGGTGCACTGGCAGCCCTGGGGCCCCGAACCCTTCGCCGAGGCCAGGGAGCGTGGTGTGCCGGTGCTGGTGTCGGTCGGGTACGCGACCTGCCACTGGTGCCACGTGATGGCCGAGGAGTCCTTCACCGACCCGGAGATCGCCGCGATGGTCAACTCCCGGATGGTGGCGGTGAAGGTGGACCGCGAGCAGCACCCGGACGTCGACGCCTACTACATGCAGGCCACCGTCGCCCTGAGCGGACAGGGCGGGTGGCCGATGACGGTCTTCACCGACCCTGAGGGACGGCCCTTCCTCGCCGACACCTACTTCCCGCCGGCACCGAGACAGGGCAAGCCGTCGTTCCGCCAGGTTCTCGAGGCGGTGTCGCGGACCTGGACCACCGAACGCCCCCGGGTCGACGAGCTGACCGCCCGGCTCAACGAGGCCATCGGCGCCAGCGGGGAGGAGGACAACGACGGCGACGGCGACGGAGCAGGGGCGTCCTGGACCGCCAGGGAGGCCACCACCGAACTGCCGACGCGGATCGTCCAGAGGATGCGTGCCTCGGAACACCCCACCGGAGGGTTCGGCGGCGCCCCGAAGTTCCCACCCTCGGCCGCACTGCTGGGACTGGTGCGGTGGGCGGAACGGACCGACTCCGGCACTGCGGCGGACCAGGTGCTCGACATCGTCGGACGGACCACCGCGGCCATGCTGCAGGGCGGCCTCGCCGACCCCGTCGAGGGAGGGTTCCACAGGTACTGCGTCGACGCCGACTGGACCGTACCGCACTTCGAGAAGACGCTCTACGACAACGCCCTGCTGCTCCGCGCCCTGGCCGCCTACCGCGTGCGACGCCCGGACGACGACCTCGTCGCCGAGGCCGTCGACCTGACCCGGGACTTCCTGACCGCCGACCTGCGCACCGGCGACCCCCACCTGCTGGCCAGCGGTCTCGACGCCGACACCGTCGTCGACGGCAGGCGGGTGGAGGGCCACAGCTACACATGGGCACCGGGGGAGCTGGAACGCCTGGGACTGACGGGGGCGGGCGACGTGGACGGCCGGGTCGTGCTCACCCGGCGCGAGGGCCTGCCGTTGACCCCGGAACTGCGGGGTACCCTGCGGCGTGCCCGCGCCGGCCGCCCCCGCCCCGCCGTCGACGGAAAGGTCGTCACCGCCTGGAACGCGATGGCCGCCGTCGCCCTCACCGAGGCCGGCGACCCGGGGTCCGGGGCGGAGATCACCGCCGCCCTGTGGGACCACGCGGTGACCACAGACGCCGACGGGGGTGTGCGGGACGTGGTGCGCTGCACCGGCACACCACACGCGCCGGGCACCCTCGAGGACTGTGCCTGGCTGCTGCTCGCGCTGGTCCGGTTGTGGGAGCACCGGGGAAGCTCCTACGGCGGGCTGGACATCCCCGCGGCGGTCTCCGAGCTGGTGCGGCACACCCAGGTCTCCTTCCACCGCGGCCCGGGGACCTGGTACGACGCGGCGGCGCCGGTGGCGGAGACCGGAGTGCGTCCGCGTGACCCCTACGACGGGGCGACCCCGGCGGCGGTGGCCGTGCTCGCCGAGGCGTTGAGCATGGCCGGTACCGTGGCGACATCCCTCGACGACCCGGACGTCCGGGCGGTCGGGGCCCGCTGGTCGGCCGAGGCCCGCCGGATCCTCGACGCCCACACCGGGGTCGTCGACCGTCACCTGGCCCAGGCCGGCGGCTGGCTGTGCGCCCTGGAGTGCCACCTCGCCGGACCTGTGCAGGCCACGGTGTCCGCCGCCGACCCCGCGCAGGTCACCGCGCTGCGCCGGCAGCTGGGCACCTCCGTTCTCGTGCTGTCGGCGGAACAGGGCGCCCGGATGCTCGGCCCCGTCCCGGACGGGGCCGCGGTCCAGGTGTGCCGGGCGGGGGTCTGCGGGGTCCCCACCGCGCTGTGACGTGGGGGCCGTTAGACTGATCGGGTCCACTGCCGCACCAACGTAAAGGGGAACACCGTGGCCTACTCCGGCCCGTTCCAGCCCGGTGACCGGGTCCAGCTCACCGACGCCAAGCGCCGCCACTACACCATCACCCTGGAGACCGGTGGCAGCTACTTCACCCACAAAGGCGAGATCAGGCACGACGACATCATCGGCAGCGACGAGGGCACCGTGGTCGTGTCCCACGTCGGCGGCGAGTACCTGTGCTTCCGTCACCTGCTGGTCGACCACGTGCTGTCGATGCCCCGTGGTGCCGCGGTGATCTACCCCAAGGACGCCGCACAGATCCTGGTGGAGGGTGACATCTTCCCCGGTGCGAAGGTCCTCGAGGCCGGAGCGGGCTCCGGGGCGCTGTCGATGACCCTGCTGCGCGCCGTGGGCGGGCACGGCCGGCTGATCTCCTACGAGATCCGCGACGACCACCTCGAGTACGCCGAGAGCAACGTCGTGGAGTACATGGGCGAGCACCCGGCGAACTGGGACCTGCGGCTCGGCGACCTGAAGGACGTGACCGTCGACGACACCGACGGCCCTGTGGACCGGGTGATCCTGGACATGCTCGCCCCCTGGGAGTGCCTGGAGACGGTACGCGACCTGCTGATCCCCGGCGGGGTCTTCATGACCTACGTCGCCACGGTCCCGCAGTTGATGAAGGTCATGGAGGGGATCCGCGAACTCGGCTGCTTCACCGAACCCAAGGCGTGGGAGTCCCTCGTCCGCGAATGGAAGGTCGAGGGCCTGGCCACCCGCCCCGAGCACCGGATGAACGCCCACACCGCCTTCCTGGTGTGGGCCCGGCGACTGGCCGACGGCACCGTCGCCCCGAAACCGCAGCGCCGGGCACGCAAGTAGCCGCCCCTGCTCCGTGGGGGACGGGCCGGGGGCACTTCCACGTTTCTGGATAGGCTACCTTTCCCCCGCATGTAGACTGGCCCCCTATGACGCAGCACACCACGGACCAGAATCTCCACGACGGACCGACCGCCCGGGTCGACTCCGGCCCTGAGTCCTACCGCCAGCTGCAACTGGCCAACCGGACACTGGGCACACGCAACGCGAAACTCACCGAGATGCTCAAGTCCAGCCGCGACAAGCTGGACGAACTCAACTCCCGGCTGGACGCCCTCGCGGAACCACCGAGCACCTACGGCACACTGCTGGACACCGGGGACGGAGGCCGCACCGCCGAGGTCCACACCGCGGGACGCCGGATGCGGCTGCCGGTCAGCCCGCGGGTCTCCCCGGGGGAACTCACCCCCGGCTCCCTCGTCCGTCTGGGGGAGGGGCAGCAGGTCGTCGAGGTCTGCGGGTACGCCGACTCCGGCGACATCGGCACCGTCGTCGAGGTCGTCGACTCCGAGCGCATCGTCGTCGCCGACAAGCTCGGCGAAGAGGCCCTGATGAAATGCGCCGGGGGGCTCACCTCCGAGCTCGCCGCCAGGCAGGTCGGCCCCGGTGACAGCGTCGTCGTCGACCGCCGCGCCGGGTACGCCTTCGAGGTGATCTCCCGTGCCGAGGTCGAGGACCTGGTCCTCGAGGAGGTCCCGGACGTCTCCTACTCGGACATCGGTGGCCTGGAGAGCCAGATCGAGCAGCTCCACGACGCCGTCGAACTGCCCTTCCTGCACCCGGAGCTCTACCGCGACTACGGTCTGCTGCCGCCCAAGGGTGTCCTGCTCTACGGTCCCCCCGGCTGCGGCAAGACGCTGATCGCCAAGGCGGTCGCGTCCTCCCTCTCCCGCAAGATCAACACCGACGCCGGAACCCCGGACGCCAAGTCCTACTTCCTGAACATCAAGGGCCCTGAGCTGCTCAACAAGTTCGTCGGCGAGACCGAACGGCAGATCCGGCTGATCTTCGAACGTGCCCGCAAGATCGCCTCCGCCGGCCAGCCCGTGATCATCTTCTTCGACGAGATGGAGGCGATATTCCGGACCCGCGGCACAGGGGTCTCCTCGGACGTGGAGTCCACGGTGGTACCGCAGCTGCTGGCGGAGATCGACGGAGTCGAGGGTCTGCGCAACGTCATCGTCATCGGCGCCTCGAACCGTGAGGAGCTCATCGACCCGGCGATCCTGCGCCCCGGCCGGCTCGACGTGAAGATCCGGGTGGAGCGCCCCGACCGCGCGGCCGCCGCCGACATCCTCGGCAAGTACCTCACCGCCGCGGTACCGATCTCCGGCGCACTCGTCGAGACCGCCGGCGGGGCGGAGGCCGCTGCCGCGCGCCTGCGCGCACGGGTGATCGACAACCTCTACTCCGACGACCGCCCCTACCTGACCCTGCACTACGCCGACGGCACCCGCTCCGACCTGTACTTCCGCGACTTCACCTCCGGCGCGATGCTCGCCAACATCGTCGACCGGGTCAAGAAGCTGGCCATCAAGGACGTCCTGCGCGGCGACGGTGACGGTGTCACCGAGGCCCACATCGACGCCGCCGTGGACGAGGAGTGCCGCGACAACGACGACCTGCCCGACACCACCAACCCCGCAGAGTGGGCCCGGATCTCGGGCCACTCGTCACGCCGGGTCGTGGAGATCACGATGGCCGACCGGGCCGACCGGGCCGACGGGGCCGCCGGACCGGCTGCCGACCTGGAGGGGGAACGGTGAACCACGCATCACGCCGGCTGATCGGCACCGAGACCGAGTTCGGCATCATCGCCTCCGACGACCCCCACGCCAGCCCGATCGAGACCTCCACCCAGGCGGTCGTCGCCTACGCCGGGGCCACCGGGCTCGGAGTCAACCGACGCACCCGGTGGGACTACAACGCCGAGTCCCCGCTGCGCGACGTGCGCGGTTTCGACCTGCGTCGTTACCGCACCGCACCGGTGGTCGACCCCAACGCCCTGGGCTCGGCGAACGTGGTCACCACCTCCGGGGCGAGGTTCTACGTCGACCACGCGCACCCGGAGTACTCCTCCCCGGAGACCACGAACGCCTGGGACGCGGTGATCTGGGACAAGGCCGGTGAGCTGGTGATGCACACCGCGGCCCAGGCGTCCGGCGCGGTGGAGGACCAGCCTGCGCTGACGATCCACAAGAACAACGTGGACGGCAAGGGCGCATCCTACGGTGCGCACGAGAACTACCTGTACCCGCGGTCCTACGACACCGAAGCGGTGCAGGCCGCCCTGATCCCGCACTTCGTGACGCGTCAGGTCTACACCGGCGCCGGACGGCTCGGCCTCGGGGCTGAGAGTCAGACCCCGGGGTTCCAGATCAGCCAGCGCGCCGACTACATCGAGACGACGGTGTCGTTGGAGACCACCCTGAACCGGGGGATCATCAACACCCGCGACGAGTCCCACGTCGGCGAGGACTGGGCCCGGATGCACGTCATCATCGGCGACGCGAACCTCTCGGAGTACTCCACCTTCCTCAAACTCGGCACCACCGCCCTGGTCCTCGACGCGGTGGGGGCGGGCGCTGACTTCTCGGACCTGAGCCTGTACGAGCCGGTGACCGCCGTCCGGCAGATCTCCCGTGACCTTGACTGCTCGGCGCCGGTGCGTCTGTACGGCGGGGTGGAACGCACCGCCGTCGACATCCAGCGTGAGATCCGCCGGAGGGTGATCGAGGCTGTCCCCGCCGCTCACCGGCACGACAGGGACGACCTGGTGCTCGAACTGTGGGGGGAGATCCTCGACGACCTCGAGAAGGACCCGGCCTCCACCGCCGACCGGCTCGACTGGACGGCGAAGCTCAGCCTGCTCACCGCCTACCGTGCCCGTGGCCTCGGGTGGGACCACCCGACACTGGCCGTCGTCGACATCCAGTACCACGACATCGACCCCGCCAAGGGCCTGTACAACGCGCTTGTCCGCACGGGCCGGATGCGCACCCTCGTCGACCCGGGGGACGTCGCCGCAGCGGCCGCCCAGCCCCCCACAGACACCCGCGCCTGGCTGCGCGGCGAGGTCGCCCGCCGGTTCTCCGGCGAACTGCTCGCCGCGAACTGGGACACCCTGGTCCTCGACACCCCCCACGGGTCGTCACCGACCACGCGCGTCCTGCTCTCCGACCCCCTCCAGGGCACCGCGCCGCAACTGAGGGACGCCCTGGCGGACGTCGACGACGCCGCCGGGCTCGTCCGGGTCCTCGGCGAACTGCTCCCGGGGTCCCTCGACGGTGCAGGCTGCTAGCCTGTAGGCACCGGGACACAACGTCCACGATCGCTCAAGAATTCATGAAGGAAGTGGTTCCACATGGCAGCCGGATCAGGCTCGACAGGCGGCTCCGGCCAGGGACAGGTGCACGGGGGACGTGGCCCTGAGGACGATGACGGCACCGGCGCCGCGGCTCCCGCCGCCTCCGGCCAGGAGCAGCTCAGGGTCAGCGGCACCGACGACCTTCTCGACGAGATCGACGGCCTGCTGGAGTCCAACGCCGAGGAGTTCGTGAAGTCCTACGTCCAGAAGGGCGGGCAGTAGTCACGGCGACCGTGTTCACCCGCCGGATCATGGGGCTGGAGACCGAGTTCGGCATCACCAGCGTCCTGGACAGCCACCGTCGGCTGGGCCCGGACGAGGTCGCCCGGCACCTCTTCGCCCCGGTGGTGGAGGAGTACCGCAGCAGCAACGTCTACTGGCCCAACGCCTCCCGGGTGTACCTCGACGTGGGCGCCCACCCCGAGTTCGCCACCGCCGAGTGCGACTCGCTCCACCAGCTCGTCACCTACGACCGGGCGGGGGAGCACATCTTCCATGACCTGGCGTCCCGCTGCGAGGCGTCGTTGGCGGAGCGGGGGATCGGCGGCAAGGTCTACCTGCTGAAGAACAACACCGATTCGGTGGGCAACTCCTACGGCTGCCACGAGAACTACCTGGTGGGACGGGACATGCCCCTGAAGAGCCTCTCGACCCGGCTGCTTCCGTTCCTGGTGACCCGCCAGCTGATCTGCGGGGCCGGAAAGATCAGTGTGCCGGCCGCCGGTGCCCCGAACGAGAACTTCGGGCCCGGGTACTGCCTGTCGCAGCGCGCCGACCACGTGTGGGAGGGGGTGTCCTCTGCCACCACCCGCTCCCGTCCGATCATCAACACCCGTGACGAACCGCACGCCGACTCCTCCCGGTTCCGCCGGCTGCACATCATCGTCGGCGACTCGAACATGTCCGAGACCACCACCGCACTGAAGGTCGGCTCGACACTGCTGGTGCTGGAGATGATCGAGGCCGGCGTGAACCTGCCGGACTACGAGCTGTCCAATGAGATCCGGTCGATACGTGAGATCGCCCGGGACGCCACGGGCACCACACCGCTGGCACTGCGGGACGGCGGCACCGCGACTCCGCTGGGCATCCAGCGTGCCTTCCACACCGCGGCGCTCCGGTGGCTGGACGACCGTCCGGAGCCTTCCGCAGGTGACAGCGGGACCCCCCGAGCCCAGCTCCTTCCCGTGGTCGACCTGTGGGGCAGGGTGCTCGACGGCGCGGAGTCCGGTGACTTCTCCGCGGTGGACACCGAGATCGACTGGGTGATCAAGAAGAAGCTCATCGACCGCATCGCCGAGCGCGGCGACCTGGGGATCACCGACCCCCGGCTGGCGCAGGTGGACCTGACATACCACGACATCAACCCCGACCGGGGCCTTTTCCACCTGCTGGCCCGCAGGGGACAGGTCGCGACCCTCGTCGACCCCGCCGACGTCGCCGTCGCCGCACACACCGCACCGCCGACCACCCGGGCCGCCGCCCGCGGACGGTTCCTCGCCGCGGCCCGGCACGGCTCCCGCCAGACCACCGTCGACTGGACGCGGCTGAAGGTCAACGGCGACGGGGGTGCCGAGATCGTCCTCCCTGACCCCTTCGACCCCGCCGCCGAGGGGCTCGACCACCTGCTGGACATCCTCGGGGAGCAGGCACCGTGAGTTCCGTGAACCGTCCGGCGGAGGTCCACTGGGACCCGGCGTCGTCGCGCCTGCTCAATCTCGTGCTGGCGCTGACCGAGCGCCCACGGTCCCTCCACTGGATCCGCACCCACGTCGACGGATACGCCGGGGCCCCTGAGATCGTACGCAAACGTTTCGACCGCGACCGCCCGCTCCTCGACGAGCTGGGGCTGGTGGTCACCGAGTCGACCGGGACCGACGCCGACGGTCACCCCGAGGTGCAGTACGGCATCGACCCGGTACCGAGCTTCCTGCCCGACCTCGCCGTCACCGACGCCCGGTGGCAGGCCATGCGCCCCGCCGCGCAGTGGGTGCCGAACCAGTCGCTCGCCGCCCCGGTGCGCCACGCACTGCAGAAGCTCTCCACGGTGGCCCCGGCGTCCGACGCCGACGCCGGTCCGGGGTTCTCCGCCCCGGTCCCCGACGCCGTCGACCTCACCGACGCCGACATCGAGGCACTGAACGTCGCGATGGACCGGAACCTGAGCCTGCGGTTCCACTACTGGCCGGCACTGACCGAGGAGCCGCAGCTGCGCCGTCTGGACCCGTGGGGGGTCGCCGCGGTCGACGGCCGGCTCTACCTCACCGGATTCGACCTCGACCGGGACGGACAGCGGACCTTCCGGCTCTCACGCATCGCCGACCTGGAGGCCGCCGCCACCCTGATCCGTCACCACGTCCCGGACCGTCCTGTCGCGGAGCTGGTGACGGAGGGACTGCGCGCGGCGTCGACGATGGTCAGCGCCCGGGTCCGCTTCCTCACCGACGGTGCCCAGGAACTCCGCGCTCTCGCCGGCCCCGAGGACGCAGAGGACGGTGACGGTGCCCGTCCTCTCGGACCGGTCGACCGGCGCTGGCTGGTCCGCACAGCCGCGTCCTACGCCA
The DNA here is from genome assembly GCF_022712195.1 of Corynebacterium sp. Classification (GTDB taxonomy): domain Bacteria; phylum Actinomycetota; class Actinomycetes; order Mycobacteriales; family Mycobacteriaceae; genus Corynebacterium. Next base: position 2,614 of record NZ_JALAGY010000085.1, on the reverse strand, counting down.
CCGATGTGCTCGTGGTGGACCCGCCGGACGTCGTCGCCGACATCATCGCGCACCTGGAGGAGGCCGTCCGGACCTTCGGCGCTTCCGGGGCCGGGGGAGAGGAGGAGCGGTCATGACCGAGCCCGTGCCCCGTCGCCGCAGTGTCGGGTACACCACCTGGCAGGTCCGTCGTGTCCTGTCGGTGATCGCCTGGTTCCGGCACCATCCGGACGGCACGCTGATGCGCGCCGCCGCCCAGTTCGGAGTGACCGTCCCGCAGCTGCGCCATGAACTCACACAGGCGGCCACCTGCGGTGTTCCCCCGTACCTGCCGGGGTCGTTGCTGGAGTTCACGACCTCCGGGATGCATGTCGACGTCGTCACGTCGCTGGGTCTCGACCGGGCGCCCTCGCTGACGGCGGCGGAGTCCGGGGCGCTGCTGCTCAGCCTGGAGAGGCTGGCCAGCGTGATGTCCGGCCCGGGCCGCGCCGACGTCGACTCCGCCGCGGAGATGATCCGCGGACTGCAGCAGGACGTGAGGGACCGCCGGGACCGCTTCGTGCCGGACGAGTTCACCACCGCGACGCGGCCCGCCCCCGGTTCCGGTGGCTCTCGGGAGGGGACGCCGTCGGTGCTGGCGGAGAACCTCCCGGCCCTTCGTGAGGCGTTGTCCGACCGCCGGTGGGTGAAGCTGACGTACCGGTCGGCGTCCTCGGACTCGGTGGGGCGGCGCTGCCTGGTCCCGGACCAGCTGGAGTTCATCGACGGTCAGGCCTACCTGTGGGCCCGGGAGGACTCGGACCCGAAGGACCAGCGGTGCTTCAACGTCTCCCGGATGTCGGCGGTGACGGTGACCGACCGTCCCGCCCCGGAGGCACTCGGGCGGGCGGTCGACCCGCAGGACCCGTTCGGTTTCGACCGGGACGGACAGCGCTGGGCCGAGATCGAGCTGGAGGACGACGCGGCGTGGATGTTCGAGTACCTCCCGATCTGGCAGGTGGACGGTCCCGGCCCGCTGCGCGCGGCGATACCGGACACGGGGGACTGGTTGGAGCGCTTCCTGCTGGCGTACGCGCCGACGATCCGGGCGGTGGTACCCCAGGAGGAGGAGCCCCGGTGTGATCTCGCCCACCGCGTGGCCCGCCGCGCCAGTGCTGCGCTGGATGCCTACCGCTCACTGGCGTAGGGTTATCGTTGACTGATCCACGCGACGGAAAGGCACTGCCCCATGGGATCCCTCGGTTGGCCTGAGATTCTTATCATTCTCCTCGTCATCGTCCTGCTCTTCGGGGCTGCGAAGCTGCCGACGCTGGCCCGGTCCGCCGGAAGGTCGCTCCGCATCTTCAAGTCCGAGATGAATGAGATGAAGAACGACGGAAAACCCACCGCCGTGGAAGGTGGAGCCGTGACCAACGATACCGTCGCCCCGGAACCCGCAACCGACCCGACGAAGAAGAACGAGGCCTGACCGGCCGAGGAGTGACCACCATATGATGCCCGGACCCATGCAACTGCTGATCGTCGTCCTCGTGCTCGTGCTCCTGTTCGGCGCAGCCAAGCTGCCGACCATGGCCCGCTCCCTGGGGCGGTCGATGCGCATCTTCAAGTCCGAGATGACCGAGATGAAGAAGGACGGAGCCACCCCTGAGGTAGAGTCAACCACTCCGCCCGCCCCGGAGGACGAGCCCGTCACCGCGACCGACCTGAATGACCTGAAGGCTACTCCGACCCGCAATGACTGACAGTACTCCCGACGCCCCCCGTCGCGTCCGGGTGCCGCGCACACGTCTGGCGAGGAAGCGTCGTAGGCCGAGCGAAGCGGAGATGTCTCTTGTCGAGCATCTCAAGGAGCTTCGACGACGGATACTGGTCGCGTTGGCCGCGATCGGCGTCGGGACCGTACTGGGGTACATGTGGTACGGAAACGGGGTCTTGGGCACCCCGAGTCTCGGCGAGCTGCTGAAGGCACCGTACTGCCAGTTGCCGGCGGAAGCGCGTTTCGGCGGTGACGTCACTGACGAGTGCCGGCTGCTCGCCACCAGCCCGTTCGAGATGTTCATGCTGCGGCTGAAGATCGGTTTCCTCGCCGGCCTGGTATTGTCCGCCCCGGTGTGGCTGCTGCAGTTGTGGGGGTTCATCACCCCGGGGCTGAAGAAGAACGAGAAGATGTGGACCCGTGTTTTCGTCACCTCGGCGACACTGCTGTTCGCACTCGGTGCGGTGCTGTCCTACTTCGTGCTCGCGTTCGGTCTGGAGTTCCTGCTCACCATCGCCGACGACACCCAGATCGCGGCCCTCAACGGCACGGCCTACTTCAACTTCCTGATGACTCTCATGCTCGTCTTCGGTGTGAGTTTCGAGGTCCCGTTGATCACGGTGATGCTCAACGTCATCGGCATCCTCAGCTACGAGACGTTGAAGGACAAACGCCGCTACGTCATCCTGATCCTCTTCATCCTCTCCGCCTTCGCCACCCCCGGCGGCGACCCGGTCTCCATGCTGATCCTGGCGCTGTCCATGAGCCTCATGATGGAGATCGCGATCCAGGTCACCCGGATCAACGACAAGCGGCGCGCCCGGAAGGCCGGGCTTGACGGTCTGGATTCGGTGCAGGACGACCTCGACGACGAGTCCG
>NZ_JALAGY010000084.1 GCF_022712195.1 Corynebacterium sp. | reverse complement strand
GGCTGCGGGGACGGCGGGGGAGTCTGCAGGCGGAACAGTGACGGTGCGAGGCGGACGGCGACGACCGACGCGGTGACCGCCCCCGCAGCCATGATCCCGGCGAGGACGACGACCTGGAACCGTCCGGCGTCCAACGGGCTGACGCCGCCGAAGATCGCACCGACGAACGCGCCGGGCAGGGTGACCAGCCCCGTGGTCTTGGTCTGGTCCGTGGAGGGGACCAGCGCCTCCCGGACGGCGAAGCGCGCGATGTCGGCGGTGGCCTGCCGCGGGGTGGCACCTAACGCCAGCCATCCCTCGATCTCGGGCCACCGCTCCTGCGTCGCCTGTGCGAGGCGGCGTCCGGCCAGTGCGGCGGTGGACATGGCGCCGCCGATGACGATCCCGCCGACGGCCAGGACGTAGCGGGGCGAGAACTCCACGGCGCCGGTGAGGAAGACCACCCCGAGTACGGTGGACACCCCGGCTGCCATCGCACCCGAGACCACCAGGAGTCGGTGGGGCGACCAGCCCAGACGTACGGTGCCGGTGACCGCGGCGACGGTGAACATCACGGCCAGGGCGACGCCGACCCACAGTGCGTCGGTGATGACCCCGGTGAGCACCACACTGAGCACCGCCAGCTGGACCGTCCCCCGGGCCACCGCCGCAGCCGTGCCCCACCGGTGCGGCACCCCGGTCACCGACAGCACGGTGACCGCCACCGCCACGAGCACGGCGACACCGGCGAGGCTGCGCCACAGCTCGGGGGAGAGGGTCATGACGGCGGGGGTCAGAAGTAGTTGGCCAGTGGGCCGAACTCGGTCTCCAGGACACGGACCTCGGTGCCGAAGATGTCGGTGAGCACGTCGTCCCGGACGACCTCCCGCGGGGTGCCGAAGACGTTGACGGAGCCGTCGGTCATCGCGCAGATGTGGTCGGCGTAGCGGGCGGCGAAGTTGATGTCGTGCAGGACGATGATCACGGTGCGCCCCAGTTCGTCGCAGGCGCGGCGCAGCTGTTTCATCATCTGGACGGAGTGCTTCATGTCCAGGTTGTTCAACGGTTCGTCCAGCAGGACGTACTCGGTGTTCTGGGCGAGGACCATGGCCACGTAGGCGCGCTGACGCTGGCCGCCGGAGAGCTGGTCCAGGTAGCGGTTCTCGTACTCGGTGAGGTTGAGGAAGTCGATGGCCTCGGAGATGTACTTCTCGTCCTCGACGTTCAGTCGTCCGTGGGAGTAGGGGTAGCGTCCGAACCCGACGAGCTGCCGGACGGTCAGCCGGGTGACGAAGTGGTTCTCCTGCCGCAGGATCGACAGGTGCTTCGCCACCTCACCGGAGGGGGTGGACGCCACGTCCATGCCGCCGACGGTGATGGTGCCGGTGTCGGGCTTCTGCAGCCGTCCGATCATGGTCAGCAGGGTCGACTTGCCGGCGCCGTTGGGGCCGACGAGGGCGGTGACGCCGCCGGCGGGGATCTCCAGCGAGACCGGGCCGATCGTGGTCTCGGCACTGTAGGACTTGGAGACGTTGTCGAGCGAGATCACAGACGGCCCTTTCGCATGATGAAGAAGAGGAAGACGCTTCCGCCGACGAGTTCGATGATGATGGTCACCGCGCCCTCGGCGTAGAAGAAGTTGCGCATGATGAAGTACGAGCCGGACAGCACGATGTACCCCACCAGGACGGCGACCGGCAGGATCAGCCGGTGGTCGTAGGTGTCGGTGAGCTGGTAGGCCAGAGTGGCGACCAGGAAACCGAGGAAGGTCATGGGGCCGACCAGGGACGTGGTCATCGCCATGAGCACCGCGACCAGGAACAGGAGCAGCATCAGTTCGCGCCTGTGGTTGACACCGAGGTTGCTGGCGGTGTCGCGTCCGAGGGCGACGACGTTGAGCCGTCGTGAGCGCAGGAACAGGATCGTGCAGGTCACCGCCACGACGGGGATGACCAGGGCGAAGTTGTCGGTGTCGGCGTTGCCGACGTTGCCGAAGGTGCGGGCGGTGAGGATGTCGAACTCGCTGGGCTCGAGCAGCCGTTGCATGAACGTCGACAGGGCACTGAGGCCCCCGCCGATGACGACACCGACCAGCAGCATCACGTGGATGTTGCCGAACCTTCCCGAGAGCAGCCAGGTGTAGAGGCCAACGGCGAAGATGATCATCAGCACGGACTGGGCGATGAACTGGGAGGTGCCGGTGAAGGCCGCGAGTCCGGCGGAACCGGCGAAGAAGATCACCGCGGTCTGCACGGCGACGTACAGGGCCTCGAACCCCATGATGGACGGGGTGATGATCCGGTTGTTCGTGGCGGTGTGGAACGACACCGTCGCGAAGGCCTGGCAGAAGGCGACGACCAGCATCGCGATGAGGGTGCCCACCCGCATGCGCGCGATCTTCCAGTAGCCCTCGGTGCCGAAGTCCAGGGGGTTTCCGTAGCTCAGGTGGGCGGCGGTGAAACCGAGGGCGGCCACGACGAGGACGGCGACCAGGACGATGTACCTCAGGCGTTGCCCGGGGGTGACGAACGGTCCGGAGTGGCGTGGGGTGGACCGCACGTCGGAACCGGGGGAGGCCGTGTCTGTCCGGGCGGTGTCTGTCCGGGCGGTGGCGTTATCGGGCATGGCGGCGGCTCCTGACGAGGAGGAAGACGAAGACCACCGCGCCGACGACGCCGAGGATGAGGGACACCGGGACCTCGAACGGGGCGATGACGGTACGGGCGATGATGTCGCAGACGATGAGGACCCAGATGCCCAGCATGCAGACCCAGGGGAGGTTGGAGCGGAGGTTGTCGCCGCGGAAGAGGGAGACGATGTTGGGGACGATCAGCCCCAGGAACGGCAGGGAGCCGATCACCACGGTGACCACGCCGGAGACCACCGCGATCATGAGGATGCCGAGCATCAGCACCCGGGTGTAGTTCAGCCCGACGTTGGTGGCGATGTCCCTGCCGAGACCGGCGACGGTGAAACGGTCGGCGATGATGAAGATCAGCACGGTCACCGCCAGCACGATGAACAGCAGCTCGTAGCGGCCGCGCACCACGCTGGTGAAGCTTCCGGCGAACCAGATGCCGAGCTGCTGGAGCATGTCGGTCTTCAGTGCGACGTAGCTGGACACCGAGCCCACCACGGCGCCGAGCATGATGCCCACGATCGGCACGATCAGCGAGGACTTGAGCGTGACCCGCTGCAGGAAGAGGAAGAAGACGACGGTGCCGACGAGGGCGAAGAGGATCGCGCCGACCATCCGGGTGAGCAGGCTGGCCCCCGGGACCATGATCATCGTGACGATCAGGCCCAGCCCGGCCCACTCGGTGGTCCCGGTGGTGGTGGGTTCCACGAACTTGTTCTGGGTGAGCAGCTGCATCACCAGACCGCTCATGGCCATCGCCGCACCGGCGAGCGCCAGGGCGATGGTGCGGGGGACGCGGGTGACCCCGAAGATCATCCAGCCGTCGTCGTGCCCGGTGATGTCGAAGACCCCGACGAACAGGGAGATCACGATCAGGATGAGCGTGAACGCCATCCCGGCGAGGAGTGGCCAGGTGGCGCGCCACCGTGACCGCGTCGGGGGAGACGCGGGGGACGGTGGCGCCTCGTCGGCGGCCCGGGACTGTGCGACGGTCATGGGGGTCCTGTCTGTACTGCTGTGTCTCGGTGGAGCCGCGTGGGTCGGGTCTGCGGCTCCACCGGTGACGGGGTGACTACTCGGAGTCGTGGGCCTCGAAGGCGTCGGCGATGCCGTTCAGCGCGGTCGTGTACGCCTCGATGTCCTCGGTGGTGTAGAAGTCGTCCGGGAAGTAGACGATGTTGCCTTCCTTGACGGCGGGGACGTTCTTCAGCGCCTCGGAGTCGGCGATGACCTCGTCGGCCGGGCGGGAGTCCTCACCGGAGGAGGAGACGGCCGCGTCGCGGTCCATGACGATCAGCCAGTCCGGGTTGGACTCGGCGATGGCCTCGACGGAGATGTCGTCGCCCTGGTGGTTGGAGGAACCGTCGCGCTCCATGGAGGGGGTGAGTCCCAGCATGTCGAAGACCGGGCCGACGGAGCGGCCGGTGGTCGGTGCGGAGTAGGAGATGTCGCCGCCGGAGACGATGAGGCCCATCACGGTCTCGTCGGTGTCGTAGGCGGCCTTCGCCCGGTCCTTGGCCTCGTCGAACTTCTCGACCAGGCCCTCGGCCTCGTCCTCCTTCTGGAAGACCTCGCCGATGAGGTTGGTGACCTGCTTGAGGGTATCCTCCAGCGGCTGGTCCGCCTCGCCCTCGGAGTTCTCACCGAAGCTCAGGTCGATGATGGGGGTGTCCGGGAGCAGTTCCTTCATCTCGTCGTACTGGCTGGCGTAGCGGTAGCCGGTGATGACGAGGTCGGGGTCGGCGGCGACGAGCTCCTCGAGGTTCGGCTCGCGGTGGGAACCGGTGTCGTGGATCTCGGTGTCGTCGTGGTACTTCTCGATCGTGTCCGGGATCAGGGTGACCGGGGCGGACACCAGGTCGATGTCCCAGTCGGCGAGCACCTGGAAGATGCGGTTGTCGAAGGCCGCCACGCGCTCCGGGTCGGCGGGGATCTCGACCTCGCCACGGGCGTCGGTGACGGTCCGGGTGTCTCCGGAGGAGCCGTTGCCGGTGTCCGGTTCATCGGAGGAGCAGGCGGCGAGTGCGCCCGCGGAGAGCAGGGCGGTCATGGACACGGCCAGCGCGCGGCTGGCCGTACGACGGAAGGTGATGCGCATTCGGCAGATTCCTTTTCTCGGCGACCGGGTGCCGGAGTCAACGTCAGAAGGTCTCCGGGGCCGCGGTCTCGAACTGGCTGAGCGAAACTCGTTCGGGCGCAGATTAGCTGAGCCGAACCGAATGCAGCAAAGCGCACCCTAAGAAGAAGATAGGGTCGGGTGGCTTACCCGTCCGGGTATGCGGTGCCGGTCGCCGTGACGGCGCGCAGTACCGCGAGGTCAGGTCGCTGTCGGCGGGGATGGGGCGGGACACGTCACACCGGCGGTATCGGGGGTGAAACCAGGGGGTGTCGCGGCACCGGCGATGTGCCCTCTGTAGTGCACGTATGCAGGTAACCGCACCTCACTACATTCACTACACCGTTCACCGCACCGCTGCCGTCACAGCCCCCAGGCCTCGGCGAGGATCTCCATGCCCCGCAGCGACTGCTCGGTGGACGGCGCCTGGATCGCGACCATCAGCTCGTCCGCCCTGGCCGTGGCGGCGAACCCCTCGAGGTACTCGCGGACCTGCTCGCCGGTGCCGACGGCGGAGTAGCGCAGCATCGAGAGGATCTGGTCGGCCGCCGGGGACGACATCAGCAGGTCGAGTTCCTCCGGGGAGACCTTCCGGCCCCGCAGCGCCATCGCCCGGACGCGGTTGCGCCGCACCCTCTCGTTCTGGACGGCCGCGTCGGACTCGGTGTCCGCGGCGGTGACGTTCACCGCGGCGATGACGTAGGGCTCCGGGTGCTCCTTCGCCGGCTGGTAGGTGTCCCGGTACACCGCGACGGCCTCCTTCAGGGCGTCCGGCGCGAAGTGGGAGGCGAAGGAGTAGGGCAGGCCGAGCTTCGCCGCCAGCTGCGCCCCGAACAGGGACGACCCCAGTATGTAGAGAGGGACGTCGGTACCGGCCCCCGGCGTCGCCGACACACCGGCCACCCGGGAACGTCCGCTGAGGTAGCCCTGCAGCTCGCGGACGTCGTCCGGGAAGGACTCGGCGGAGCGGGGGTCGCGGCGCAACGCCAGGACGGTGCGTTGGTCGGTGCCCGGTGCACGTCCCAGCCCGAGGTCGACACGGTCGGGGTACAGTTCGGCGAGTGTGCCGTACTGCTCGGCGATGACCAGCGGAGAATGGTTGGGCAGCATCACCCCGCCGGAGCCGAGCCGGATCATCTCGGTCTTTGCGGCGACATGGGAGATCAGCACGGCCGGTGCGCTCGAGGCGATGTTCGGCATGTTGTGGTGCTCGGCGTACCAGATCCGCGAGTAACCGAGACGTTCGGCGAGCTGCGCCTGGTCGACGGAGCGACGGAAGGCGTCGCGGGGGCGTTCACCGTCGTAGACGGTGGCGAAGTCGATGAGGGAGAGGGGGACGTGTCGTTCGTTGGTGCTCATGGCCCCGACGGTACGCCCGGATCAGCGGGTGCGGCGCAACCGGATCCCGATGACGATCGAGAGCGCGCCGAACAGCAGTCCGTACACTCCCAGCAGCCACGCCAGGGCGACGAGTCCACCGGCGGGCTCGGCGAGGGCGAGCCCGCCGAGCAGGACCCCGAAGACGATGTTGAGCAGGCCGGTGGCCAGGCTCCATCCGCCCGCGCGTGCCGCGGTGCGGGCGATGCCGGTGAGGACCAGGCCCAGGGCCATGATCCACAGGACGGCCATCGCGCCGACCACGGCGAAGCCCACGGGGAAGACGATCACGGCGACACCGGCGAGGGCCGTGACGACACCGGAGAACATCGTGAAGCCCCAGGCGGCCGCGTGCGACCGCTGCTGGACGGCGAGACCGGCGGTGCTGAACCCGTCGACGAGCAGCCACAGGCCGATGACCAGCCCCACAACCGTGGCGGTCTCGATGGGGAAGAGGAGCAACGCCAGGCCGACGACGACGCTCAACCCGCCTCGCCACAGGAGCATCCGACCGCCGGTTTCGCGGAGATGCCGACCGAGGTGAGGGCCGGGTACTGCATAAGAACACTCAGTGGTGTCCCCAGGACGGGTAATCATGGCGACCGATCGTAGACCTGCGTAAGGAGAGCGCACAACTCCTATGGAACCGCCTGTGACCGGACTACTGCCGGATTACTCCTCCGGTGTGCCTGACCTGCGCAGACGCAGGGAGATCGCAATGGCTGACACGCCCAGGACCAGGGCGTACACGCCGGCGACCCAGGCCAGTGTCCACACATTGTCGACCGGGTTGAGGACGGCCAGGACGCCGAGCAGCACGCCGAAGACGACATTCAGCACGCCCGAGGCGATCGCCCAACCGTCCCGCAGCTCCCGGGGGACGCTGAGCTGGGTGACACCGCTGACCACCAGGCCGACGGCCAGGAAGCCGATGATGAAGAACGAGCCGACCACCGCGAAGACGCCGGGCAACAGCAGCACGGCGACACCGGCCAGCACCGCCACGATCCCCTCTGCCAGGGTCCGACCCCACGGCATACCCGCCTTCCGGAGGTCCACGGCCTGACCGGACGCCACCAGCCCGTCCACGACCATCCACGCACCGACGACGATGCTCATCGCCACGGCCGAGCTGAACGGGAAGAGCACGAGCAGGAGACCGGACAGCACCCCGACGATTCCCCGCCAGAGCAGGAAACGGGACCCCCGGCGGCGGAGAGCGGACAGGACGGCCGACGGGCCGGTGACGGTGGAGGAGGACGGGGAGGCCATGGTGGGCGCCTTTCAGGGACGTGTGTGCACCCGGAATTCCGGTGTCACCCCATGGTAGGCCCGCCGGCGCGGCGCAGGGGAGCCGTCTGCGGGCCGTCCCCCGCACGTGGTCGACACCCATAAGCGGGACTACTGGCCCGCGGCCGCCTGCGTAGTGTGAACGACATGAATCTCGTGGAGAGGATCGGGGACAACCGGGTGCGGCTCACCCCGGCGGAGGTGCGGGTCGCGGACTTCATGGCGGCGAACCCGCACAGTGTGGGCAGACATTCGGCCCTGCGGCTGGCGGGTGTCATCGGCGTCAGTGACGCCACGGTCGTGCGGACGGTGCGCAAGCTGGGGTTCGACGGTCTCGACGACCTGCGCCGGACGTTGGCCGCGGACCTGTCCCGCAGCGGCAGGATGTCCTCGTCGCTCCGGGACGGGACGGTGTCGTCCCTCGTTCGGGGGCGTGCAGTGGGGGCGGAGACACTGATGCGGCGTCTCGACGAGGACGACCTCCAACGTGCGGTGGACCTCCTGTCCGGGGCCCGGAGGATCGTGGTGGTGGGGTTCGGGCCGTCACGCCACATCGCCGACTACGCCGCGGCACGGTGTGTACGGGCGGGACTGCGGGCGGTGGGGATCGGGGCGACCGGGGCCGGTTTCGCCGACGAGGTAGCCGTACTCGACACGGGGGACGTCGTGGTGCTGCTCTCCTACGACGGCACCTCCGCCGAAGGGGACGTCCTCCTGGCGCGGGCGGGGGAGCTGGAGATCCCGGTAATCCAGTTGACCGAGGGTGAACTGAGCGCTGACCCGCGTTCGGCGGTGGCGCTGGGCATCGGACGCGGTGACCCGGAGCTCAGCCCCAGCTACGTGCCCACGGTCGCGGTACTCGAGGCGTTGACCGTGGCGACCGCCGCGAGGGACCCGGAGCGCAGTGAGCGCGCCGGGGACGTCGTCGACCGGCTCCGGCGTGCGCTCGGACGGTGACCACAGGCGGGGATTCCACCGTTTTTCGTGACACGGGGCACATGTCGGCTATCCTGTCCCCTGAGGTAGTTATCGTTTCAGAAGAGGTCCAGGTCACATGAATTCCGTCGTCGGTGCCGGGCACAGGGTCCCGGGCCTTTGTCCCGAACGGGGTGCCGTGGATGTGCACGGCGCCCCGGTCGTGACCCGGCCGGAACACCGACGTCCGGCGACTCCCGGACGGACCGTCGAGCGGAAACACCCGGGTAGGTCGACTGTCGTGGCTTCCCCGGACGTGTCGGACGCTATGATCCTCGTGACGGACGACGGTGTCGGCAGAGACGACCTGTCCGCGCCTGTTCCACAACTCACCAGCGCTATTGACGAGCGAAAGCAGTAGGAGACTACACAATGTCCAACGACGACAAACAGGCCCGGCCGATGAAGCTGGAGCCACCTGTCGCCCAGGCGCCTGGTGCGCCGGCCGCGCCGTCGGCCCCGGCGACGCCCGCCACTCCCGCTGAACCGGACGCTGCTGCTCCGGCTGCTCCGGCGGCCCCGGCTGCACCGGACACGACCGGTGGCGGCACCGCGGAGGAGAACTCCACGGAGGCAACTCCGGCACCGGCTGAGCCGGGCGCCCCGATGAAGCTGACCGCACCGGGCGCTCCCGGTGCCCCGGCTGCGCCGGGCGCACCTTCTGCTCCGGCAGCCCCGTCGGCACCTGCGGCTCCGGCAGCACCGGCCGCTCCGTCGGCACCTGCGGCTCCGGCCGCACCTGGTGCACCCGCAGCCCCGGGTGCTCTGTCAGCGCCTGCCGCTCCGGCCGCCCCCGGTGCGCCTGCCGCCCCGGCCGCTCCCGGTGCGCCTGCCGCCCCGGCTGCACCCGGTGCTCCCGGTGCGCCTGCCGCCCCGGCTGCCCCCGGTGCACCTGCGGCCCCGGCCGCGCCCGGTGCTCCGTCGGCGCCTGCTGCACCCGGTGCTCCCGGTGCGCCGGCGACCCCGGGTGCCGCAGCTCCGGCTGCTCCTGGCGCCCCGGCCGCCGCTGCACCCGCTGCCGCTCCGAAGGCCGCCGCGGCCACCAAGGAGAAGCCGAAGAAGAAGCGCGAGCCCGTCATGATCGGCGAGAAGTCCCTGGGACAGTGGGGCAAGCTCGCCGGCATCGGCCTGGCGATCGCCGCCGTGCTCGCCGCCGTGGTCATCCTCGGAGCCCGCTGGTTCACCGGACTCGACTCCGTCTCCAACTGGATGGAACGCTACCCCGGTGAGTACCACCTGCCGGAGTTCGTCGAGGACGGGTTCCCCGCCTGGGCACGCTGGACCCACTTCCTGAACTTCTTCTTCATGGCCATGATCATCCAGTCCGGTCTCCGGGTCCGCCAGCAGCAGAAGCCGCCGGCGGTCTGGCAGCCGAAGAAGGGTGGCAAGAAGATCAGCATCCACCTGTGGCTGCACACCTCACTGGACCTGCTGTGGATCCTCAACGGTGTCGTCTTCATCGTGCTGCTGTTCATCTCCGGTCACTGGGCGCGCATCGTGCCCACCAGCTGGGAGGTCTTCCCCAACGCCGCCTCGGCGATGCTGCAGTACGCCTCGATGCAGTGGCCGGCTGAGAACGGCTGGGTCAACTACAACAGCCTCCAGCAGATCATGTACTTCGTCATCGTCTTCATCGCCGCACCGCTGGCCATCATCTCCGGCCTGCGTATGAGCGAATGGTGGCCGAAGAACGCCACGAAGCTGAACAAGATCTACCCGGCGCCGGTCGCCCGCAAGATCCACTTCCCGACGATGCTCTTCTTCGTCCTGTTCATCATCGCCCACGTCTTCCTGGTCTTCGCCACCGGCATGACCAAGAACCTGAACCACATGTTCGCCGGTACTCCGGCGGACGGCTGGGGCGGATTCTTCTGGATGCTCGGCGCGGTGTTCGTCACCATCGCGGTCCTGTTCGCCACGCGTCCGCTGGTGCTCGCGCCCATCGCATCGCGCTTCGGCCAGGTCAGCGCCCGCTAGGGTCCTTACCCCCGCACAGAGAACGCGGGGACGGTGTCCGGTACCGGACACCGTCCCCGCGTCGTCATGTCCACCGGGCCACCCAGGGTCACGGCAGTCGGCGGGTCCATTCCTCGGTGGAGAACTTCTCGTCACAACGCAACCGGGCCTTCGAGAGGTCGTCCTCGGTGATCGTCCCCTCGCGGGCGGAGTACTTGTCCCTGAAATGGTTGAAGAAGACCTCCAGGATCTCCGAGCGCGGCATCCGGGTCTGCGATCTCATGGGGTCGACCCGCTTCACCGCGGAGCGCTGGCCCTTGTCCCGCATCTTCTCCTCGCCGATTCGCAGGACCTCCGTCATCTTCTGCGCGTCGATGTCATAGGACATGGTCACGTGGTGGACCATCCAGCCGTTGCTGAACCGCTTCTGCGCGGCGCCGCCGATCTTCCCCTGTTCGGAGGCGATGTCGTTCAGCGGGACGTAGCGGGCGCGGATGCCGACCTTCTCCAGCGCCTCCATGGTCCACTCGTCGAGGAACGGGTAGGACTGTGCGAAGCTCAGGCCGTCCACCAGCGACTGCGGGACCACGAGAGAGTACGTCACGCAGTTGCCGGGTTCCATGAACATCGCACCCCCGCCGGTGACACGACGGGAGACGGTGATCCCGTGGCGGTCCGCGCCCTCCTGGTTGATCTCGTTGGAGTAGGACTGGAAGGAACCGATCACCACCTGCGGGGCATTCCACTCCCACAGCCGCATGAACGGTCTCCTGCGACCTGCCGCCACGTCCTCGGTGAGGGTCTCGTCGAGCGCGACATTGACCATCGGGTCGACGCTGGGCCCGTGGATCACCTCCAGATCGAGATCGTCCCAGCTCACAGCGTGACCGAGCGCTCTCCGGACGGCCACGCCCACACCGTCCGGGGTGATGCCGAACAGGACGTCGTCGGCGTGGAGCGAGTCGGAGACCCTCGCCGCCACGTCGGCGGCGCTGAGGTCGGCGGGTGCCCCTTCCAGCGCGCGGGTCATCCGGACGAGAGTCTCGTCAGGTTCGAGGAAGAAGTCCCCGGCGATACGGACCCCGGAGAGCGTCCCCGCAGTGCCCCCGGTCGACCCGGTGACGTCGAGGTCGACGACGACCAGTTTCCCTCCCGGGACCTTGTATTCTCCGTGCATCGGCTGACCTTTCCTCGGGTGGGGTTCGGGGGAGGGGTCCACAGAGGCGGGACCCCCGTTTTTTCCGCGGACCAGCCTACGCCGGTCCCGGCAGGTCAGCCGCGCAGAGCCAGGGCGAAGGGGAGTACGGCGCGGGCACCTGCCCTGCGCAGTTCACGACCTGCGAGAGTGACCGCCCAGCGGGAACCGATCTCAGTGTCCACGAGCAGGACCACCTGTCCCTGCACCGCGTCCGCGGTGGCCGGATCCACGTGAACGGCGTCGTGGAGGTTCTGCACCCTGAAGGCGCTGTTCACGTCCGGGGAGCCCGGATCCCGGGTGTAGGACAACTGGCCACCGTCGGCTATCCTGCCGATCCTGGCCAGGCCGCGTGCCAGGTCGGCACAGGTCAACGGCCGGGTGGTGCCGGGCATGCCGACGACCACCGTCGGCCTCTCCTCCCAGTCCCACTCCCTGAGCACGGTGATGCACCAGTCGGCGATGTTCTTCGGGACCGGCGCGTCCTCCGCGCCCTCGGCCAGGAAGCCGCGCAGTACCTGCCCGGGGCCCAGGTCGGTGAAGCGGGCGACGGCGCGCCCCGTGGACACCCGCTCCTCCGGTGGGATCCTCCCCTTCAACGGCACGCCGATCGTGGCCATGCCAGACGGCCACTGACCACGAGGTTCGACAGGTACACCGATGCCGGACAGGATGCGGCGCGCGCCGGAGGTACTGTCCTCGCTGACCCCGGAATCCCACCACTGGCCGGCGCAGACATCGCACCGACCGCAGTCCCGGGCATGCGGGTCGTCGAGGGTCTCGGCGAGGAAGCGCATCCGGCACATGTTCCCCGCCTCGTAGTCCAGCATGGCGTCGGCTTCCCGGCGCCGCGCCTCAGCGACGGCCGCGTAGCGTGCGGCGTCGTACGTCCAGGGCACACCCGTGGCGGTGAACCCGCCCTGCGCCCGGTCCACCGCACCATCGACCTGCAGGGTCTTCAGCAGCAGTTCCAGCCGGGAACGTTTCACCCCGACCAGTGGCTCCAACGCGGGCACCGACAGGGCGGAACCGGCCTCGGCCAGGGCGGTGAGGACCGCCTGCGCCTCCTGCTCGTCCGGCATGGACGCCGTGGCGAAGTACTCCCAGATGTTCGGGTCCTCGTTACCGGGCAGCAGCAGGACGTCGGCGTTGTCGGTGGCACGTCCGGCACGTCCCACCTGCTGGTAGTACGCCACCGCGGAGCTCGGGGCCCCGAGATGCACCACGAAACCGAGGTCAGGTTTGTCGAACCCCATCCCCAGGGCACTGGTGGCGACGAGCGCCTTGATCTCGTTGTCCTTCAGCGCCTGCTCGAGCCGCGCCCGGTCCTCGGCGTCGGTACGGCCCGTGTAGGCGGCCACGTTCCAGCCCGCCTCGGACAGGGCACGGGTGGTGTCCTCCGCGGCGGACACCGTCAGGGCGTAGACGATGCCCGAACCCTGGAAGTCACCGAGATGCTGCACGAGCCACCCGATGCGGTGCTCGGGGCCGGCCGTCGGCGCCACACCCAGCCGGAGCGAGTCGCGGGAGAGCGGACCCCGGACAACCATGGTGTCCTCGCCGAGCTGCGCCGCGACGTCGGCGACCACCCGGCTGTTCGCCGTCGCGGTCGTCGCCAGCACCGGAAGATCGGCCGGGAGGCCGTCGAGCAACGTCCCGATCCTGCGGTAGTCAGGCCGGAAGTCGTGCCCCCAGTCCGAGATGCAGTGCGCCTCGTCCACCACGATCATGCCCACCCCGGCCTGCGCCGGATCGAGCAGCACGTCGAGGACGTTGGTGCGGAACCGCGGGTTCGTCAGCCGCTCCGGGGAGATCAGCAGGACGTCGAGCTCGCCGGCGGTGAGACTGTCCAGCACCGAATCCCACTCCGTCGCGTTCGACGAGTTGATCGTCGCCGCGCGGACCCCGGCCCGTGCCGCAGCCGCGACCTGGTCACGCATCAGGGCGAGCAGAGGGGAGATGATCAGCGTCGGCCCCCGTTGGGCACCGTACCCCTCGCGGATCAGCCGCGCGGCGACGAAGTACACGGCCGACTTCCCCCACCCGGTGCGCTGGACGACGAGGACACGTTTGTGGTCCCGGACCAGCGCGGACACCGCGTCGAACTGGCCGTCCCGAAAGGACGCGTCCTCCCGCCCGGTCAGTTCGCGCAGGATCTCCGTCGCACGGACGAGGAGGGGGTCGTCGAAAGGATTGTCGGTCGGCATGGGGTCCACACTAGAACACGGCCCGGACATGGAACGCGCCCGTCACCGCAGCGGACCACCTGTGGAGGTCAGTCCCTCCAGTCAGAGGACCGGACCACCACGATCCCCGCGCTGATGAGCGCCAGCACGACAGCGCCGCCGGCGGTGACCAAGACGTAACCGATCAGCCACAGCCCGGTGACGTCCGAGGACCCGTCGGCGAGACCGAAGGCGGTCGAGAAACCGGTCAGACCGCCGAGCGCCACGACGAAAGGGCCCGTCCACGGCCACCGGGTACGGACCCCCAGCCATACCAGGGCGAAATATGACGTGACGGTCGCGCCGACGGACAGGACCGTCCCGGAACCGCCGGGGAATCCCCAGCTGAACCAGAGGGCCCAGACCAGGAGGCCCGCGGCCAGCTCCGCCACGGCCGCCGCGGTGTTGCCGATCCTCGCACGGGGGTCCACCGGGAGAGTGGCCCGCCTGCGCTCCGCGAGGTGCACGGCGGCGAGGAGCAGAACGCAGAACGCCAGCAGCGGGCCGCCCCACAGCAGCATCGTCTGGCCGGTCCTCAGGACAGTGTCCGCAGAGCCCATGTTCTCCATCGCTTCCATAGTTGCTGTGCCTTGTGTGCCTTCTGTGCCTTCCCGCCCTAGCTCCGGTGGCGCCGGGTCTTCACCAGGACGATGCACGTGGCGATGACCGCCAGGATGAATCCGGCGATGACGACGATCATGATGTAGCCCACGCCCCAGAGCCCCGTCGAGTCGTAGAACCCCGCGTCCACCGCGTAGGCCGAGGAGAACCCGAAGAGCCCGCCCAGCGACACGACGAACGGCCCCGTCTTCCGCCACCGGGTCACCGCACCGATCCCGGTCACGGCGGCCAGGGCGGTGAGGACGGCGCCGACGACGGCCCAGGTCGCGTAGCCGGCCGGGTCTCCCCAGCTGAACCAGAGCAGCCACAGCGCCACACCGGTCGCGGCACCGCAGACCGCCGCGCCCGTGTTTCCCAGGGAGCCGCCACCGGCGTAGAACACGTTCCGGTCGTCGCGTTCGGTCACGTGCATGTAGCCCAGGACCACCGCCGAGACGCCCATGGGAATCCCGCCGAACAACGCGATGACGGTCACGATGCCCTGAAGAGTCTCGACGGCGTCCATATACTTAGCCTAGTGAAGGAACGGAAGGAGGAGGAGGCTGTGGAAGAGGCTGTGGATGCGGATCCCACCGGTCTCGTCGGTGGCGTCGGGTGCGGGCACTGGTCCTCGCCACGGGACGTGGTGGCGATCCGGTTCCACTGCTGCGGGCGGACCTACCCCTGCCTGCACTGCCACGACGAGGCGGAGGACCACCGCATCGTCCCCTGGCCGCGGGAACGCCTCACCGTGGGGCACGCCGTCCTCTGCCGTGTGTGCGGGCACTGGATGACGGTGCGGGAGTACCTCGACGGCGGCGCGTCCTGCCCCGGGTGCGGTGCGGCGTTCAACCCGGGCTGCTCGCTGCACGCACACCTGTACTTCGACGTGGGTGAGGTGTGGTAAGGGGGAGTCTTGAGTCTGTGCGCTGCAGCATGATAAGTAGGCGGGGACCAGCAGGTACAGTCTGCGGGTAACGGGCCGTCGGGCGGTCCGCGACACATCTGTTCACCGGAAAACCACACCATTTTGGAGAGTCACCGTGACCCCTACACCGGTTGCCGCACCCCTGGAGCTGCCGTGCGGCACCACACTGAAGAACCGACTCGTGAAGGCGTCGACGCACGAGGGTCTGGCGACCCCGGCGGGCGGGCCGTCCAACCAGCATCTGGACCTGTACCGGCGGTGGGCCGACGGCGGCTCGGGCCTCGTCGTGACCGGCGGAGTGATGGTGGACTCCGAGCACCGGGGGGAGCCGGGCTCCGTGGTCGCCACCGACGACCGGCACCTCGACATGCTGCGCGCCTGGGCCACCGCCGGCACGGTCAACGACACGCACCTGTGGATGCAGCTCAACCACCCCGGCAAGCAGTCCCCGCGCAGCGTCAACAAGTACCCGGTCGCCCCCAGCGCCGTCCCGGTGTCCGGGCGCATCAGCCGGTACTTCGCTGAACCGCGCGAGCTCACCGTCTCCGACATCGACCTGATCGTGTGGCGTTTCGCCTACACTGCGCTGATCGCGCGGGAGACCGGCTTCACCGGGGTTCAGATCCAGGCCGGCCACGGCTACCTCATCAACCAGTTCCTGTCCCCGGCGGACAATCTGCGCACCGACGAGTACGGCGGTGACCTGGAGGGGCGCATGCGCCTGCTCGTCGAGGTCTACCGCGCGGTGCGCAAGAAGGTCGGCGACGACTTCCCGGTGTCGGTGCGGATCAACGCCACCGACGGGGTGCCCGGCGGTTTCGGGGAGGACGAGTCCCTCGAGGTCGCGAAGAAGCTCGCCGAGCTGGGCGTGGACGTCATCGAGGTGTCCGGCGGAACCTACTCCACCCCGCTGATGCTCGGCGACGAGGTCGACGCCACCGGTGACCGGGGTGAGATCTTCTTCGGTGACCACTCCCGTCGCATCCGCGACGCGGTCGATGTCCCGGTGCTGGTGACCGGCGGTTTCCGCTGTGCGGAGGACGTGGAGGACGGCCTGGCGCAGGGGCTGGGCGACCTGATCGGCATGGCCCGTCCGATGGTGCTCATCCCCGAGCTGGCCAACGACATCATCGAGCACGGTGACCGGGAACGGGTGCGGTTGCCGCGTCTGACCACTCACATCGAGTCGCTGGACGAGCACACTGAGTCACTGATGGGGATCGCCTGGTACGAGATGCAGATGGACCGGATCACCGACGGCCGGGCCGTCGGCGGGGACGGCCTGGCGGCCCTGTGGTTCGCCGCGAAGCGCCACGGAATGCGGGCGGTCTTCCCGCGGCGGTAGGTGACGTTGACGCCTCCGGGAGCGGCACCTACACTTGTGAGCACTGTAAACATGTGTAGGTGTCGCTCCCGGAAGGCGCAATGACTGAACCGACAGAACCCACTGGCCCCACTGGACCACGCGAGCACCCCGCCGACCGGGGCCGTCGCTTCGACATCGTCTTATTCGGTGCCACCGGGTTCGCCGGCGGGCTCACTGCCGACTACCTCGCGGAACACCTCCCCGACGGGGGCAGGATGGCACTGGCGGGGCGGAACCGGGAGAAGCTCACCGCCGTACGCCGACGGCTGGCGCAGGCCGACCCCGCCCTGGCCGACATGGAACTGCTGCACGCCGACTCCACGGATCCGGCCTCCCTGAGTGAGGTCGCACGCTCGACGAAGGTCGTCGTCACCACCGTGGGGCCGTACCTGGAGTACGGTGCCGCGCTCGTCGCAGCCTGTGCCGGCGCAGGCACCGACTACGTCGACCTGACCGGGGAACCCGAGTTCGTCGACCGGATGTTCCTGGAGAACGACGCCACGGCCAGGCGCACCGGCGCCCGCCTCGTCCACGCCTGCGGCTTCGACTCCGTCCCCCACGACCTCGGGGTGCTGTACACCGTGACGCGGTTGCCGGACGGTGTGCCGTTGACCGTCAGGGGCGTCGTCCGGACGAACGCCTCCCTGTCCGGCGGCACACTGCACTCCGGGCTGCTCCAGATGTCACGGCCGAGGTCACTGTGGCGCGCCGCCGCAGAACGCCGCAGGGTCGAGGACCGTCCGGCGGGACGGACGGCACGCCAGAAATTCACCCTGCCCCATTACGACCGGGTCACCGGGAACTGGCTGATCCCGTTGCCGACGATCGACGGAGACATCGTCGCCCGCTCGGGCCGTTCCCGGGACGACTACGGCCCGGAATTCACCTACTCCCACACCGCGGGGGCGCGGAGGTTCCTGACCGTCCCCGCGTCGATCATCGGCGCGGCGGTCGTGCTGGGGGCGATCCAGGTCCCGCCGGTGCGCCGTGCGATCGCGCGTCGGATCTCCCCGGGCGAGGGGCCCTCGCAGGAGCGGCGGGACCGAACCTGGTTCACCGTCGACGTCGTGGGCTCGGGGGCGGGGAGGACCGTCCACACCAGGGTGAGCGGGGGCGACCCCGGCTACACCGAGACCGCCACGATGCTCGCCGAGTCGGCGATGAGCCTGGCGTTCGACGAGAACCCGGACGTCGCCGGCCAGGTCACCACGGCCACTGCGATGGGGGAGAACCTCATCGACCGGCTGACCTCGGCGGGGATGTCGTTCGAGGTCGTCGGGTGACCGGCCCCCTCGACACCGGCCCCTTCTTCCACGGCACCGCGGCGGAACTCGGTCCAGGTGACCTGCTGACGGCCGGCCACCGGTCGAACTACCGTCCCGACGTGGTCATGAACCACGTGTACTTCACCGCGTTACGCGACGGCGCAGGCCTGGCGGCGGAACTGGCCGTGGAACTCACCGGCGGCGGTTCCCCGCACGTGTACGAGGTGGAGCCGACCGGGGCCTTCGAGGACGACCCGAACGTGACCGACCGGAAATTCCCCGGCAACCCGACCCGGTCGTACCGGACCGCGGCACCCGTACGCGTCGTCGGTGAAGTGCACGACTGGCCCAGACTGACCCCGGAGGCACTGCAGGGGTGGCGCGACCGGCTGGTCTCGAAGGCGCCGGAGGAGCGAGGCGACATCCTCAACTAGCTCAACCAGCTCAACCAGCTCAACCAGCCGGGACCGGAGGTGCGCGGTCACCGGCGGGAACATGACTGAACCCGGCACCCTCTCCGTTGCGGAGCAGGGTACCGGGTCCGTTCTTCGGGGTGGCTGACGGGACTCGAACCCGCGACACCCAGGATCACAACCTGGTGCTCTACCAGCTGAACTACAGCCACCATGCATGCATAACGGCAACCAGGCCCGGCGTCGTTGCTGCAGCGGGATTCATACTAGACCACGCCCGTCGACCGCGCCAAACGGGCCGCTCACCGTCAGACCGGGGTGGCGTCGGACGCCTGCCGGGCGAACTCCTTCGCCTCACCGTTGGTGGGGCCGGGAGCGGGGACGAACAGCGCACGACGGTAGTAGTCGAGCTCACGGATGGATTCGCGGATGTCGGCCAACGCCCGGTGCTGCATCCCCTTGTCCGGCTGGTTGCTGTACGCCCGCGGGTACCAGCGGCGGGCGAGTTCCTTGATGGAGGAGACGTCGATCATGCGGTAGTGAAGGAACGCGTCCAGATCCGGCATGTAGCGGGAGATGAACTTGCGGTCGCTGGCGATGGAGTTCCCCGCCAGCGGTGCGGCGCCGGCGACCGGCACGTACTTCTTCAGGTACTCCACCACGCGGGCCTCGGCGTCGGCGACGCCCACCGCGCTCTCACGGATCTGCTCGGTGAGACCGGAGTCGGCGTGCATCTTCGTGACGAAGTCGTCCATCCCGGCGAGCTCGTCCTCGGTGGCGTGGATGACGATGTCGATGCCGTCATCCAGCGGGGTCAGGTCGGCATCGGTGACGACGACGGCGATCTCGACCAGGACGTGCCGGTCCGGGTCGAGCCCGGTCATCTCGCAGTCGGCCCAGACGATCCGGTCGTTCTTGGCGATCTGGTTCGGGGTCATGGTTGCAGGACCTTTCTCGTCGTCTCTCGTCGTCTCTAGTCTTCAGCCATGCGTGAGTACGCCGCGCCGAACAGGGGGGCGGTCAGCCGCCGGGGAAGGTAGGTGGACAGCACGTTGGCCACCTTCGACAGCCCGCCGGGGACGACGCGCAGCCTGTTCGCGGCGAGGGCGTCGAGCGTCTCCGTCGCGCAGTCCGGGTACGTCGTCCACACGAAGTCCGGGGTGGCACGGTCGACGACCGTCCGCTCCGCGTCGTCCTTCACCTCCTCGCGCACCGGCCCGGGGGCCAGCAGGGTGCACCGCACACCGGTGTCCTTCAGCTCGTAGTGCAGCGCCTCCGTGAAGGTGTTGACCATCGCCTTGGTGCCCACGTAGGTGGCGTTGTTCGGGATGGCGGCATTGCCGGCGACCGAGCCCACGTTGACGATGCCCGCGTCGCCGCCGTCCACCATCCCCGGCAGCACCGCGGCGGTGAGCTCGAACACCGCGGTGGCGTTCAGCTCGAACTGGAGCCGTTCATAGGACGGGTCCAGCTTGCGGAACTGGCCGAAGGTGGCCACGCCCGCGGAGTTGACGATGATGTGGACGTCGCGCGTCCTGAGTTCGTCGATGAGCACGGCGCGGGCCGCGGAGTCGGCGAGGTCGCAGGCGCGGATCTCCACGCGGACGTCCGGACGGGCGGTGGCGAGTTCCTCCCGGACCTGTTCCATCGGGCCGGGCGTCCGGGCGACGAGGAGGAGGTTGTGTCCGCGGCAGCCGAGCTCCACCGCGATCGCCTGCCCGATACCCGACGACGCGCCGGTCACGACGGCGACACGGTCCGGGCCCGGAGCTGGGAGGGAGGCGGGACGGCGGGAACGACGGAACACGATGGCGGGACTCCTCGGTGTGGACGGGGTGAAGTGCCACTTTAGGCTACACGGGGAGCCGGCGCCGACGGAGAGTCGGAACCTGTCGGGGCGGAGCCGGCCAGGGGAATGGGCCGTCAACCCCGTTCGGGACACCATTAGCCTCGGGATACTAATGGCCTTACTCTTGTGATTGACGTTCACTGTCCACGAGAGGATCACGACATGTCTCACACAGCCGGAGAGGGCGGGCGCCCGTCCGACCCAGACGCCCTGTCGGTGGCCGACAACCCCACCGCAGAGGATCAGAACACGGAAGTTCAGAACACAGAGGAGCAGCGGCAGGCCGGCGACGTCGAACGCGCCAACAACCGCAAGAAGTTCATCGGCCTCGGCGTCGGCCTCCTGCTCGCCGTCGTCATCTACTTCATCTTCCCGTCGAACGGGGCGGACCTCGTCAACGAGGCCTACCCGGACGACGACAACGGACCGTTCGACATCGACACGATCCGTGTGACCGCCGCCGTGGCGGTCCTGATGGGCGCCTGGTGGATGACCGGGGCGTTGCCGCTCGCGGCGACCGCGATGGTTCCCCTGGTGGCTTTCCCGGTGCTCCAGGTCGCCGGCTTCGGCGACGTCTCCGTCGCCTACGCCGAACCCACGATCTTCCTGTTCATGGGCGGGTTCATCCTCGCACTCGGCATCCAACGGTGGGGTCTGCACCGACGGGTGGCACTGCTGGTGGTGCTGTGGGTCGGGACGAAGCCCAAGCAGCTGGTCCTGGGCTTCATGGTCGCCACCGGGTTCATGTCGATGTGGGTGTCGAACACCGCCACCGCCGTGGTGATGCTGCCCATCGGCGTGTCGGTGCTGGCGCTGACCGCGGAACGCGTCGGCGGGCACCAGAACCAGAAGAAGTTCGCCACCGCCTTGATGCTGGCCATCGCCTACGCAGCCTCCATCGGTTCCCTCGGCACGCTGATCGGCACCCCGCCCAACGCCCTGATGGCCGCGTACATGTCCTCGAGCCACGGCATCGAGATCGGCTTCGGCAAGTGGATGGCCGTCGGCCTGCCGCTCGCCATCGTGTTCACCGTCCTGGCCTGGCTCGTCCTCGTCACCGTCTTCAAGCCGGAGATGGACGAGATCCCGGGAGGCAAGGAACTGATCCGCAAGGAGATCGACAACATGGGTGCCGTCACCCGTGCAGAGGTCACCGCCGGCGTCATCTTCGTGTGCACCGCGGTGGCGTGGATCTCCTTCCCGCTGCTCGCCGAGTACGTGTCCTGGTGGTCGATCACCATCGCCGACGCCGCCATCGCCATGACGGCCGCGGTCCTGATGTACGTCATCCCGGTCAACAGTCGCGGCACCCGTGTCATGGACTGGGAGCACACCAAGGAGGTCCCGTGGGACGTCCTGATCCTCTTCGGCGGCGGTCTCGCACTGTCGTCCATGGTGTCCGCCTCCGGTCTGTCGCTGTGGATCGGTGAGATGGCCAAGGGCATGGACGCCCTCCCGCTGGTGCTGCTGGTGTTCGCCATCGCCGGCGTGGTGCTCATCCTCACCGAGTTCACCTCCAACACCGCCACCGCCGCGACGTTCCTGCCGATCATGGGCGGCGTCGCCGTGGGCATCGGGCTGACCGCGAACAACGACATGAACGTGATGTTCCTGGTGATCCCCACCGCACTCGCCGCGACCTGCGCCTTCATGCTGCCGGTGGCGACACCGCCCAACGCCATCGCCTACGGGTCGGGGTACGTCAAGGCCGGCGACATGCTCAAGGGCGGGTTCTGGCTGAACGTCATCGCGGTCTTCCTGATCACCCTCACCGTCTTCGGACTGGCCGTCCCGGTGTTCGGACTGACCTTCGGTTAGCTGGGGGCGCCCCCGGCCCCGGCCCGGGCCCGGCCCGTCGCCCGGGCGGGGGACTGCCCGTAGTAGCGTCAGTCGCAGACATCCCAGAAGTAGTGTGAAGAATCTCCAGAGAGCGAGCGGATGCGGTGCCCCCCGAAGTGACCCCACCGTCGTCGGGCACCCCTCGTATCGGACGGGTCGGGTGGGTGGACGCGGCCAAGGGCTTCTGCATCCTCCTCGTCGTGGCGGGGCACGCGGTCATCAACCTGAACAACAACGGCTACGGGACCGGCGAATGGGAACGCATCAACCTGATGCTCGGCCCACTACGCATGCCGCTGTTCTTCCTGCTGACGGGACTGTTCGCGGCGAAGGCGCTCTCCGAGAGCTGGCGTTCCTTCGCCGACCGGCGCGTGTGGATCATGGTCTGGCTGTTCGTGGTCTGGGTCCCTGTCCGTGAGATCTGGCTGTCGATGGTGCCGCCCACCTCCGTCGGGCACAGTGGAGCCGTCCCGCCACCACCCGGGGTCGACCCGGCGAACTGGGCCTCGATGCTGGAGAACATCGGCAGAGCGGTCCTCGGCCCGGAGTCCTACCTGTGGTTCCTCTACGCGCTCGCACTGTTCGCCGTGGTGTCGAAGCTGACGCGCCGGGTTCCGCCGGTGCTCCAGCTCATCCTGGCCGGTGCGGTGAGCGTGGCGAGTCCCACGGCGGAATTCGGCTGGCCGTGGAACGACATCCTTCACACCTACTTCTTCTACCTGCTGGGCATGTACGCCGCACCGTGGATCCACCGGATGGCGCAACGCCGGTCGCTGCTCGTCGTCGCCGTCTCCGTGACGGTCTACGCCGCAGTCGCCATCTGGATCGACGCGAGCTACGACCACTTCAACTTCGGGCTCAACGGCCCGGTGCGACTGTTCCTCGCGACGGTGGGGATCATCGCCGTGATCAGCATCTTCTCCTGCATGGAGTCCTGGCGGGTCACCGTGCCGTTCAGCAGGGTCGGCGCGCGGACGCTGCCGGTGTTCCTGATGCACATCATGGTGCTGGCCACCGTCACCTTCGCCTTCGACCTCGTTCTCCCGTCCGACCCCGGGCTGCCCCTGCAGCCGTTGATCCTCGGCGGGATCACGGTCGTCCTGTGCCTGGGGCTGTTCCGGGTGCTCATGTCGTGTGGAGGCGCCTGGTTGTTCCGGCGGCCCGACCGGATGCGGCGGAGATTCCTCGCCGGCCGTGCCTGAGGGGTCCCGTCCGCGTTAGGGTGGCCGGATGTCCACCCGCAATCATCGCCTCGACCGCGCAAAAGGTGTCCTCATCTTCACCGTCGTCCTCGGCCATCTGCTGGCACGGGCGTCGCCGTGGGACGCTGACGTCCTGCGTGCGCCGATGTACCTCATCTACTCGTTCCACATGCCCGCGTTCATCTTCCTGGCGGGCATCACCGCGAAGTCCAACCGGCTCGCAGAGCGCATTCTCGTCTTCCTCGTCCTGCTGGCCACGGTGCTCCCGCTGATGTGGATGTGGATGCAGCTGTTCGGCCTGTCCCCGGACTACGACTTCCTCACCCCCTTCTGGTACTCGTGGTTCCTCCTGTCGATGGCGTGGTGGACGCTCACCGTCCCCCTCATCGAACGCTTCCCCCGGACGGTGCTCGCCGTCTCCCTGGTGACCGGCCTCGTCGGTGCCGCGGTGCCCGCCGTCGACAGTGAACTCTCCGTGGTCCGCACCCTGGTCTTCTGGCCCTTCTTCGTCGTCGGGAAGCTCTACGGGGCGCGGATGCTGCAGTGGGCGGGCAGCCTTGACGTGGGACGCAGGGTCGCCCTCACCGTCGCCGCCGTGACCATGGTCGGCTTCTTCTACGTCGACGAGCTCAACAACGACTGGTTCTACGGCAACGACAGGTTCGTCCACTTCGGTGTCGGCGTCGTCGACGGGGCCGCCATCCGTCTGGTCCTCGACGTGGCGGCGATGTTGATGACCCTCGCGCTGCTGGCGTGGGTGGGGGAGCGCAACTCACTGCTCGCCACCGTCGGACGCAACAGTCTCTCGGTCTACGTCGTCCACGGCTTCGTCGTGCGCGCCCTGCAGCCCACGCTCGGCGGGAGCGTCAGCGACCAGGGGCAGCTGGTGGTTCTCGGCATCTGCCTGGTGCTGGCTCTGGTGGCGACGTGGCTGCTGGCCTGGGGGCCGCTCGACCGCGCCCTCCGGTGGTACGCCTCGACGGTGGCGGGGCTGCTGCTGGCACCGTTCAGGTACCTGGCGTCCGGCAGGGACCGGGGCCCCTCGTGGCGCCCCCGGCAGGATTCGAACCCGCGACCGACCGGGTAGAAACCGGTTGCTCTCATCCACTGAGCTACGGAGGCTTGCGCTAGACATCGTAGTGCACGCGGACCGTGGGGCGTGGAATCGGGGTACAGGGGTCCCAGCTAGTAACGTTCAGGACATGTCAGACGCGGCCGTAGCCACCGAATCAGCCACTGGATCCCCGGACAGGAACTCCCCGCCCCCCACCCGCCGCGGGGGCCAGCTCGGTTCCCCGGTCGCCCTCTACGTCATCGCCGCGGTGATGGCGGGTCTCGTCGCCGCGGTCATCGGCGACGCCTTCTTCGGGCAGTCGCTGGCGGTCCTCGGCATCTCCGACCCCGGCCCCGTGACCTCCTGGGGCGTGCCGCTGGTCAGGGGCACCGGCACGGTTCTGGCCTGCCTCGGCGTCGGCTCGTTCCTGATGAGCGCCTTCGGCGCCCAGCCGCGGAAGGACGGCTACCTGGACCTCGACGGTTTCCGGGCGTCCCGCACCGGGACGTGGGCCATGGCCGGGTGGGCGGTGTGTGCGCTGCTGCTGGTCCCGCTCTACCTCTCCGACGCCTCCGGCCTGCCGCTGGCGGACACACTTCAGCCGTCGATGTGGGACGTCGCGATCGCCCAGGTGTCGACGGCGAAGGCGATGCTGTGGATCGCCGGTATCGCCGCCGCGGTCACCGTCCTGTCCCTGCTGACCCGACGGTGGATCTGGCAGCCGGTGTTCTTCGTCATCGCCGTCGCCTCCCTGATCCCGATCGCCCTCGAGGGGCACTCCGCGTCCGGCGGCAACCACGACTACGGCGTGAACTCGCTGCTGTGGCACATCATCCTGTCGGCCATCTGGATCGGCGGGCTCATGGCACTGGTCGCCCACGCCGCCCGACGGGGCCCGTTCCTGGCCGAGATCACCCGGCGCTACAGCGTCGTCGCACTGTTCAGCATCATCGGCATAGCCGTCTCCGGGCTGATCAACGCGGGAATCCGCCTGTCGTTCTCCGAGTGGTTCACCACCGACTACGGCCGGGTAATCGCGGCCAAGGCGGCGCTGACGCTCATCCTCGCGGCGATCGGGTTCGCGCACCGTCGCTCGACGATCCCGCAGCTGGACGCACCGGGCGCCGGTGCGTCGGGCGCGTGGTGGCGGCGGCCCTTCGTCCGTCTGGCGCTGGTCGAGGTGTTCGTGATGGCGGGCACCGTCGGCGTGGCGCTGTCGCTGACCCGCATCCCCCCGCCCGTCGAGGCGGTCGTGGACATCACCCCGGCCGAGCTGATCATGGGCTTCGACGTCACCGAGCCGTTCAGCCTCGCCGCGGTGCTGACCAACTGGCGCTTCGACCTGGTCTTCGGAACCGTCGCCCTGCTGCTGCAGGCGGTGTACATGTGGGCGTGGATCGTGGTGCGCCGGCGCGGCGTGGAGTGGAGGACGAGCCGCCTGGTGTGGTGGACGCTGGGCAACCTCGTGCTCATCTTCGTCACCTGCTCGGGCCTGGGCATGTACTCCATGGCCATGTTCGCCCCGCACATGCTGCAGCACATGGCGCTGACCATGCTGATCCCGGTGTTCTGGGTGCTCGGGGGCCCCATGACGCTGCTGCTCCGCGCGCTGCGTCCGGCCGGACGGGACGGACTGCAGGGGCCGCGTGAGTGGCTGGTGGTCTTCATCAACAACCCGGTGTCCCGGTTCCTCACCAACCCGATCGTCGCGTCCTTCCAGTTCGTCGTCGGGTTCTACGCGCTGTACCTGTCTGACCTGTACAGTGACCTCGCGTCCGAGCACGCCGGCCACCTGTTCATGATGGTCCACTTCCTGATCTCCGGGTACATCTTCTACTGGGTCGTCATCGGCGTCGACGCCGCGCCCCGGCAGCTCAGCCCCTTCATGAAACTGCTGATGACCCTCGCCTCCATGGCGTTCCACGCCTGGTTCGGGATTGCGATGATGCAGATGGCGCAACCGCTGGCGGAGTCGTACTACCTGTCCCTGCAGCTGCCGTTCGACGTCGACCTGATGGAGCAGCAGCACACCGGTGGCGCCATCGCCTGGGGCCTCAGCGAACTGCCTCTGCTGGTGGTCAGTACCGCCCACGCGGTGCAGTGGCTGCGGCAGGACCGCAAGGAGGCCGCCCGCTACGACCGCAAGGCCGAACGCGACAACGAGGCTGACCTCGACGCGTACAACGCCATGCTCGCCGACCTCCGGGAGGGGAGGGACGGGGACGCCGAGGCCTACTACCGCACCGAGTACCGTGGGGACGAGGTGCAGGGCTACGTGCACAGCGAGAAGACCCGACGTGTCCAGCGGCACCGCGACACCGGTTCCGGGGCGGAGTAGCCCGGCACGTCGCAGGGGACTGTGGACAGTTTCCGTCCGGTTTACGGCGTGTTGTCCACAGCCGCGCCGTCGTCGTTGACCCGGCGTCACGCCAGTGGGGAGGATGGCTCCACCGGGGGAACGAGGTGGGGGTCGGCTCCACCGGCCGCCGGCAGGCATCCCCGGCCCAGCGGCCGAGGGGGCCGTGAATCCCGGGGGACCCGGGGGAGGAGTGTGCCGGCGATGGCCACACAACAGATGTCCGTGACGATGACCGGGTTCGCCGCGACCCATCCTGCACGACACCGGACGATCCCGAAGCTCGTGACGTTCCGTATGGCGTCCACACCGAGCTGGAACGACAACGGGCAGTGGAAGGACTCCGGCACCCTGTTCATCGAGGTGCAGTGCGGGGGACGGATGGCCGACCATGTTCTGACCAGCGTGGTGACAGGGGCGCCCCTGGTGATCGTGGGGAGGATGAACTCCTACTCCTACGTGCCGGAGAACCCCCGGAAGAACAGGGAGGGCAAGGAGATCCCCGAGACCGTGTGGCGCCTCACCGCCACGAACGTCGGGCTGGACCTGAGCCACTCCACGTCTACCTGGTCGCAGCGTGACAAGGTCAGGGAGCCGCAGGACGGTCCGGGGGCGGGTTCCGGTGCCGCCGGCGCGGAGGCGACGTCCTTCGGCGGGTTCGCCGCAGTCGCCGACACCGGCACCGACGGCGTCGGCGCGGGCGACGGTGACGCGGTGCCCGGGGACACCGACCAGGAGCTCGCCACCGCCGGCGAACCGTCGGCCCCGTTCTGACGCCCCCCGCACCGGCGGTACCGGGCTCGACTCGGTACCCGGTGGCCCCGTCCGAGACCATCGGAGATGCGCGTCATGAACAGTACGGGCGGCACAGACAGGATCTTCTGGTCGACGGGCCAACTCCTCGACACCAGAACGAGAAGGCAGATCCAACGCGAGGTCCGTGACGGGAGGTTGTACCGCCTCGCCCGGGGCATCTACAGCTCGGAGCCGCCGGACGACATGCTCACTCTGCGGGGACTCCACGAGCTCCGGGGGCTGGTGTACACGGGCAGGACGGCCATGGAGCTCTACACCGGTGAGCCTGTCACCTGGCCGGTGCAGGCCAGGCACCCGGGGCCGGGACGAACCACCGACTGTGCGACGATTCGGTCAGGGGTCCCCGGCGGGCTCAGGGAAGGGCGGGGGTTCCTGCTGGTCAGCCCGTTGCAGGCGGCGATGGACGCTGACCTCCCCGACGCTGACCTCCGGACTTTCCTGGCGGAGGCGTACCGCGGTAAGGGTGGGGGCGAGGTCCTGGAGGAGGACCTGTCCCTGTCGTCCGGCCACCGGGAGCGTGCCAGGGCACTGGTCCGGGACACACCCGTCGGTGCGGTGAGCCTGTTGGAGAGGCGGGCCTTCGAGATCGTCCGGGAGGCACTGGCCGACCTCCCGGTGACCGTGCTCCTCAACCAGATGGTCGGGAACTACTGCTACGACCTGGTGATCCCTGAGGCGAAGGTCGCGGTCGAGATCGACAGCTTCATGTACCACGCCGTCGACGGGCACGGGACCACGCTACGGAGTTTCATCAGGGAGAGGTGGAAGGACAACGAGGCAACCCACCTCGGCTGGGCACTGCAGCACTACACGAACCAGTGCATCCGCCTCGCCGCCGGAGAGGTGGCCGACGACATACGGCGGGCGGTCCTGCCCCGCATCAGGGGGCGGGCTGTGGCGCATCGGGAGAGCCTGCCGGAGGCCGTCTGGACGTGGCACCCGGCGCTCATGTCCTCCGGCGCCGCCACGTGTACCGAACCGAGCACAGAATGGTCCGGAGGTGCCCTGCCGATGGCTTGAGGCTCGACTTCGTACGCTTGCACGATGCCGTCGGCCCCGGACGAGCGACCGCCGGAACGCAGCTTCGGGTAACCCCGGCCCGGTGGGGTAGGCTCGTCAACCGTATACGACAGGG
This sequence comes from Corynebacterium sp., assembly GCF_022712195.1. Lineage (GTDB taxonomy): Bacteria > Actinomycetota > Actinomycetes > Mycobacteriales > Mycobacteriaceae > Corynebacterium. The sequence goes on along the minus strand of NZ_JALAGY010000084.1, from coordinate 35,270 downwards.
CTGGATGCACAGGTGCACGCAGCCGCGCGAACCGGAGGGAACACATTGGCCGAGTTCATCTACACGATGAGGAACGTACGCAAGGCGCACGGTGAGAAGGTTGTCCTGGACAACGTCACCATGAGCTTCTACCCGGGTGCGAAGATCGGCGTCGTCGGGCCGAACGGCGCCGGCAAGTCCTCGCTCCTGAAGATCATGGCGGGCATCGACCAGCCGTCCAACGGCGACGCCTTCCTCGATCCGGGGGCCACCGTCGGCATCCTGCTGCAGGAGCCGCCGTTGAACGAGGAGAAGACCGTCCGCGGGAACGTGGAGGAGGGCCTCGGCGAGATCTTCGAGATCAAGACCCGGTACGAGGCCATCGCCGAGGAGATGGCGACGAACTACACCGACGAGCTCATGGAGGAGATGACCGAACTCCAGGAGAAGATCGACGCCGCTGACGCGTGGGAGCTCGACTCCAAGATCGAGCAGGCGATGGACGCCCTGCGCTGCCCGCCGTCGGAGGAGATGGTGACCCACCTGTCCGGTGGTGAGCGTCGCCGTGTGGCCATGGCCAAGCTGCTGCTCAGCGAGCCGGACCTGCTGCTGCTCGACGAGCCGACCAACCACCTGGACGCGGAGAGCGTCCTGTGGCTGGAGAACCACCTCGCCAACTACAAGGGCGCCGTCCTGGCGGTCACCCACGACCGTTACTTCCTGGACCACGTCGCCGAGTGGATCTGCGAGGTCGACCGCGGCAAGCTCCACGGTTACGAGGGCAACTACTCGAAGTACCTGGAGACCAAGGCCGAGCGCCTCGAGGTCGCCGGCAAGAAGGACCAGAAGCTGCAGAAGCGGCTGAAGGAGGAGCTCGCCTGGGTCCGGTCCGGTGCCAAGGCGCGTCAGGCCAAGAACAAGGCACGTCTCCAGCGTTACGAGGAGATGGCCGCGGAAGCCGAGCAGTACAAGAAGCTCGACTTCGAGGAGATCCAGATCCCGACGCCGCCGCGCCTGGGCAACCAGGTCGTCGACGTCAAGAACCTCACCAAGGGGTTCGACGGCCGTACGCTGATCAAGGACCTGTCCTTCACTCTGCCGCGTAACGGCATCGTCGGCGTGATCGGCCCGAACGGTGTCGGTAAGTCCACGCTGTTCAAGACCATCGTCGGTCTCGAGGAGCCGGACGCCGGCGAGGTCGTCGTGGGTAAGACGGTGCAGCTGAGCTACGTCGACCAGAACCGTGAGAACATCGACCCGGAGAAGACGGTCTGGGAGATCGTCTCGGACGGTCTCGACTACATCATCGTCGGCCAGAACGAGATGCCGTCCCGCGCGTACCTGTCGGCCTTCGGGTTCAAGGGCGGCGACCAGCAGAAGCCGGCGAAGGTCCTTTCCGGTGGTGAGCGCAACCGTCTGAACCTCGCGCTGACCCTGAAGCTGGGCGGCAACCTGATCCTGCTGGATGAGCCGACCAACGACCTGGACGTCGAGACCCTGAGCTCCCTGGAGAATGCGCTGCAGAAGTTCCCGGGGTGTGCGGTGGTCATCTCGCACGACCGTTGGTTCCTGGACCGCACCTGTACCCACATCCTGGCCTGGGAGGGCAATGTGGCGGAAGGGCAGTGGTTCTGGTTCGAGGGCAACTTCGAGGACTACGAGAAGAACAAGGTCGAGCGCCTGGGTGCGGACGCCGCGCGCCCCACCCGGGTAACACATCGCCGTCTTTCCCGATAGAATCCTCCAGGAGACAAAACAGGACTACTGCGGCGTAGCCGTTCAGGCAGGGCCTCAGCGTCACACGCTGGGGTCCTTGGCCTGTGTAAGGAGAGACTTCGATGCCTTTTGTTGACCACGAGGCCACCGGTACCCGCTACCACAGCACACGGGTGAACCTCCGCTGGTCGGACTTCGACCAGTTCCAGCACGTCAACAATGCGGCGTACCTGGAGTTCTCCCAGGACGCCCGCATCGACTTCGTCCGGGACGTCGTCACGGAGATCGACATGGCGGTGCCGGCGTTCGTCGTGCGGTGGGCGTCGGTGGACTACCAGAAGTCCGTGTCGTCCAGTGAGGTCGCCCTGGTGGTGGAGTCGTTCATCTACCAGGTCGGGGTGAAGTCCTTCAAGATGCGTCAGTACATCAGGAACGCGCAGCACCGGCTCGTCGCGGTGGTCGACACCGTCAACGTCGCCGTGGACCCGATCTCGGGGAAGTCCCGTGACTGGTCGGAGAGTGACCTGGAGGTCATCAACACGTTCCTCATCCCGTTGGACGACGAGGAGGCGGCGCAGGACGGTACCGCCGGCGGCGACACCGTGCTCGGCGGGCGCGGCCGGTAGCGACCTCCGGCGTCCGGCAGCGAGCACGGGCGATACGCTGGACCCCATGATGCTCAACCTGCCGGGGTCCGGCCCCGCCGAAGAACTGTCGTTGACGCTGTCCGCCCCGGCGGACGGCCGTGCCGCGTCGCGGGTGTCTGAACTGCGGCGGACGGCCGCGGTGGCGACCCGCGTGCTGCGAATGGACAGCGGTGCCATGGCCCGGGTGGTCCGGGTGGGGGAGGACATGGCGGACGTCATCTTCTCGACCCCGCTGGGGTGCATCGTCGCCGAGCGGATCCACGCCGTGCCGTCGAGCGATGACGCGGTGGTCCTCGTGGACCCGCTGCCCCGGGTGCTCGCCGCCGCCGCTGACGCCGTCGCAGGCGTCTCCGGTGGGGACGACGCGCCGACGCCGGTGGTCCTCGGGTCGGTGGTGTCGCTGCTGTGGACGGGGACGGCGCCACCGGCGTCCGGGTACACCCTCGTCGACACCGTCCCCGCCGCCGACGTGCGGGAGCTGTTCGCGGGGATGCAGCGTGAGGCGGACGAGCACTCGGGGCCCGCGGGTCTGCCGCCGTCGTTGCTGGACCAGACGCTGCTGACGCTGTCCGGGCCGCAGGATTCTGGCACCGTGGAGATCACCGGCAGGGTGGTGGCGGCGCTCGGGGCCCTGGGCCTGGTGGTGGAGCCGAAGCGTGCCGACCTGCGCGGGTACGACCTGATCCGGGTCAGCACCACCGGTTCGTGGATCAGGGTCGACGCCCTGTTCGGCACGGCGTACGTCCCGCGCCCGGGCGGCCTGGCACGGATCCCGTCGCCGAGGTAGAGGTGCGGTTACCTACTGCAGCCGGTTGACCAGCATGTCCGCGACGCGGGTCATGTGGTCCCACATCGCCTGCCGGGGTGCCTCGGGCAGGTCGTCGTCGCTGACGGTCGCCAGCGCGGCGCCCATGATCTCCAGCCAGCGGTCGCGGGCCGCCGGGTCGATGGGGAAGTGCATGTGACGCATCCGCAGGCGGGGGTGGCCGCGCTGCTCGCTGAAGGTCTGCGGCCCGCCCCAGTACTGCACCAGGAACCAGCGCAGGCGGTCCTCGGCGCCGGCGAGGTCGTCGGCCGGGTACATCGGGCCGAGGATGTCGTCGTCCGGGATCCGGCGGTAGAACTCGTGGACGATGCGGCGGAAGACGTCCTCACCGCCGACGGCGTCGTAGAAGCTCTGCGGTCGGTTCATCAGCGTGCGTCGAACTTCCGGGCGGCGGCGGCACGGTCGGCGCGCGACAGTCCCTCGGACAGCACGCGGCGCAGGCCCGCGGGCGTGGCCTCGTCGGCGGCGGTGGCGCGCAGGTCGTCGGCGACGTCCTCGTAGCCGGCCCAGGAGGGGAACAGGCCGTCGAGGGTGCGCAACGCCATCTCCGAGGAGAGCTCCTCCCACATGTCCACGGCGCGCTGCACGTACTCCGGGCCGAACGGGGAGAGAAGTTCGTCCTGGCCGACGTGGGTCAGGCCGGCGATCATGTTGCGCAGCTCCAGGTTGCCCAGCTGCCGTCCCTCCAGGGTGATGGTGTTCCAGGCGGTCCGTTTGACGTCGATGTCGGGGCGGGCGGTGCGCGCCTTGACGGCGTTCATGCGTCCGGACGACGACCGGTCGGCCTGTTCCTCGGCGGCGATCAGCGCCTCGGCCTCGTCGTCGTCGAGGACGTCGACCGCGCCGACGAGTGCGGTGAGCAGGCGCCAGCGCAGGTCCTGGTCCACGGTGAAACCGGGCAGGAGTTCCTCGCCCGCGACGTCACCGATGCCCAGCAGGCCGCGCAGCCAGGCGACGGAGCCGGCGTCCTGCGCAGCGTTGGCGTAGGCGCGGACGAAGGCGAGACGGGCCTGGCCATCGGTGCGCTCGGCACCGGCCCGCAGCCCGTTGAGCAGCAGGGTACGTCCCTCCGGCCGCCAGGACGGTGCCGAGTAGTTCTCGACGGCGCCGATGGCCTGGGCGAGGATCTGCTCCAGCACACCGAGCTGTGTCTCGGCCCAGGCGCCGCGGACGACGAGGGACACGAAGTCGCGGGCGCGCATCTGGGCGTTGCGGGTCATCTGCCACGTCGCCGACCAGATCAGGGAGCGGGCCATGGGGTCGGAGATTCCGTCGATGTTGTCCACGGCGGTGGCGAGGGAGTCGTCGTCGAGGGCGAGGAAGCCGTAGGCGAGGTCGTCGTCGTTGACGAGGACGAGGTCGGCCTTCCGTTCGCCGACGAGTTCCGGGACCTCTGTGGAGGGGCCCTCCACGTCCGTCTCGACGCGGCGGCGCAGTACGACGGTGCCGTCCTCGTTGTCGTACAGGCCGACGGCGAGGCGGTGGGTGCGTGTCTCGCCCTCGCCCGGACGGGCCCCGGACTGGGTGACGGCGAAGGAGGTGTAGGCGCCGTCCTTCACGTCGGTCTCGGTGCCGAGGGTGTTGATGCCGGTGGTCTTGAGCCACTGGTCCGCCCAGTCCGACAGATCGCGCCCGGAAGCCTTCTCCAGCGCCCCGAGCAGGTCGTCGAACGTGGCGTTGCCCCAGGCGTGGTTGACGAAGTGGGCGCGGATGCCGGCGAAGAAGGGCTCCAGTCCGACGTAGGCGGCGAGTTGCTTGAGCAGTGAGGCGCCCTTGGCGTAGGTGATGCCGTCGAAGTTGGCGTCGACCTCGACGAGGTCGTTGGCCCCGGAGAAGACAGGGTGGGTGCTGGGCAGCTGGTCCTGGGCGTAGGCCCAGGACTTCTCCTTGTTGGCGAAGGTCACCCAGGCGGTGTCGTACTCGGTGGCGTGGGTCTGCGCCATGGCCGAGGACCAGGTGGCGAAGGACTCGTTGAGCCACAGGTCGTCCCACCAGCGCATGGTCACCAGGTCACCGAACCACATGTGGGCCAGTTCGTGGAGGATGGTGTCCGCCCGGCGCTCGTACTCGTAGTGGCTGGCGGCGGAGCGGAACACGTACTCGTCGCGGATGGTCACGCACCCGGCGTTCTCCATCGCCCCCATGTTGTACTCGGGGCAGAAGATCTGGTCGTACTTGTGGAACGGGTAGGCGACGCCGAAGTTCTTCGCGTAGTAGTTGAAGCCGGACTTCGTGACGTCGAAGAGGACGTCGGCGTCGAGGTACTCCGCCAGGGACTGCCGGACGTACAGGCCCAGCGGGACGGTGATCTCCCCCTCCGGCACGAGGCGGGTGTCGGTGACACCCTCGACCTCGGGGGTGGGGGTCAGTGACCCGGTCCAGGAGTCCGTCACGTGGTACCAGGGGCCGACGCAGAAGGCGATGAGGTAGGTGGACAGCTGGTAGTCGACGACGGCGCGGTGGGTGGTCTCGCCGGTCTTCTCACCACCGGTGGTCGTCGTGGACACCGTGTTGTTGGTGACCACGGTCCAGTCGGTGGGGGTGTGGACGGCGACCTCGTAGGTGGCCTTGATGTCGGGCTGGTCGAAGCAGGCGAAGACGCGTTTGGCGTCAGCCGCCTCGAACTGGGTGTACATGTAGACCCGGTTGTCCGCCGGGTCCTTGAACCGGTGCAGGCCCTCACCGGTGGTGGAGTAGAGGGACTCGGCGACGACGGTCAGTTCGTGGCGTCCCGGGGTGAGGTTGTCGAGCTGGAGACCGCGGGTCTCGTCGTACCGTCCTTCACCGTCACCGGGGAGGGCGAGCGGGAGGATGTCCTCGCCGTCCAGCTCCACCGTGGAGACCTCTTCGGCGCGCAGGTCGATGAAGGTGGACCCCGCCTTCGTGGCGGTGAACGTCACGGTGGTCACCGACGAGAACGTCCTGTGGTCCAGCTTCCCGCCCTCGGTGAGGTCGAGGTCGATGGCGTAGTGGACATCCGTGATCAGGTCCGACCGCGCGGCAGCCTCGGATCGGGTCAGATTGGTTGAACTCATAGGGAACCACGATAGTCGGCCCGGAGCGTCCTGTCCGGAGATGGGTCGGGTCAGGAGCGGCTCATGAGCGGCTCGGGAGCACCTCGGCGAAGGCAGGAGAAGGCAGGCGAAGGTACAGCTGCGCGTATCCTCGGGGCCGGACACCTGGACGCACACACCGAGGAGCATCACCATGAGCAGCACCAGCACGCCTGTCGCCCTGTACTTCGACGCCACGTGCCCGTTCGCGTGGGTCACGAGCCGCTGGATCAAGGAGGTCGAGACCGTCCGTGACATCGAGGTGACGTTCGCCCCCATGAGCCTGGCGGTGCTCAACGAGGACAAGGACATCCCGGCCGACTACGCCTCGAAGATCGAGGCGGCATGGGGTCCGGCACTGGTGGCGGCGGCGGTGTACACGAAGGAACCGGAGAAAGTCGACGCGCTGTACACCGCGATGGGCACCCGGATCCACGACCAGGGGCAGGGGGGACGTGCCGGGGAGGGCGCCTACGACGACCTCATCGCGGAGGTCCTGGAGGAGGTCGGACTCTCCGCCGACTACGCCGGTGCAGCGCATTCCCGTGGGGACGACGCCGGGGCCTGGGAGCCGACGCTGCGGAGCTACCACTCGACCGCCCTCGCCAAGGTCGGTGACGACGTGGGAACCCCGGTGGTGGAGTTGGACGGCCGCGCCTTCTTCGGCCCGGTCCTGACCCGTGTGCCGCGGGGTGAGGACGCCGGCAGGATCTTCGACGCCGCAGTCACCCTGGGCGGCTACGAGCACTTCTTCGAGCTGAAGAAGAGCAGGACGGAGGACCCGAGCGCGGAGTAGGGCGACCGCGGTCCCGTCTACAGGGTGGCGGTCCACTCGCCCTTCGCGGCGTTCCTGGAGGTCTGGCTGTGGGGCACGCCGCCGGGGTCGGCGAGCTTCCAGTCCATCGCGCCGTTGAGGCTCAGGGCGTCTTCGCCGCTGAAGGCGCCCGCCAGGACGACGAGGACCGTCGGGACGATGAACCACACGCGTTTGAGCAACGGCTTCTTCTGCGGTGCCGGTTGCTGTGGTTGGCCGTACTGGTTCTGGTCGGTCATGGGGGAGTGGTCCTCTTCGGGCGGCATCGCGCCGGCGCTCTCAGCCATACCCCCGGGGGTATGGAACGTTCACGGTTCCTCCCTGAGGAGTGTTCCCCTGCGATAGTATCTGCGGTGTCGGCAGGTCAGGGGATACGGAAGGATCGCCAACCGCTGACATTCCTCTCTGCGTCCTTATCGATCACACATGTCCAAGGGGCATGAATACTATGGGTTCACTTGAAGGAATCACCGGAATCGCTGACATTCTCGGCGACCTGCTCGAGATCGGTCTCGGCCTGCTCAAGGGCGATCTGACAGTGCTCAGCACTGAAGGTTCCCTGGCCGGGATCTTCGACGGCAGCAGCGAATGGGATCTGACGGGTTCCCTCGAGTCTGTCACCGGATCACTGTCTGAGGGCGGCAGCTCCGAGTCCGGGGCCGCGGGGTAGCCGACAAGTTCGGGAACGGCACCGGGCTACCGGAGCTCGGCAAGGTTCCCGTCGGTGTGGGGCCGGTGTCCATGTGGGCGCCGGCCCCACGTCCGTGTTCGGGAGCGGTGTTCGGGAGCCGTGTTCGGGGTCGGAAACTCGGCCACCGTCTACTGCAGGTCCTCTTCGTCGGATAAACTCGGTGCCATGCGTATCTACCTCGGTGCTGACCATGCCGGATTCGAGATGAAGAATGTCATCGCGGACCACCTCAAGGAGAAGGGGCACACCGTCATCGACTGCGGCGCCCACACCTTCGACCCTGAGGACGACTACCCCGCCTTCTGTATCGAAGCCGCCCGCAAGACCGTTGACGACGAAGGGTCGCTCGGCATCGTGCTCGGCGGTTCCGGCAACGGCGAGCAGATCGCCGCGAACAAGGTGGTCGGCGCCCGGTGTGCGCTGGCGTGGTCCGTGGAGACCGCGAAGCTCGCCCGGGAGCACAACAACGCCCAGCTGATCGGCATCGGCGGGCGTATGCACTCCGAGGCGGAGATCCTGGAGATCGTCGACGCGTTCATCGCCGAGCCGTGGTCGGGTGTGGACCGCCACCAGCGCCGGATCGCGATCCTCGAGACCTACGAGCAGACCGGCCAGACCCCGGAGATCCCCGGGGCGAAGTAACGCCGGAGAAGTGTCACCCGGGTCTCAGCTGGTGGGGGACTGGTTGTCCCGGGTGCGGCCGTTCCGGGCGGCGTTCCACTCCTTGATCTCCGCGGAGTCCCAGAGTGTCAGCCCGTGGTGTTTGGTGGCCGGTTTCGGGGCCCGGTCGCGACCGGCGTAGCTGGTGAAAGTGCCACGCGACGTCCCGGCGTAGTCGGCGCACTCCGCGGCTGTCCACAGTTCGCGGCCGGTGTCTGCGTCGATGATCATGGGCTTCATAGAAGCTCAGGGTACTTTCCTTCCCCTCTCTATGTAGTGTGAGCGGATCTTCGTCGACTCAGTCACCGTAAAGGCGCAGTTGGGGTGATTCTTTACCTGTGGAACGTGTGCCGACGGGGGTAGTGAAGGAGTGGAACTATAGGTATTTCCGCAGCGCCGCACCTGCCGGCCGGGTGATGAACCTCTCCGTGCGGCCTCACGGACATCGGCCTAGTGTCGGGAGGGTACGTACCGACCACCACTCTTACACGGGAGCAGTCCACACATGGCTCGCAATTACGCGGAACAACTCGTCGCAGCACTGGAGGCCCAGGGAGTGCGACGGATCTTCGGCCTCGTCGGCGACAGTCTGAACCCTGTGGTCAACGCGGTGAAGCGCAGCAGCATCGAGTGGTTCCACGTCCGGAACGAAGAAGCGGCCGCCTTCGCCGCCGGCGCGGAATCACAGGTCACCGGGAAGTTGGCCGTCTGTGCGGGGTCGTGCGGGCCGGGTAACACCCACCTGGTCCAGGGGCTCTACGACTCCCACCGCAACGGTGCGAAGGTGCTGGCGATCGCCAGCCACATCCCGTCCCAGTTCATCGGCTCGCACTACTTCCAGGAGACCCACCCGGAGGCGCTCTTCGCCGAGTGCTCGGGTTACTGCGAGATGGTGAATTCGGCCGCCCAGGGGGCGACGATCCTGCACCACGCGATCCAGTCGACGATGGCGGGCAACGGAGTCTCCGTCCTCGTCCTGCCCGGTGACATCGCCGGCGACGACGCGGTGGAGTCCCCGCAGCTGAACTCCGCCATCGCCGCGGAACGGCCGGTCGTCCACCCGGCGTCGGGCGAGCTGCAGGCTCTGGCGGACGCGGTCAACAAGGCGAAGAAGATCACGCTGTTCGGCGGCGCCGGCTGCCGCGACGCCCGCGACGAGGTCTTCGCGCTGGCGCAGAAGGTCAAGGCCCCGGTGGGCCACGCCTACGGTGGAAAGGAGTTCCTCCACTACGACAACCCCTACGACGTCGGGATGTCCGGTCTGCTCGGCTACGGCGCCTGCTCGGAGGCCTTCGACGAGGCGGACCTGCTGATCCTGCTCGGCACGGACTTCCCGTACACGGAGTTCCTCCCGCGCGACACCACGACGGCCCAGATCGACATCAAGGGCGGAAACATCGGACGTCGGACCACGGTCACCTACCCTGTTACCGGCGACGTCGCGGCCACGATCACTGACCTCCTGCCGCTCATCGAGGAGAAGTCGGACGCCAGCTTCCTGGAGTCGATGCTGAGGATGCAGGAGAAGAACCTGCGGCACGTCGTCGACGCCTACACGAAGAACATCGAGCACCACACCCCGATCCACCCCGAGTACGTGTCCTACGTCCTGGACGAGCTCGCCGACGACGACGCCGTGTTCACCGCGGACACCGGCATGTGCAATGTCTGGCACGCGCGCTACATCACCCCCACGGCCGACCGCACCCTCCTCGCGTCCTTCCGGCACGGGACGATGGCCAATGCGCTGCCGCAGGCCATCGGTGCCGCTGAGGGTGTCGAAGGACGTCGTCAGGTGATCGCCATGTGCGGTGACGGTGGTCTCGGCATGCTGATGGGTGAGCTCCTCACCATGAAGCTCCACGAGGTGCCTGTGAAGGCCGTGGTCTACAACAACTCGACCCTCGGCATGGTGAAGCTCGAGATGCTCGTGGCAGGGATGCCGGACTTCGGCACCGACCACGAGAAGGTCAACTACGCGGACATCGCCGAAGCCTGCGGCATCAGAGCCTTCCGCATCGAGGACCCCCGGGACGTGAAGTCCACCCTCGCCGAGGCCCTCGCCTACGACGGGCCGGCGGTGATCGACGTGGTGACGGACCCGAACGCACTGTCCATCCCGCCGGAGATCTCCCTGGAGCAGGTCGCCGGTTTCGCCCGTGCGGCGACGCGGACCGTCCTGGAAGGTGGCGTGGGCAAGATGCTCACCATGGCGAGGTCGAACCTGCGCAACGTCCCGCGGCCCTCGGGGTTCAAGGGGCTGTAGGACGCCGGGAGGGGCTGTGCCGTCAGGCGGCGTGGTCGGCGAGCAGCGAGTCCCAGGCGCCGGCCAGTTGGGCGTATTCCGCCTCGCACTCCTCCGCCCTCTCGGCGGGGAGGTCGCCACTGTCCACGAGGTGCCGGTAGTGGTGAGGGTAGGCACCGTACGCGTAGCAGAGGAAGTTGACCGACCGCTGTTCGTCGAGGGGGTGTGAGTCGTGGAACGCCAGGTCCTCCAGGCCCGTGTTCTCCGCCGACGTCAACGCGTACGTCTCCGCCACCGTCACCAGGTCCTCGGATGACCCGGCGTCGGTGGTGAGCATGTATGCGGCGAACTGGTCTGCGACGTCCTCCTCACGCCCGGTCACCGGCAGGTCGAGTTCCCAGATCAGGGCGTGGCCGGCCTCGTGGTAGAGGGTCGCAAGGGCACTCGCCAGGAGCTTGCGGTCTGTGCCGTCTGTGTCGTCTGTGCCGTTGTCTGCGGAGGCGTCTCCCGACGAGGTGAAGAGCGCCCTCTCGGAACCCACGAGTTCGTAGCAGAGTTCGATGCTGTGGGTCTCCGGGTCGAAGAACGCGTTGTCCTCCCCGCATTCCTTCGCCGTCACCCGCACCTCCCCGGGCACGGTGACAAGACGGTTCATGGTCCCGGAGAACCTCTCGAGCACCCTTCCTGACCGCAGCAGCTGAGCTTCGGTGGTGGTGTCCTCGGTGAGTGCCGGTTCGTAGACCGGGACGAAGCTGCCCTCGCCTGTCGCGGAGGTGGTTCCGGGCTCGGGCGCCGCAGCCGGCCTGTCTACGGTGCACCCGGCGAGCGCCAGCGCGAGGATCGCCGTTGACGCGGCCGTGGATGCGGCGGTGGACATGAATGTCCTGGGTGGTGCCACGGTTCACTCCTGCGGCGGCTCGGTGCCGGGAACTTTCGTCGGCGACGCAGGCCCAGGCGGATCGGTGATGTCGCCGACCCTACGTGTGATCCGTGGGGACGACGTACCTGGCATCGACGGCAGGGGGCCGCGATAGTCCCTGCTTATGGAGTGGGTGCACGTCGCATCCGCCCGGACATGCGCGAGAGCCCCGACCTGACCGGTCGGGGCTCTCATGTGGAGGGAGTGACGGGAATCGAACCCGCGTCTTCAGCTTGGAAGGCTGAGGTATTAGCCACTATACGACACTCCCGTTGTTGCGAGGACGACGATACACCACGATCCGGACGCAGGAAAACCGGCAGGCAGTGGTGGTCGTCGGGGCTCCGTGAGGTGGTCAGGGGTGTGTCGCCGCCGGTTGCGCTGGGGTTACCGGGACCCGCTGTTGCCCGGTTTTCCCGGCACCCCGTAACATCGTCGCCAGCGGAACTTCTGGTGACAGAGGTTCTGCGGCCGGGATATGGCGCAGTTTGGTAGCGCACTCGCTTTGGGAGCGAGGGGTCGTGGGTTCAAATCCCGCTATCCCGACGGGTATCGACCGGATGCCGGTCAGACTGGGCGCCCCGCCGGGTGCTCTGCCGGGCGGCAGTCCCGTGGGCGAGAACGATGAAGTCCGCGGAGAGCCGACCCCCATGTCTGCCGTCGTCAGTAGCACGATAAAATCGACATCGACCATTACCGGTGGCAGCCTCCGGCCGTTCTCGCCCGCCCTGTGGATCACCGTCAGGTGAGCCGCACCAGGTGGGGCAGTGAGACCCGGAGGTGACGCGGACGGACGAACCCGCGGCTCCACCGGCCGCAAGTACACATACCAAGAACACACAGGAGTGTGCATCCGTGAAGAGCTCCGTTGAACAGCTGAGTGCCACCCGCGCCAAGCTCACCGTCGAGGTTCCCTTCGAGGAACTGAAGCCTGAGTTCGACAACGCCTACAAGTCCCTCGCCCAGCAGGTCAGCCTGCCGGGCTTCCGCAAGGGCAAGGTTCCGGCGAAGATCCTCGAGGCCCGTCTGGGTCGTGGGTCGATCCTCAATGAAGTTCTCAACGAGATGCTGCCGAGCCGCTACAGCCAGGCCGTCGAGGAGAACGACGTCAAGGCTCTCGGCCAGCCCGAGATCGACATCGCCGAGCTCGAGGACAACGACCACGTCACCTTCACCGCCGAGGTCGACGTCCGCCCCGAGATCGACGTCCCGGACTTCGCGGACCTCTCCGTCGAGGTGGACGCCATCGAGGCCGACGAAGAGTCCGTCGAGTCGGAGCTGACCAACCTGCGTGCCCGTTTCGGCACCCTGAAGGCCGTGGAGCGCGCCGTGCAGGACGGCGACTTCGTCTCCATCGACCTGACCGCCACGGTCGACGGTGAGACCGTCGACGAGGCGTCCTCCGAGGGGCTGTCCTACGAGGTCGGCACCGCCTCCCTCGTCGAGGGCCTGGACGACGCACTCGTCGGCCTGTCCGAGGGTGAGTCCAAGGAGTTCACCACCACGCTGGTCGCCGGCGAGCACGCCGACAGCGAGGCCCAGGCCACCGTGACCGTCAAGTCCGTCAAGGAGCGCGAGCTGCCGGAGCTGGACGACGACTTCGCCCAGCTGGCGTCCGAGTTCGACACCCTCGACGAGCTGAAGGACTCCCTGAAGTCCCAGGTCGAGGAGCAGCTCAAGGGTCAGCAGGCCGCTGACATCCGCGACAAGGTCCTGGCCGCCGCGCTGGAGAAGACCGAGGTCGCCCTGCCGGAGTCCGTCGTCAAGGAGCAGGTCGACGGCCAGGTCCAGCAGCTGGTCAGCCAGTTCGGTGGTGACGAGGCGGTCTTCGAGCAGATGCTCGCCGCGCAGGACATCACCCGCGAGAAGTTCGAGGAGGACGCCCGCGAGGGTGCCGAGGACTCCGTGCGTACCCAGCTGTTCCTGGACGCCCTGGCGGACATCGAGAAGCCGGAGGTCTCCCAGCAGGAGCTCACCGACCACATCCTGTTCACCGCGCAGCGCTACGGCATGGACCCGAACCAGTTCGTGATGCAGCTGCAGCAGTCCGGCCAGATCGCCAACCTCTTCGCCGATGTGCGCCGCGGCAAGGCCCTGGCCATCAACATCTGCAAGGTCACGGTGACCGACGACAAGGGCAACTCCATCGACCCGAAGGACTTCTTCGGCGAGGAGGCCGAGGGTGCGGAAGGTGCCGAGGGCACCGACGCGGCCGGATCCTCCGACGAGGAGAAGACCGAGAACTAGGTCCGGCCCCGCCAGACCCGTTCAGCCTGTCCGCCGCCGCGGCACCGGGAGCCTTCCCGGTGCTGCGGCGGCGTCGTCGGTTCCGGCGGGAGCCACCGTGCGCTGACAGCGAACACGGCCCCGGGGAGGGGCGTCGACGCTGCGCGTTGACTAGTCTGGTGCACAGTCCAACACGTGAATGTGAGCGAGGAGCTTAAGTGAGCACTAATGACATGTCTGCCGGTCAGGCACTGCGCCATGCGCAGATGGCCTCCACCGCGGGGATGAACCTCAACGACTCGGTGTTCGAGCGACTGTTGCGCGAGCGCATCATCTTCCTGGGCACCCAGGTCGACGATGAGATCGCCAACAAGCTCTGCGCACAGATCCTGCTGCTCAGTGCGGAGGATCCCGAGAGGGACATTTCGCTGTACATCAACTCGCCGGGCGGTTCGGTGACCGCCGGTATGGCGATTTTCGACACCATGCAGTTCGCGCCCTGCGACGTCGCGACCTACGGCATGGGCCTGGCTGCCTCGATGGGCCAGTTCCTGCTGTCGGCAGGTGCGAAGGGCAAGCGTTACGCCCTGCCGCATGCGCGCATTATGATGCACCAGCCGTCGGCCGGTGTCGGTGGTACCGCCGCCGACATCGCCATCCAGGCGGAGCAGTTCGCACAGACCAAGCGTGAGATGGCGGAGCTCATCGCCGAGCACACCGGTCAGACCCTGGAGCAGATCCAGAAGGACTCCGACCGCGACCGCTGGTTCACCGCCCACCAGGCGCTCGAGTACGGCTTCGTCGACCACGTGATCAGCTCGGCGAAGGAGCAGTAAGCAGAGATGGAAAGCAGCAACATGAACGGTTTCACCCACGCCAGCGAACTCACCGGCCAGGTGTCGGGCGCGCAGATGCCCACCTCGCGGTACATCCTGCCCTCGTTCGTCGAGCACTCCTCGTGGGGTGCCAAGGAGTCCAACCCGTACAACAAGCTCTTCGAGGAGCGCATCATCTTCCTGGGGACCCAGGTCGACGACGCCTCGGCGAACGACATCATGGCCCAGCTCCTGGTGCTCGAGGGGCTCGACCCCGACCGGGACATCACCATGTACATCAACTCCCCGGGCGGTTCCTTCACCGCGTTGATGGCGATCTACGACACGATGCAGTACGTCCGTCCCGACATCGTGACGGTCTGCCTCGGTCAGGCGGCGTCGGCCGCTGCCGTGCTGCTGGCGGCCGGCACGAAGGGCAAGCGGGCGGCTCTGCCGAACTCGCGCGTGCTGATCCACCAGCCCGCCACGCAGGGGACGCAGGGGCAGGTCTCGGACCTGCAGATCCAGGCGGAGGAGATCGAGCGTATGCGTCGTCTCATGGAGACCACGCTGGCCCGCCACACCAACCGCACCGAGGAGCAGGTGCGTGCGGACACTGACCGCGACAAGTTCCTGACCGCCGAGGGTGCCAAGGAGTACGGCATCATCGACCAGGTCTTCGAGTACCGCAAGCTGTCTGCGCAGCAGCAGCAGTAGCAGCAGTAGCGGCCCCCCGGGCACACTGACGCCGCGTGGCCGGCCGGACCATGTCCGGTCCCGGCCCCGCGGCGTCAGTCATGTCCTGTACTTCTGTGCGCCGGGTGGGGAGCGACGGCGGAGGTACTGCTGTATCTACGTGTTTCCACCTACCCTTAACCACCCCCCTGGGTGACCCCCGAGGTTCTCGGGGAGGCACGAAAGCTGCAGCACAGAGACATGTCATCAAGGAAAACCAGTTCGTGATGCGAACGGGTTTGCGCGTGGCGCACGGCCTACTACCGTGAGACCCACATCACGTTCCCGAAATCCCGCAGAAGGGGTCACGCCCATGGTTCCCATCAGTAACGTCGCCGTCGACGGAAGCTTCGCACCGTTGCACTTCCCGGAATACAGGACGACCGTGCTCCGTAACCCGAACAACGACCTGCTGATGGTGCCCGAGCGGCTCGGGGAGACCACCGGACCGGTCTTCGGTGACGGTGCGATCGGCGCCGAGGACAACGACATGACCCAGGCCAACGGCGGCGAGGCCATCGGCCAGCGCATCTTCGTGCACGGCCGGGTCCTCGACGCCGACGGCAGGCCGGTGCCCGACACCCTCGTCGAGGCGTGGCAGGCCAACTCGGCCGGCCGCTACCGCCACAAGAACGACTCCTGGCCGGCACCGCTGGACCCGCACTTCAACGGTGTGGCCCGGACGCTGACCGACAGGAACGGTGTCTACAGCTTCTACACGGTGCAGCCCGGCTGCTACCCGTGGGGCAACCACACCAACGCCTGGCGCCCCGCGCACATCCACTTCTCGCTGTTCGGCCGGCAGTTCGCCGAGCGTCTGGTCACCCAGATGTACTTCCCCGGTGACCCGATGTTCTTCCAGGACCCGATCTACAACTCCGTGCCCGAGGGCGCCCGTGAGCGCATGATCGCCGTCTTCGACTACGACGAGACGCGGGAGAACTTCGCCCTGGGCTACAAGTTCGACATCGTGCTCCGCGGCCGCGACGCCACCCACTTCGAGTAGACCCCCGCACTTTCCCGACAGGAGTAGACAGATGATCGACAGTGACCCGAAGGGCCCCTACCGCTATCCCGTGTCCGACATCCGGGACCAGGACGAGGCGCCGCAGGGCATCATGCCGTCCCAGACGGTGGGCCCCTACGTCCACATCGGCCTGACCACGCCCGGCGCCGAGAACCTCGTCGACGAGGAGTCCGCCTCGTTCGCCGAGGGGGATGTCGTCGAGGTGACTTTCTCGGTCACCGACGGTGCCGGCCACCGCGTGAAGGACGCCATGATCGAACTCTGGCAGGCTGACGGCGACGGCATCTTCCCCTCTCCGTACGACGAGCGGTCGGACGAGGGCTCGCTGAAGGGCTGGAACCCGTTGCTCGGTGCCGGTATCGGCCGTGGCTTCGTCGACGACACCGGTGAGGTGACCTTCCGCACCCGCCGTCCCGGCGCCACGCCCGTGGCCGTCGGGGACAGCGCGGAGGAGGCTCCCCACCTCAAGGTCGGTGTCTTCGCCCGTGGCATCCTGGAGCGTCTCTACACCCGCGCCTACTTCCCGGACCAGGACCGCGCAGACGACCCGGTGCTGGCCGTGGTCCCGGAGAACCGCCGCGACCTCCTGGTGCTGACGCAGGAGGGGGAGAACTCCTACCGCATGGACATCGTCCTCCAGCACGAGGACGCCTCCGCCGAAACCCCGTTCTTCCGGGTCTGACGTGCGGTCTGACGTGAGCGACGATCACGGACGCCCCCTGGCAGGGGCACTGGCACGAACCCTCTACGGCGACATCGCCTCCGGGGACACCACGGCTGCGGCGGCCCTCTCGGACGCAGCGTTCATCGGCCGCATGGTCGATGTCGAGGCGGCCCTCGCCCTGGCGGTCGGAGACGCCGGCCTGGTGGACCGGGGGACCGCGGACGCCACCGCCGAGCTCATCGGTGCGACGAGTCTGGACGGCGCCGCCCTGGTGGACCTCGCCGAGGCGTCGGTCGCCGGTGGCAATCCCGCCATCCCCCTCGCCCGTCGCCTCAAGGACGCGGCGACCGGGGCCGGTCTCGGCGTCGCCGCGGTGCACCGGGGGGCGACGAGCCAGGACATCATCGACACGGCGCTGGTGCTGTGCCTCCGCGACGCAGGCGACGCGATACTCGCGACCGCCGGGTCGTTGACCGGCGACCTGAGGGACCTGGCCCGGGAACACCGTACGACACCGGTCATCGGCCGTACCCTGGGCCAACAGGCCGTCCCCACCACCTTCGGCGTCATCGTCGCGGGGTGGCTCCGGCAGACCGCGGCCGCCGCGAACCGGCTGCGCGACGTCCTCGACGCGCTGCCCGTCCAGTACGCCGGTGCCGCCGGCAACCTGGCGTCCACCGCGCCGTCGGGCCTGGACGTGCACGCCGCACTGGCGAAGCGTCTCGGTCTCGCCGCCACCCCGCTGGTCTGGCACACCGACCGGCTGCCCCTCGTCGAGGTCGCCACCGCACTGGCGGCGTTGGCGGGCGCGGTCCGCAAGATCGCCGGTGACGTCATCGTCTTCTCCGCCACCGAGGTCGGGGAGTTGCGGGAGTCCGCACCGGGCGGCTCCTCGGCGATGCCGCACAAGGCCAACCCGGCCGCCGCCATCGCCGCCGACGGCTACGCCCGTCGGACCCCCGCCCTGGCGGCGACGATGCTCGACGCCATGGACCAGCGGATGCAGCGGGCGACCGGGGCCTGGCACGCCGAATGGCAGACCGTCCGTGACCTCGCCGCGGCCACCGCGGGTGCGGTGAACCGGACCAGGGCAAGCATCGACGGCATCACCGTGGACACCGCGGCGATGCGGCGCAACCTGGCGCTCACCGACGGTGCGGTGCTCGCCGAGGCGCTGGGACGCCACGTCCCGCGCGCCGAGGTCGACCGGGCGGTCGCCGACGGCACCCTCGGTGAGCTGACGGAACAGGCACGCCGCGACCACGGCTTCAGCACGGACCCGGGCGACCACACCGGACACGCCGCCGACATCGTCGACGCCGTACTGGACGACCTGAACACCCGAAAGGACCCCTCATGACTGACTCCGACGCCTACTCCGCCGGTCGCGCCGCCGCCCACGAGCGCGGGATGCGCAACCGCCGCGCCGTCCTCGGCGACGAGCACGTCGACCGCTCCATCGAGAAGAAGACGCCCGTCACGGAGAAGTTCCAGGACTTCATCACCCGCACCGCCTGGGGGGACGTCTGGGAGCGCCCTGGTCTCAGCCACACGCAGCGCCGCCTGCTGACCATCGCGGTGCTCACCGGCGTGGGCAACGACGGTGAGCTCGACATGCACATCCGGGCCGCCCTGCGTGCAGGGGTCGACGCCGACACCATCGGCGAGGTGCTGCTGCACACCGCCGTCTACGCCGGCGTCCCGAACTCCAACCACGGGTTCGCCCTGCTGAACGCCGCCGTCCAGGACCTGTCATGAGCGAGTACGTTCCCGTCGCCGTCATCGGTGCGGGGCCGGCCGGGCTGACCCTGTCGCACCTGCTCCACCGGCACGGCGTGGAGTCCGTGGTGATCGAGTCCCGTTCCCGTGAGGACGTGGAGACCACGGTGCGGGCCGGCATCCTGGAACAGGGCACGCTGGACCTGATGCGACGGACCGGTGTCGGTGAGCGCATGGAGCGCGAGGCCGACATCGACGAGGGCATCGAGATCTCGGTGCAGGGTGAGCGCACCAGAATCGACCTGACCGGGCTCACCGGCCACACCGTGGCGGTGTACCCCCAGCACGAGTACCTCATCGACCTGGTGGCCCGCAGGCTCGCCGACGGCGGCACCGTGCTGTTCGACACCACCGTCGACGCCGTCAGCGGCACCGACACCGGCACCGGTGGGCCCGCGGTGATCGACTACACCGACTCCGCCGGGCGCCCGGGCCGGATCCGGGCCGACTACGTCGTCGCCGCGGACGGGTCCCGGTCGCCCCACCGGGGGACCGTGGACCCGGGTGGTGCCGGACGTCACCGTCACGAGTACCCCTACGCCTGGTTCGGGGTGCTGGTGAACGCACCGAAGACGCAGAAGGAACTGATCTACGCCACCCATCCGGAGGGCTTCGCGCTGATCTCCACCCGCTCGGAGACCGTGCAGCGCTACTACCTGCAGTGCGACCCCTCCGACACGGTGGGGGACTGGTCGGACGACCGGATCTGGGAGGCACTGCACACCCGGGCCGACTCGCCCGACCTGCAGGTGGCGGAAGGCCAGATCTTCGACAAGGCGGTCCTCCGGTTCCGTTCCGCGGTCACCGAACCGATGCAGCGCGGACGGCTGTTCCTGGCCGGCGACGCCGCACACACCGTCCCGCCGACCGGGGCCAAGGGAATGAACCTGGCCGTCGCTGACGCCGCCGTTCTCGCACCGGCACTGGTACGGGCACTGCGGGGACGTCCCGAACTGCTCGCCGACTACTCCCGCATCGTCCTGCCCCGCATCTGGCGGGCACAGCACTTCTCCTGGTGGATGTCGTCGATGCTGCACCAGGCACCTGAGGCGACGACCTTCGAGTCCCGTCGCCGTCTCGCGGAACTGTCCTCCGTCCTGTCCTCCGAGGCGGGACGACGCTACCTGGCCGAACAGTACGTCGGCCGGGATCTCCCGGAATTCGAGGTCTGAACCATGTCCACCACCCCCACCCGCCCGGCCGGAGCAGCCGGCACCGGCGCCGGCTTCACAGCCACCAGGTCCACCGCGGTCGTCACCGCCCTGTGCTGGATCGCCGTCCTGCTGGACGGTTTCGACCTGGTCGTCCTGGGCACCACGATCCCGTCGATGCTCGAGGACCCGGCATGGGACCTCACCGGCGCCCAGGCCACCCAGATCACCACCGTCGGTCTGGTCGGCATGACCATCGGCGCCCTGGTCATCGGGTTCCTCACCGACAAACTGGGGCGCCGCCGCGTGCTCATCGCCGCGGTGTTCCTGTTCTCGGTGTTCACCCTCCTCCTGGCGTTCACCACCGACGTCACGTGGTTCTCACTCTGGCGATTCCTCGCCGGGGCCGGCCTGGGTGGTGCGCTGCCCACGGCCATCTCCCTGGTCACGGAGTTCCGTTCCGGACGGAAGGCCGGTTCCGCCTCGACCACGCTGATGACCGGCTACCACGTGGGTGCGGTGCTCACCGCCCTGCTGGGGATGTTCCTCATCGACGCCGCCGGCTGGCACGCCATGTTCGTCGCCGGGGCCGTCCCGGGCCTCATCCTGGCACCCGTCCTGTACTTCCTCCTGCCCGAGTCCCCCGCCTACCTGCGGATCAAGGGGCGTGTCGAGGAGGCGGAGTCCATCGAACAGGCCTACGGCCTGCAGGTCGACACGGAGATGGACACCCTGCAGGAACAGAAGGAGGGCGAGAACACCGAAGGGATCCGCGCCCTGCTGCAACCCACCTTCCGGGTCAACACCGTCGCCATCTGGGCGACCTCGTTCATGGGGCTGCTGCTGGTCTACGGCCTGAACACCTGGCTGCCGCAGATCATGCGCGAGGCGGACTACGACCTGGGCAACTCCCTGGCCTTCCTCATGGTGCTCAACGTCGGCGCCGTGGTCGGGCTGTTCATCGCCGGCCGGGTCGCGGACATCCACTCGCCGCGCAGGACGGCGCTGATCTGGTTCCTCTGCTCGGCGGTGTTCCTCGCCCTGCTGGCGATCCGCCTGCCGCTGGTGGGTCTCTACGTCGTCGTCTTCCTCACCGGCGTCTTCGTGTTCAGCTCCCAGGTGCTGATCTACGCCTTCGTGGGGGAGAACCACCCGTCCTCGGCACGCGCCACCGCGATGGGGTTCTCCGCCGGCATCGGACGCCTCGGCGCGATTTCGGGCCCACTGCTCGGAGGCATCCTGGTCACCGCCGGGATCGCCTACCCGTGGGGCTTCTTCGCCTTCGCGGTGGTCGGGGTACTGGGGTTCGCGATCTTCTCGTTCTCCCGGACCCTGCGTCCCTCCACGATCGCCGCGGTGGAGGGAGAGACGTCCCCGTCCTGATTCCCTGTCCCGGGCCCGGTCCGTCCGGGCCCTGCAGTACCGCCTGCCGCCACATCCGTGACCGGGCGAACCACCGTCCCCGACAAGAGCACGTCCCCGGGGACTGATCACGAGGAGTTCACAATGAGTACCTCACCGTCTGTGCACGACGACGCCCCGCACACGGCGCCGCAGAAGACCCCCAGGAGGGCCGCCCTGTCCAGCTGGGTCGGTTCCGCACTGGAGTACTACGACTTCGCCGTCTACGGCACCGCGGCCGCGCTGGTCATCAACGTCCTGTTCTTCCCCGAGGGGACGTCCCCGGGTGTGGCCGTGCTGGCCTCGATGGCCACCGTCGGCATCGCCTACGTGGTGCGCCCCCTGGGGGCCCTGATCATGGGACCGCTGGCCGACCGGTTCGGACGCAAGTTCGTGCTGATGCTGTCACTGTTCATGATCGGCGCCTCGACCTTCGTCGTCGGGTGTCTGCCGACCTACAGCCAGGTCGGACTGCTCGCCCCGCTGCTGCTGGCGCTGTGCCGCATCGTGCAGGGGATCTCCGCCTCCGGCGAGCAGGGCAGCGCCATCGCGGTGTCCCTGGAGCACGCCGATGAACAGCACCGTTCCTGGACCACCGCGTGGACCCTGCACGGCACCCAGTTCGGTACGCTGCTGGCCACCGCGGTCTTCATCCCCTTCACCGCCTTCCTGCCCGAGGAACAGCTGATGAGCTGGGGATGGCGGGTGCCCTTCTGGCTCTCCGCCTTCGTCGTCCTGATCGCCTGGATCATCCGCCGCCGACTCGAGGAGCCCCCGGCGTTCCAGGAGACCGCCGCCGAGGTCGAGGACGCCAAGGAGGTCGAGCAGGAGGTCTCCCTGGACGACCTGGACCCCAGGACCGCCGAGCGTGTCGCGGCCCGCGCCGCGGCGGCCAGGCACAACCCGCTGCAGCTGGTGATGAAGTACCACCGTGCCGCGGTGGTCCGGGTGGCGTTCGCCGCCATGATCAACACGGTCAACATCGTCTTCACCGTGTGGTCCCTGTCGTTCGCGACCTCGATCGTGGGGCTGGACCGCTCCACGATGCTGTGGGTCACCGTGACCGGTAACGTGTGTGCCCTGGTCAGCATCCCGCTGGCAGGCTCGGCCGCCGACCGTTTCGGACGGAAGAAGGTCTTCATCACCGGTGCCCTCGGCGCCGCCGTGGTGATGTACCCCTACCTGATGGCGGTCAACGCCGGGAACTGGCCGCTGATCTTCGTCCTCGGCGCCGTGATGTTCGGCCTGTTCTACTCCATGTCCAACGCGACGTGGCCGGCCCTGTACGCCGAGATGTTCCCGACCTCGGTGCGGGTCACCGGTGTCGCACTGGGCACGCAGATCGGCTTCGCACTGTCGGGCGGCTTCGCCCCGATCCTGGCGTCCCTCGTCGCCGGGACCGAGGGCGACAACTACCTCGGTGTCGCGATGTTCTCGTCCGTCGTCGCCGTCCTTGTCTCGATCGCCATCGCCACCACCCGTGAGACCGCCTTCCTGACCCTCGACCAGATCGACGCCGGCGACACCTTCGTCCAGAAAGTGAAGCAGAATCAATGAGAACGTCCGTAGCCACCGTCTGCCTGTCAGGCACCCTCGCCGAGAAACTCCGCGCCGCCTCCGACGCCGGGTACGACGGTGTGGAGATCTTCGAACAGGACCTGGTCGTCTCCCCGCACTCCCCGGAGCAGATCCGGGAGAGAGGGGAGCAGCTGGGCCTGAGTTTCGACCTCTACCAGCCCTTCCGCGACCTCGACGGAGTGGACGAGGAGCAGTTCGCCGACAACCTGCGCCGGCTCGAGTCGAAGTTCCGGATCATGAGACGGTTGAACATCGACATGATCCTGATCTGCTCGAACGTCGGCACCGCCACCGTCGACGACGACGAGGTCTGCGCCTCGCAGCTCCGCCGCGCCGGCGAGCTGGCCGCCGGCTACGGTATCCGCCTGGCCTACGAGGCGCTGGCCTGGGGGAGGTACGTCAACACCTACCGCCACGCCCACCGGATCGTGGAGCTGGCGGACCACCCCAACGTGGGCACCTGCCTGGACAGCTTCCACATCCTGTCCCGGGGCGACGACCCCTCGGACATCGCCGGCATCCCGGGCGAGAAGATCTTCTTCGTCCAGCTCGCCGACGCCCCGCGCCGGGACATGGACCTGCTGTCCTGGTCGAGGCACCACCGGGTGTTCCCCGGTGAGGGCGACTTCGACCTGGTGGAGTTCCTCCGCCTGCTCACCGTCGCCGGGTACGACGGGCCGGTGTCCCTGGAGATCTTCAACGACTCCTTCCGCCAGGCCGACGTCACCCGCACCGCGGTCGACGGGCTGCGTTCGCTGCGCTGGCTGGAGGACCAGGTCTACCGGGAGCTCGACGCGGCCCGGCCGGAGAACGGCTCCGTCGACCCCGCCTCCTACCCGGTGGGACTGGCGGCGCTGCCGGAGGCGACGGCCCCGCGGTCGTACAGTTTCGTCGAACTGCACACCGGCCGGCTCGGGGAGATCACCAAACTCCTCCACCAGCTCGGCTTCGTGCTGGGCGGCTACCACCGCACCAAGGAGGACTTCCAGGTGTGGGTGCAGGGCGGCGCCCGGATCGTGGTCCGTGACCTGGGCCCCACCGGCAGCGACACCGTGATCGACAGCTTCGGTGTGGACGTCGTGGGGGCGGAGCGCTCGGCCGCGCGGGCGGAGAAGCTGTCCGCCGAGAAACTCGTGCGGCAACGTCAGGACGACGAGGCGGACCTCCACGGGGTGTACACGCCCGACGGGACCGGTATCTACTTCTGCGAGGCCACCGCCGACGGCGTCCCCGTCTGGGCCGAGGAGTTCGGTCTGATCGGCGAGGACGTCCGGACCATCGACGCGGTCACCGACGCCCACTCACGGATCGTCGGTGTGGACCACGTGGGGCTCGCCCAGCGCTGGCACCGGCACGACGAGGCGGCCCTGTACTTCACCTCGGTGCTGGGACTGCAGGCGCACACGCCGGACGCCGTCCCGAGCCCCGCCGGGTACGTGCACTCCCGGGTGATGTCGGCGCCGGAGGGCGACTTCTCCCTGACCCTCAACGTGGCGCCTGAGGGCAGTGAGCAGGGCGACTTCCTCGCCGCGTCCTACCCGGAGCACGTGACCCTGGAGGTCACCGGGATCACCGGACTGGCGCGCCGGGCGCGCCGCCGGGGCCTGGAGATGCTCCCGGTGCCGGACAACTACTACGACGACCTGGTCTCCAGGTTCAACCTGGACGAGGAGACCGTGGCGGAGCTGCGGGAGTGCAACGTGCTCTACGACCGTGACGGGCACGGTGAGTACCTGCGGTTCTACACCGGCACGCTGGGGACGATGTTCTTCGAACTCGTCGAACGGCGCGGTGACTACGCCGGGCACGGCGTGGACAACACCCCGGTGCGCCTCGCGGCCCAGTACCGGGTGCTGCGTGACGCGACCCGCGGCATCCCCAGCTGAGTCTGCGGCGCCGCGGACCACAGCTCACCTGAACACCCACACCGAACACCCACATCCGAGAGAAGGTAGACCACCATGACCACCACACCCGCACGCAGTTTCCTGCTGGGGCTGATCGGCACCGACCTGTCCCTGTCGCGCACCCCGCCGATGCACGAGGCCGAGGGCCTGGCGCAGGGCCACCCCACGGTGTACCGCCGGCTCGACGTGCTCACCGACCGGTTGAAGGAGCGGTCGCTGGAGCAGCTGCTGTCCGGCGCCATCGACCTGGGGTTCGACGGCCTGAACATCACCCACCCCTTCAAGCGTGAGGTGGTGGAGCTGCTGGACGAGGTCGACCCGGTCGCCGGCCGGCTGGGTTCGGTGAACACCGTGGCCATCCGCGACGGCAGGACCTTCGGCTACAACACGGACGTCACCGGCTACGCGCGTGGCCTGGCCGAGCAGCTGCCGGACGTCTCGAAGCGGTCCGTGGTCCAGGTCGGCGCCGGGGGAGTGGGCAACGCCGTCGCCTTCGCCCTGGCGGAGGCCGGTGTGGAGCAGCTGGAGATCCGTGACGTCGACGCCGCCCGTGCCGCCGAGCTCGCAGGGAACCTCAACACCGCCACCGGGACGACGATCGCCACGGGCGGCGGCCCGGAGGGTGTCGAGGACGCTGTCGCCGCGGCGGACGGTGTGGTCAACGCGACTCCGCTGGGCATGCTCAGCCACCCCGGGACGTCCTTCGACAC
Source organism: Corynebacterium sp. (assembly GCF_022712195.1). Lineage (GTDB taxonomy): Bacteria > Actinomycetota > Actinomycetes > Mycobacteriales > Mycobacteriaceae > Corynebacterium. Next base: position 9,727 of record NZ_JALAGY010000084.1, on the reverse strand, counting down.
CTCCTGCCTGACCCCGGGTCACTGGGTCAGTGACGTGGTGTACATGCCGGTGTCCACCCAGCTGCTGCAGGAGGCGGAGGCTGCGGGGTGCCGCACCATCAACGGCACCCACATGGCCGTCTACCAGGCGGTGGACGCCTTCGAGCACTTCACCGGGCTGCCGGCGGACGCCGACCGTATGCGGGCGACGTTCCACTCGCTGGGCTGAGCCTGCGACATTCCGCACCTCATAACCTGCTTAAGTAATCAAAAGCCCAGGTCAGGGCTCAAGCAGCGTCTTATGGGGTGCGATGACTGCGCGGGGTGTGAAGTGGGGTCCGCCACCGGCGCCGCGTATGCCCCTCACCGGCGCTGCAGTGCCGTGGACAGCTCGGTGCGGCTCCTGATGCCCAGCTTGCGGTAGCAGTTGGTGAGGTGGTGCTCCACCGTCTTCGTCGACAGGGTCAACTCCCGGGCGATGTCCCGGTTGGTGGAGCCGTCGGCGGCCATCACCGCGATCTGCTCCTCCTGGGAGGTGAGCACGCCGGACGGACCGGACACCGTATCGGCACCGATCACACCGACGGCACCGCCTGCACCTTCGGCGACCGGTGCACCGGAAGCGCCTGAGACACCAGAGCTGCCTGAGATCCCTGTAGCGCGGCGTTCCCGACGGCAGCGTTCCACCATGGCCGGTGCACCCATCGAGGCGAAGACCTCCTCGGCGCGGGCGAAGATCTCGTCGGCACGCCGTCGTCGCCCGAGCCGACGCAGGACCTGGCCGTACTCGAGCAGGATACGTGACTGGTAGGCCCGCATCGGGGTGTCGGAGATGATCTCGACGGCCTCGTCGAAGCACCGTACCCCGGCCTCCACGTCCCCGCGCCGCAACAGTATGCTGCCGCGGGGCACCCGCAGTTTCGCCGCCACCGAGGACAACCCGCTGCCGGCCGTGCGCTGTTCGGCCTCGGAGACGACGGCGTCGGCGGCACGGATCCTCCCGGCGCGCACGAGGCACTGCGCGTAGACGTCCTCCCACGGCCAGAACCCGGGTTGCTGGGTGTCCTTCTCTGTGCCGATCCGGGCCAGTGACTCGCCCACACGCAGCGCCGCCACGAGGTCGCTGCTGGTGGCGGTGGTGATCATGCGGCTCATGGCGGCGGGCAGTCGCTGGATGAGGAAGGACTCGGGGTCGTCGGGCAGGCGGCCGGTGTACTGGCGGGAGGCTGGGGCGTCGCCCTGGAAGGCGGCGACCTGGGCGCCGGTCCACAGCAGGACGGGGTCGAGCAGGGTGCTGCCGTGCGCGTCGCCGGTGGCCAGGCCTCGTTCGACGGTTCGGCGGGCGTCCTCGAAGTCGCCGAGGACGTACTGCGTCCGGGCCAGCCAGGCGTCCCGCCAGATCCGCAGCGTGGGTGTGGCCCGGTCCCCGGCGGGCAGCGGGGTCGACAGGAGCCCGCGTGCAGTGAGGGGGTCGTCGTTGACCAGCGCCAGCCAGCCGTCGACGAGGCGGTGGGGCACGTCCTGCCCGTCGGACGGGGTGAAGGTGCCCTCGAGGACGCTGGTGGCGACGGTGGTGAGCAGGTCGTCTCCGGCGGCGGTGGCGTGCTCGAGCATGGCCTGGGGCTCCCAGTCGGCGAAGGCGAGCAGGGCGCGCTGCCGTGACGGCCGGGTCCCGGATCGGTCCAGTTCGGCATGGGCACGGCGACGTTGGCCGGCGTGCATCGCCAGGTAGGACGCCACAGGTGCCGGTGCGGAGCCGTCCTGCGACCAGAGTCTGGCGGCGGGCAGGTCCCCGGCCGCAGCCAGGGCCTCGGCGGTGGCTCCGGCCTGTTTTCCGGCCTGTTTTCCGGCCTGGTTACCGGCGTGGTCTCCCGCACCGTCATCGGGAAGCTGGCACAGCACATCGGCTGCGGCCCGCCACCGCCCCTGGTCACGGTACTGTGCGGCGAGGGTACGCATCCGGCCTGCAGTGTCCGCGATGTCCCCGGCATCCCCGCCGGCGCGTGCCGCCTCGAGCCGGTGGTGCAGCGCACGTCCGGGGTCGGTGTGCAGCCGCGCTGCGTGTGTGTGGAGGGCGGCGGCGACCGGCGGGGAAGTCTCCTCCAGTACGACGGCCCGGTGGCGTGGGTCCCGGAACTCCACCTCCGAGCCCGGCAGTGCGCGCAGCAGCCGGGAGAATGTCCCGTCGGCGACTGCGACATTCCCGGTGAGACCCCGAACCAGGGCCAGTGGGACGGGGCCCGCGTCCGGTCCTCCGCCGACCGCCACGGCACGCAGCAGGTCAGTCAGCAGACGCCGGCCTTCGCTGTCCCCGCTGACGCCGCTGACGCCGCTGACGCCGCTGACCTCGCCCAGGGTGTCCGCCAGGGAGGCGGCCCAGTGGTCGGGGACGGCGGGGAGCCGTCCTGCCCTGATGTCGCCGGGCGCGCCGTGGAGCAGCTCCGTCAGGAGGTCGACCCGGCCGCCGGTCATGGTGTGCAGACCCGTTGCCAGGCGTGGCGTCGGGACGGATCCGGTCGAGGTCTCCACCACCGCACCCACGTCGTCGACGGTCAGGGGAGGGACCTGCACCTCGACGTGCCCGCGCAGCAGCCCCGGCGCCTGCCGGTGCCCGTCGGCGCCCACCGACCCCACGACCACGAGCCGGGCGGCACGGTCGTGCCGGGACGTCTCGGCGTGGAGTCCCCTGAGCTGGTCGGGGTCGGCCAGGTGCAGGTCCTCGACCAGCAGCAGGGTGTCGGCGGAGTCGCCGGGCCGGGACACCTCCGGCGGTACGGCGAGCCCCGGGAGCAGGCGGGTGTGGAGCACCGCCCACGCCGGGGAGCCGGTGGCGACACCGTGCAGCACCCCGGACGCGCCGCCACCGGCCCAGTCCCGCACCGTCACGAGGAGCCCGCAGCCGGAGGGGATGTTCTCCAGGTGCGCCAGGATCTCCCTGACCTGCCGGTGGTGGAGGCGGGGGACGTTTCCGCGGTGGACGACAGACACGCCGACAGTCTACCGGGGCGGCGGGGCCCGCCTCAGCGACCGTCGCCGGCCAACTCCCGTCCCGCGACGTAGCCGAAGGTCAGGGCAGGACCCAGGTTGATGCCCCCGGCCGGGTAGAACCCGCCCATGACCGACGCCCGGTCGTTGCCCGCGGTGTACAGCCCGGTGATCGGGGAACCGTCCTCGCCGAGCACCCGGGCACGCCCGTCGGCGGTGATGCCGGCGAAGGTGCCGAAACTTCCCGGCAGGACCTTCACCGCGTAGAACGGGCCTTTCTCCACCGGGGCCAGGGACGGGTTGGGGCCCACCGCCGGGTCGCCGCCGTAGCGGTTGAACGGGGTGGATCCCCGGTGGAAGTCCGGGTCCTCGCCGCGCCGGGCGTTGTCGTTGAACTCGGCGACGGTGGCCTCCAGTCCGTCCGGGTCGATCCCGCACTTCTCCGCGAGTTCCCGCAGTGTCCGCCCTTTCACCAGGTACCCGTTGCGGACGTAGGGGAACAGCGGCACCGGGAAGGGCTTCGCCATCCCCAGCGGGTAGCGGCGCACGAAGGTCGAGTCGGCGATCTGCCAGGACTGCACCGGCTCCCCTTCGGGGGTGGCGGCGATCATCGCGTCGACGTAGTCGTAGTAGCCGTTCGCCTCGTTGACGAACCGTCGTCCGGTGGACACCACTCCGACGCAACCGGGCTTGGCGCGGTCCATGATGTGGGGGAAGGTGCCGACCTTGCCGTTGAGGTAGGGGACCTCGGACACCGGGCACCAGGCCGCGGGCGACTTCAGGTCCGTGGTCACCGCCGCCCCCACGGCCTGTGCCATGCGCAGGCCGTCCCCGCAGGCCTCCTCCGGGGCCAGCGTACGGTGCTCCCGTCCGGTGGGGGTCTGGGGGAACAGTTCCCGGCGCAGCTCGACGTCCGCCGGGAACCCTCCGGTGGCCAGTAGGACCCCACGCGACGCGGAGAGCGTCCTGGTGCCGTCCGGTCCCTGCACCGTCACCCCGGTCACCCGGCCGGAGGCGTCGGTGGTCAGTTCGCGTGCGGCGGTACCGGTCAGCAGCTCCACCCCCAGGTCGTCGGCGGAGGCGGCGAGCCGGCCGATCATCGCGGCACCGTTGACCATCTGCATGTTCCGCCGGTGCACCACCATGTCCCACAGGTGCACCAGGACGCGCCGGGCCGCGTGGAACCAGCCGCGGACGTCCCCGCGGGAGGCCGACAGGAACTTCTTCAGGTCCGGGCCTGCCATGATGCCCATCCCCAGGAAGGACGTCTCGTAGAGCTGGTGGCGCAGTTTGGCCCGCACCTCCGGCCGTACGGCGCGGCCGTTGAACGGGGTGGGTCCCACCGAGCGGTGCCCGTTGCCGGCCCCGGGCAGGTCGCCGTAGATGTCCTTGATCGTGGACCCCGGCGTGAACTGCAGGCGGGTGCAGTTGTGGAAGAAGTCCACCATCTCCGGGGCGGCGTCGAGGAAGGCGTCGATGTTGTCGTCCTGGTAGTACTTGCCGATGACCGCGCGCAGGTAGGTGCGGAACTCCTCGGGGTCCTCGACCACACCGTGGCGTCGGGCGAAGCCGGTGCCCGGGGTCCACGCCCACCCTCCGGACCAGGTCGTCGCCCCACCGAGGACGTCGGCCTTCTCGACGACGGCGACACCCAGGCCGTGGTGTGCGGCGGTGACGGCGGCGGAGAGGCCACCGGCGCCGGAGCCGACCACGACCACGTCGTAGTTGTCTCGGTCGTCGCGGGTGTTCTCGGGTGTCTGTGTCATGGTGTGTGGTCTCCTGGGGACGTGGGGACGGTGGATGTGTCGAGGACGCGACGGGCGGTGTCGTGCAGGTGGCGGATCCATGCGGCGTCCCCGTGGTGGGCGAGCAGGGCGTCGTTCGGGACCTCCACGCTGACGGGAAGGTCCGGCGGCAGGGCCCGCAGATATCCGGCGAGATCCTGCTCGCCGTCGCCCGGTGCCAGCCGACGGGACCGGGACTCCTCCACGAGGCCCTCCGTCGTGGTCGGTGGCTGCCGTGGGCTGTCGCACAACTGCACCATGTCGACAAGCCCGGCGACCCCGGCGAGTTCTGTGAGTTCTGCGGTGGTGGCGTGGAACCGCGCCAGGTGCAGGGTGTCCGGCAGGACCCGGGCACCGGTGGCCCGGGCGATCTCGGCGGCCACGGGCAGGGAACACACGCTGCGGTAGGAGATAGGTTCCAGTGCCGGCACCACGTCGAACCCGGCGGCGTCCTGGACCAGCCGGCCGAGGGTGTCGGTCAGCCTGGAGAGGTCGTCGTCTCCGGCGGCGACGGTGAACCGTGTGGCGCCGAGGGCCTGTGCGGTCTCCAGAGCGGGCATCCACGTGTCGGGGCCGGTGTCGGCGTCGATGCGCAGGAACTCGGCGTCGACCACCGCCAGCCCGGTGTCCGACAGGGCAGTCAGGGTGTCGGTGAGCAGCGGGGATCCCGGGGACAGGTCGTGGGAGGGTTCGTCGGCGGTGACGGCCAGGACGCGCAGGCCGACGAAGTCGAAGCCGGCGTCCGCGGCGAGGCGGACGAGTCGGTCCGGCGGCACCGTCAGCGCCGACAGCGGGGCCAGGCCCAGCGGGCGGGGCTCGGCCGGGGTCACTCCGCGGCCTTCCTGCCCAGCCGTACGGCGGCGCCGGTGCGTGAGGACTCGTAGACGGCGAGCAGCACCGCCAGTGCGCGTGTGGCGTCCCGGCCGGTCACCGCGGGCGGACGGCCGTCACGCACCGCCCCCACGAAATCGGCGACCTGGGCGGTGTGGTGCGGGATCAGGGCGCCGTTGATCGTCCGGAGGTCGGCGTTGGCGACGAGGTCGGACGGGTGGTCCGGGGTGGTGGTCACCGTTCCGCCCTCCGCGCGCAGCACAGCCCGGCCGTCGGTGCCCTCCGGGTACTCCAGGATGGCGCGGGTGGCGCCCGAGGAGGCGGTGACCTGCACCCGGGCGCCGAGTGCGGTGTCCGCTGCGGTGGTGGCGGTGATCGTGGCCAGGGCGCCGGAGGCGAAGGTCACGGTGGCCACCGCGGTGTCCTCGGCCTCGATGTCGTGGGTGAAGGTGGCGATGCGGCCGGTGACCTCCACCGGTTCGCCCATCATCCAGACCAGCAGGTCGATGTAGTGGATCGCCTGGGTCATCAGCACCCCGCCGCCGTCACTGTTCCAGGTGCCCCGCCAGGGGGTGGCGGAGTAGTAGGTGGGGTCACGGTGGAGCAGCACGGTGCACTGGCCGAGGATCGGTTCGCCGAGCCGGCCGGCCACCAGGTCGTCCTTCATCTCCCGGGCCGCGGGCCAGAAACGGCGCTGGAACAGCACACCGAGGCGGACGCCGGCGGCGTCGCAGGCGGCGGTCATGCGTTCAGCGGACGCGAGGTCCACGGCGACGGGCTTCTCGCACAGCACGTGGACGCCGGCGTCCGCGGCGGCGAGGACGACGTCCTCGTGGGTGGCGTGCGGGGTGCACACCGAGACGATGTCGACTCCGGTGGCCAGCAGGTCCTCCACGGTGCCGACGGCGTGGGGGATCCCGTACCGCGCCGCGGTCTCTCCGGCACGTCCGGGGTCGATGTCGCAGACGACGGTGACCTCGGCGCCTTCGGCGGCGGCGAAGGCCTCGAGGTGGTTGCGGGAGATGGCGCCGCAGCCGACGACACCGACGCGCAGGGTGTCTCCCGGGTGGTCGGCGGCCCCGGTGCCGGGACGGGTTCTGTCGGGGTACGGCATGTCTGGTGTCTCACTCCTGGTGTGAATCGTCCGGGACGGATGGTCCGGGGTGGATGGTCCCAGACTAGGGAGCTTCGTCGCAGGTCACGAGCATGTCCCGTTCAACGGGACGCCAGGGGTGGCCACGGGGAGGTGGCGGGCTCACCGGTGCCGCCGGTGCGAGCGGTGTTGCCGGGGCCAGCGGGGTCGAGAGCCGCGGTGAGTCGCCGGCCGGCCGTCGTCAGGGCGCTGAGGACACTGTCGTGGTCGCACCGCCCGGTGCGTGCCACCACCCCGACCGAGCAGAGAACGGTGCCGTCCCGGTCCAGGCACGGGACGGCGAAGGAGGTGTTCTCGGCGACCATGCCGCCGACGATGTGCCCGTAGCCGCGACGGCGGATGTCGGCGAGGTGCGCCAGGAGTGCCCCGGCGTCCCGTCCGGACGCCTGCTCGTCGAGGACGCGTCGGACGGTCGACTCGTCAGCGTGGGCGAGCATGGCCAGGCCCGTGGAGTTGTCGTGCAGGGGCAGGCGCGAGGCGTGACGGCTGATGATCCTGAGCGGATAGGGGGCGTCGTGGCGTTCCAGGTAGAGCACGCTCAGGGTGTCGAAGTCGGGCACGGTCAGGCAGATGTGGTGGCCGACGCGGGCGTGCAGGTCCTCCAGGACCGGGCGGGCGGTCTCCCGGAGCTTCTCCACCGGGTTGCAGCGCACGGACGTCTCCCAGGACCGGACGCTGACCGACAGCGTGTGGTCGTCGTGCCGGTGCAGCATGCCCACTGAGGTCATCTCGGTGACAAGGCGGTGGGTCGTCGACCGGGAGAGGCCCGTGGCGGTGGCGATCTGGGCGGCGGTGAGCCGGGGGCGGTCCACGTCGAAGCACTCGAGGATCCGCATGGCCCGTTGGAGCATCGACTCCCCGGAGCGTGAGTTCGCCATGACCGTGACCGTAGTTTTCCGGCGTCAGCCGGCCAGGAAGCCCCGGATCAGGGTGTTCACCGTGTCCGGCTGCTCCAGGTTCGGCAGGTGCGCGGCCGGGGACAGGACCACGTAGGACGCTCCGGCGACACCGTCGGCGACCACCTTCACCGTCTCCGGGGTGGTGGACGGGTCGTGCTCACCGGCGACGACCAGCGTGGGCACGGTGATCTCGCCGAGCCGTGAGATGAAGTCCCACTGCGACAGGGCGTCGCAGCAGGCCGCGTAGCCCTCGTCCGGGGTGGCGGCGATCATGGCGCGGAAGTGGGCCGTGGTCGCGGGGCGCGTCTCCAGGAAGGACGGGGAGAACCACCGGGCGACGACGGCGTCCGCCAGCGCGCCGACGCCGTCGGTCCGGGCGGTGTGCGCCCGGTCGACCCACCCGGAGGGCTCGCCGAACTTCGCGGCGGTGCAGATGAACACCGCCCGGTCGACCCGGCCGCTGGTCGCCGCGAGGTACTGGGCGATGGCCCCGCCGAGGGACAGCCCGACCACGGCGAAGCGTCCCACACCGAGGCCGTCGAGCGTGTGCAGGACGTCGGCGGCCAGGTCAGGGACCGTGGGGCCGGTGTCGCCGTCCGGTGTCGCCGGTGACCGGCCGTGGCCGCGGTGGTCCAGTGCGATGACCCGCCGCCGGTCGCTGAGACCGTCCAGCTGCGGGAGCCACATCTCGGTGGTGGACCCCAGGGAGCCCAGGAGGACCACGGTGTCGGTGTCGGGCTCAGCGGGGCCGTACACCTCGGCGTGGAGGGTCAGCGGGGTGGTCGCTGCGGTGTCTGACGTCATGTCTGCTCCTTCGTGTGCGTGCTGTCGTGCAGGTTGTGCAGGTCAGGCCTGTTCCGACTCGAGGACCGCGGCCAGTCCCTGGCCACCGCCGATGCACATGGTGGCCAGGCCGCGCAGGCCCGCACCGCGGCGGCGGAGTTCATGGCTGAGCGTGACCAGCATCCGGGCGCCGGTGGCGCCGACGGGGTGGCCCAGGGAGATGCCGGAACCGTGCGGGTTGAGCCGCGGGTCGTCGGCGGCGACGCCCCACTCCTTCAGCACCGACAGTGCCTGGGCGGCGAAGGCCTCGTTGAGTTCGATGACGTCCAGGTCGTCCAGCGTCAGGCCCAGCCGGTCGAGGACACGTGCGGTGGCGGGGACCGGGCCGATCCCCATGGTCTCCGGTGCGACTCCGGCGACGGCCCAGCCGCTGAGCCGGGCGAAGGGCTCGAGGCCGAGTTCCCCGGCGCGGGCGCGGGTGGTCACGATCATCGCGGCGGCACCGTCGTTCTGGCCGGAGGCGTTGCCGGCGGTGACGGTGGCCCCGTCGTCCTGCCGGCCCATCACCGGGCGCAGGCCGGCGAGCTTCTCGGTGGTGGTCCCGGGACGCGGGTGCTCGTCGCGGTCGACGACGGTCTCCGGGTCGCGGCGGCGCCTGCCGGGGACGGTCACCGGGACGATCTCGTCGGCGAACAGGCCGTCCTCGATCGCGGCGACGGCGCGCCGGTGGGACTCGGTGGCCAGTTCGTCCTGCGCCTCGCGGGTGATGCCGTACTCGCGGCGCAGGTTCTCGGCGGTCTCGATCATGCCTCCGGGGATGGGGTGGTCACGGCCGCCGGCGGAGGCGCGGCCTTCGGCGAGGCGGTCGTGCAGGACCAGGTCACCGCCCTTCACACCCCAGCGGATGGAGCCGTCGACGGTGTAGCCGGTGCGGCTCATCGACTCCGCGCCCCCGGCGATGATGAGGTCTGCCGCACCTGTGGCGACATGGGCGGCGGCGGTGACCACGGCCTGCAGGCCCGAACCGCAGCGGCGGTCGAGCTGCATGCCGGGGACGCTGTCGCCGAGGCCGGCGTCCAGCGCGACGACGCGACCCAGGGCGGGGGCGGCACCGTCCGGGGACGCCTGCCCCAGGATCAGGTCGTCGATGCTGTCGGCGGTGAGCCCGGTGCGCTCGACGATCGCGCTGACCACGGCGGAGGCCAGGTCCTGTACCGGGACGTCGGTGAACGCTCCGCCGTAGGCGCCGACCGGGGTCCGCAGCGGGGAGCAGAGGACGACATCGGTCGGCGCGGGGGTCGGTGCGGGGGAGG
>NZ_JALAGY010000083.1 GCF_022712195.1 Corynebacterium sp. | reverse complement strand
GGGGTGGTCTGTGACTGTGTCGGTGTCGTTGTCATGGCTGGTTCTCCGGGGTCCCGTCGGCGGTGTAGAGGCGTGAGATGGTGTCGAGGTCGGTGTGGGCTGCGGGCCGGTTGAAGGCGACCCGGCCCTGGCGCAGCCCGATGACGGAGTCGCAGTAGGCGAGGGCGAGTTCGGGCTGGTGGACCACGGCGACGCAGGCGACGTCCGCCTCGCGGGTGATGTCGCGCAGAAGGTCCATGACCTGGTGGGCGGCGGTCGGGTCGAGTGCGGAGGTCGGTTCGTCGGCGAGGATCACCGAGGCCCGCTGGCACAGTGCCCTGGCCACGGCGACGCGTTGCTGCTGGCCGCCGGACAGTGAGCCTGCCCGGTGGTGGGCCCGGTCGGCGAGGCCGACGCGTTGCAGGCAGCCCATGGCCTCCTCCCGCAGCGAGGTGGGGAAGGTCAGCGGGGTCATGCTGCGCCAGCCGGGGATGTGGGCGAGGCCGCCGGTGCACACGTTGTCGAGGACGGAGCGGCGGGGGACCAGGTGGACCTTCTGGAAGACCATGGCGGTGCCCACGCCGGCCGGTACGCTGACGTCCCCGCGGTCGTGGGTCTCGAGGCCGGCCATGATGCGCAGGGCGGTGGACTTGCCGCTGCCGTTGGCGCCGAGCAGGGCGACCATCTCGCCGCGGTGGGCGTCGAGGGAGACGTCGTGCAGGACGTGGTTGCTGCCGAAGCTCTTGGCGATGTGGGTCACGCGGACGAGGCGTTCGGTGGCGAATTCGGTGGGTTGTGTCATGGTGGCGGCTGTCTGGTCGGTCATTCGACGTCCTCAGGGGTCATGCCGAGTTCATCGGCGAGGTGGAAGAGCGAGCGGTAGTCGTCGCGGGTGACGGGGACCAGCGGGCCGGGCGGGTCGACGTCGAGGAAGGCGGCGACCTCGGTGACGGTCTCCGGGCTGAGGCCGGTCAGTGCCTCGCGGAGGTTCTTCTTGAGTTCGGGGTCGGCGTCGCCGGGGATGGTGATCGGGTCGTTGGGGATGGGGTCGGACGTCCAGATCCGGCGGAAGTCGTCCGGGTTGAAGGTTCCTTCGGCGGTGGCGCTGGTGAGGGTCTGTGAGTTGATCTCGGCGGCGTCGACGGCCCCGTTCTTCAGGGCGAGGAGGGCCTCCGGGTGGCCGCCGGTGTAGTCCATGGTGAGGTCGTCCTCGGTGAGTCCGGCCTCGGAGACGGCCATGCGGGGCAGGGCGTCGCCGGAGGTGGAGCCGACGCCGCCGAGTGCGAGTTGGCGTCCGCGCAGGTCGTCGACGCTGTGGACGGGGGAGTCCGCCGGCACCCAGATGCCGGCGGTGTAGGTGGAGAGTTCGCCGTCGGCGTCCCCGAAGGAGACGATGGGTTCGGCGTCGGCGATGCGGTCGGCGAAGACGTAGCCGAGCGGGCCGAACTGCCCGAGGTTCAGGGAGCCGTTGCGCATGGCGAGCACCTCGGCGGAGTAGTCCTCGACGATCTGGACGTCGACCTCGCAGTCGAGGGTGTCGCTGAGGTCGTCGGCGATGAGCTGGTAGGCGGGTTCGAGTTTGTCGGGGGCCTCGTAGGGTTCGATGCCGAAGGCGATCTTCCCGTTGGGGCAGACGGGGTCGTCCGGCCCGTGCCCGCCGGGGGCGCAGGCGGTGGTGAGCAGCAAGGACGCGGCGGTGGCGATGCCGGCGACGGCCGCGGCGGTGGTGCGCAGGGGCGTGTTCTTCACGGTGACGGTCATTTCCCCGGGGCGTCGGCCCCGGTCAGGACGAGGTCGGCGATGCCGAACGAGAGGGTCATGCCGATGCCGGAGGTGACCACGGCGACGGTGGTGCGGGCGTCCGGGCGGTGCAGGACGAGGTTCGTCGACGGGGAGTCGGCGTAGCGTCCCTGCCAGCGTTGCCGGACGACGGGCCGGTCGATGCCGAGGTAGCGGGTGGTGCGGTCGAGCAGCAGGTCGGACACGGCGGCGTCGATGAAGGGGGTGGGGGAGGTGGCGTACTCGTGGGAGTCGCCGACGAGGATGCCGCCGGGGACGGCGGTGGCCATCACGTTGGCGGTCGCGGCGGTGAGGCCGGGTTCGCGTTCGTCGAGTTCGTGGCGTAGTGCGTCTGTCGACGGCATGGCGGCGATGCCGTCGTACCTGGTCATGGAGGTTCCAGTGAGCATCGCGAGGTCCCGGGGGGTGCCGGCGGGCCGGTCGATCAGGGCCATGGCGAGGGTGCAGGTGCGGATGCCGTGCGCTGCGGCGAGGTCGGGGAAGGTGTCGTTGAGGTGCTCCCCGGGGCAGACGACGACCTGTGCGGCGCGGAAGGTCCCGCGGCTGGTGGGCACCTCGCCGTCGCCGACGGCGTGCACGCTGGTGCGCCAGCTGAAGCGCACGTCCCGGTCGGCGAGGTGCCGGGCGAGGGCGGGGGCTGCGTCGCGGGGGTTGACGCGCATGTCGCGTGGCAGGTGGGCGCCGCCGACGCAGTGGAGGTCCGGGTTGCCGAGCATCCCGCGGACGGTGCCGGGGTCGATGAGCCGGACGTCGTCCTCCCCCCGGTGGGCGTGGAACTCCTCGAGGACCTGCATTTCCGTGGCGGTGACGGCGGGCAGGACGGTGCCGGGGCGGGTCGCGTCGAAGCCGGCGTCGGCGGCGGCGGACGCCCAGCCTGCCGCGGAGACGGCGGCGAGGTCCTGGAGGTCGTCGGACTGGGCGGTGACGCAGGCGTGTCCGAAGTTCTGGACGGAGGCGCCGACGGGGCGGTCGGCGCGGTCGATGACGTGGACGGAGAGTCCGTCGCGCCGTGCTCTCCAGGCGGTCGCCAGGCCGAGGATGCCGGCCCCGACGACGATGAGGTCTGCTGTGTCGGTCATGGTGCTCATTGTGGGGCGGTGCCCGGACCCTGTCCACACTTGTACGTACAAGTTCATGAACAGTTCACGTGTTCACGGTCCATTCATGACATGTTCCCGCCGGGTTCCCTCGGAAAGCTGGACATTACGCAGGTAGAAGCTGATAACCTCGGTGCCCATGTACTCCGACCGCGTCCCGAACTTGCACGTACAACTTCAGGACTACCTCCGCGACATGATCAGCTCAGGGGAGCTGCGGCCAGGGGACCCGATCCCCAGCGAGGCCGAGCTCTGCCGACGGTTCAACACCTCACGCAGCCCCGTCCGGCAGGCCGTCACCGCCCTGCGGCACGAGGGCCTGCTCTCCGGCGGGCAGGGCCGCCGCTCGATCGTGCAGTCCCGGGCCAGCTCCCAGAGCTTCACCACGCTGCTCTCCTTCACCGAGTGGTGCCGGTCGATCGGCGCCGAGCCGGGGCAGCGCACCCTGGAGCTGGCGCGCCGCCCCGGGTCGGACGAGGTCACCGCCTCCTTCGGCCTGGAGCCCGGGGCCGCCGTCGTGGAGGTGCTGCGCCTACGCACCATGGACGGCGCACCGGCGATGCTCGAACGCGCGGCCTTCCCGCCGGACGTCGGACGCCACCTCTTCGACTTCGACACCGACGCCGGCTCGATCTACGAGCACCTCACCACCCGGGGCGTGGAGCTGTACCGCGCGGAGAACCGTATCGACGCCCTCGGCGCACCGGAGGTCGACGCCGGGCACCTCGGCGTCGCGCCGGACGCCCCGCTGCTGCGCGTGCAGCGACGCACCAGCGACCCGCGCGGCCGGCTGCTCGAGATCGCCGACGACCGCTACCTGCCCGACAGGGCGGCGTTCACCGTGGTCAACACCCGCTCCGGGGCGGCCGGACTATCCCGGCTCCCCTCCACAGACAGGACAGCATCATGACCCTCATCGTCTGCGACATCGCAGGAACCACCGTCAACGAGGACGGGATCGTCTACCGGCAGCTGCAGGAATGCGTGGAACGCCGCGGCGTGGCCGTGACGTCCGGCCAGGTCAACGCCGTGAAGGGGACGGAGAAGCAGTCGGCGATCGCCACCCTGCTCGGCGCCGACGGGCGCACGACGTCCCCGGAGGAGGTCGCCGAGGTGTTCGCCGACTTCATGGACGGACTGCGGCGCGCCTACGCCGCCCGGCCGCCGCGTCCCGTCGCGGGGGTGGAGGACGCGCTGACGCGGCTGCGGGCCGACGGTGCGGCGATCTCACTGACCACGGGCTTCCAGCGCGGCATCGCCGAGATCGTGCTCCGGGCGTGCGGGTGGGGCGTCCGGCGGTTCTCGACCGCGCCGGGGGAGAAGGACGTCGCCCCCCTGGAACCGGAGGGGCCCTCCGGTTTCACGGTGGACGCCCTGGTCACCTCGGACACGGTGGCGGCGGGACGCCCGGCACCCTACCTGATCCACCACGCCATGGAGCTGACCGGTGTGACCTCCGTGGCCGGGGTCGTGTCGGTGGGGGACACCGTGGCGGACCTGGAGGCGGCGGCGAACGCCGGGGTACGCGGCGTCGGTGTGCTCACCGGAGGTGTGGCACGCGGGACGCTGGAGGCGAGGCCCCACGCACTGGTCCTCGACAGCCTCGCCGACATGCCTGCCTTGGACGAGGTGCCGTAGGGGGTTCAGAGGTCTGTGATGTCTGCAGCGTCGCCGACGTAGCCGACCAGGGGGCGCGGTTCGTCGACGACGGAGAATTCGCTGGCGTCGCCCGTGATGATCCGGGACTTCCGTCCGTCGACCGAGGTCGGGACGGCGCCGGCGAGGGTGACACGCCGGATCCTGCGGTGGTGCGCACCGAAGTCCTTCACCCCGTAGTGCTGGGTGGCGTGGTTGTCCCACAGGACCACGTCTCCGTGGTGCCAGTTCCACCGGAACGTGTTGTCCTCCTTGGTGATCCGGTCCTGGTAGGCGGAGTACAGGTTCTGGAACTCCCGCGGGGTCAGGCCGGTGAAGCCTTTCACGAAGTGGCCGAGCAGCAGGGAGCGTTCACCTGTCTCCGGGTGGACGTGGACCACCGGGTGTTCGGTCTCGAAGACGGTACGGGTGAATTCCCTGCGGTGTTCGCGGTCGTCCTCCGTCTGGTGTCCGGCGGCGTAGTCGTATTCGTTGGAGTGGGTGGCCCACAGGTTGTCGGCGAGGATGCGCAGGGGTTCGGGGAGCGCCTTGTAGGCGGCCGCGGTGTTCGCCCAGATCGTCGCGCCCCCGTAGGGCGGAAGGTCGATGGCACGCAGGATGGAGATCTTGGGGATCCGGTCGACGAAGGTGACGTCGGTGTGCCAGGAGTTCGCCGCACCTTCGAGGGTGAGGCGTTCGAGTCCGGTGGAGTGCACGGTGGGGTGCGCCAGGGTCGGGGTGCCGATGCGCTCGGCGAAGGCGTACTGGGACTCGTCGGTGAGGTTCTGGTTGGGGAAGACCACGGCCTTGTGGGTGGCCAGGGTGGTGCGGATGAACTCGACCTCGTCGTCGGTGATGTCGCCGCCCAGCCGGATGCCGTCGACCCGGGCGCCGATGTTGTGGCCCAGGCGGGTGACGGACCGTGTGGCGGGCCCGGCCGTGGTCGTTGTCGGTGCCGGCGTGGTGGTGTGCGGTGCGGCGAGGGTGCTGGTCATGATGTGCCTTTCAGTCGTTAAGTGAATATAGACTGCTCTGTCTGTCGGTGTACGCTACGGGCGCCCGGGACGCCGCCGCCAGCATTCCCTTCACGGTGAAAGCTTCCGCCCCGTCCATCTTCTCGCCCGGGTAATTCCTGGGTAACCCGCGGGAAACAGGCGGCGTCGAGACTGGGGGCATGACAAGCCCTGTGACAAGCCCCGCACAAACGCCAGCGCCGCCGATCGCCGCCACCGTCACGCTCGGGGAGTTCAACCGTGCCCCGGCCGGGGAACTCGTCGACCGGGTGGCGGAGCTCGTCGCCGGCCGGCCGCTGGCCGCTGCTCTGGTGGACATCCGGCCGTTCGCCACCGTCGACGCGCTCTGCGACGCGGCGTCCATCCTCTTCCAGGAGCAGGACGACGCGGAGGTGCTGGAGTCGGTCAACGCCCACCCGCCGATCGGCGGTGCCGTCGCCACAGGCAGCCTGTCCGCGGCAGAGCAGTCGGCGGCCACGGACGGGGGTGAGCTGCAGGCGATCCGGGACCTGCAGCCGGTCTACCGGGAGCGGTTCGGGTGGAACTACCTGGTCCGGGCCGCGGGACGCGACAGCCGGCAGATCCTCGACGACCTCGTCGAACGTCTCGCTCACGCGCCGGACGAGGAGTGGCCGGTGGTGGTGGACAACCTCGACGCGATCAACCGGGTACGGTTGCGCGGGTTCGTCTCGACAGGGGAGGAGGCGGAATGAGCCTGTCCACCCACGTGCTGGACACCGCCACCGGTCAGCCCGCCGCAGGTCTGACTGTCACCTTGTTCGACGAACAGGACGCCCCCGTCGAGGCAGTCGAGGCGGGTGTCACCGACGCCGACGGGCGGCACCGCTTCGCCGTGTCGCCGGAGCCGGGGATGTACCGTCTGCGCTTCGACACCGGGGCGTGGTTCTCGGTGACCGGAACCGCGTCGCTCTACCCCTTCGTCGACGTGACCTTCCACGTCACGGTGGAACGTGGCGGTGCCGGCGGGCACCTCCATGTGCCGCTGCTGGTGTCCCCCTTCGGCTACTCGACCTACCAGGGAAGCTGAGGTCGACGTGACGGACACGACGGACACGACGGCTGTGACGACCCCGGGCATGATCGGCGCGGTCGTGCCGGACGGAACCCACCCGGTCGACCAGCGCCCGCCGCTGGCCAGGACGTTCATCCTGGGGCTGCAGCATGTGCTGGCGATGTACGCGGGGGCCGTCGCGGTACCGCTCATCGTCGGTGGGGCGCTCGTCGCCGCCGGGCAGTTCGACGCCGGGGACCTGCACCACCTCATCGTCGCCGACCTCTTCGTGGCCGGTGTGGCCTCGGTGGTGCAGTCGTTGGGGGTCTGGCGCTTCGGCGCCCGGCTGCCGCTGGTCCAGGGGGTGTCCTTCGTGTCCGTGGCGCCGATGATCGCCATCGGGTCCGAGCACGGCATCACCGCGATCTACGGCTCGGTCATCGCCACCGGCGTGGTGATGATGCTCGTCGCGCCGTTCTTCGCCAGGGTGGTGCGGTACTTCCCGCCGCTGGTCACCGGCACGATCATCACGGTGGTGGGGCTGTCGCTGCTGTCCGTCGCCGCCGGCTGGATCTTCGACCGTGACGCGCCGGCGGGGGACCAGGGGAGTGTGCGGAACCTTCTGCTCGCGCTCGGCACACTCGTCACCGTGATCTGCATCCACCGTTTCGCCCCGGCGGCGTGGCGTTCGGTGGCGGTGTTGGGCGGCATCGTGGCAGGTACCGTCGCCGGTGTGGTCGTCGGCGCGGCGGACTTCTCGTCGGTGGCGGACGCGGACTGGGTCGGGGTGCCTGCGCCGTTCCAGTTCGGGACACCCACCTTCGACATCGCCTCGATCCTCACCATGGTGCTCGTCGGCCTGGTGATCATGACCGAGACCAGCGGGGACATCGTCGCCGTCGGTGACATCACCGGGCGTCGCGCCACGGCACGCACCCTCGCCGATGGCCTGCGTGCCGACGGGCTGGCGACTTTCCTCGGGGGCGTCTTCAACACCTTCCCGTACTCGGCCTTCGCCCAGAACGTGGGCCTGGTGTCGTTGTCGAGGGTGGCCAGCCGGTACGTGGTGACGGCGTCCGGCCTGATCCTGGTCGTCCTGGGCCTGTTACCGAAGGTCGGTGAGGTTGCGACGGGGATCCCGGCACCGGTGCTCGGCGGGGCGGCGGTCGCGTTGTTCGGCATGGTCGCTGTGTCGGGTGTGCGGACGCTGTCCACGGTGACGTGGACGGAGACCCGCGCGTTGATCGTCGGCGTCTCCCTCGCGGTGGCGATGCTGCCCACCGTGTTCGACGGCCTGTACGCGAATCTCCCCGCCGAGGTGGAGATGGTGCTCGACAGCGGGATCACCGTGGGCGCGGTGACGGTGGTGCTGCTGAACCTGCTGCTCAACCGGGAGGGCGGCGGGCACCTGGCGGAGAGCGGGGAGCCGGACGTGGCCGTTGTCGCCGGTGGGGGAGCGTCGGCGGGTACGCTGACTGCACATGGCAGTACGTGACGACAGCGGCATCACGCCGATTTTCCGGGCCCAGTACCAGGTGGCCGTGGGTGGCAGGGTTCCCGCGCCGGTACGGGTCAGCACCGTCGACGGTGAACTGTGGGTCCGGGCCGTCCCGATGCCCGGGGCAGGTGTGATGAACAGCGTGTTGTCCACGGTGCATCTCGGGGACCGCGGGGTCACCGTCGTCGACCCCGGGTGGGCCGGTGGCAGGGCGCAGGACGCCGCGGGCAACGTCCTGCGCCCGCTGGACGACTTCCTGCGGGAACGCGGGCGACGTCTGGAGGACGTCACGGACGTGGTCGTCACGCACGCGCACCCCGACCACGTCGGTGGAGCCGCGGAGATGCTGCGGGCCACCGGCGCGCGCTACCACCTGGGCACGGTGGAGCAGCGCACCGTGGACGCCGCCCGCACCGGCCGGTCGCAGGACGACTACGCCGTGGAGCACCACAGCACCGGCGCGCCGGACGGTGTGCTCGACAAGTTCCCCTTCCCCACGTCGACGAAGGGGCTGCCGCCGTTCATCCCGCGGCAGCGCCCCGATGCGACAGTGGAGGACGGCGACCTGCTGCCCGACCACGGTGTCACCGGTGAACTGGGGTGGCGCGCCGTGCTGACACCCGGGCACACCCCGGGGCACCTGTGCTTCGTCGACGACCGGCGGAAACTGCTCGTCGCCGCCGACCACGTGCTGCCGGAGATCTTCCCCGGTATCGGACTGGGGGTGGCGTCACTGGGAGGCAACCCGGTGAAGGACTACCTGGCGGGGCTGGACCGGCTGGCGGAGTTCGACGACTACACCGTTATCCCCGGTCACGGGTACTGCTTCACCGGGCTGGCGAGCCGGCTGCGGGAGACCCGCGCCCACGTCATGGAACGCGCGGAGGAGGTGGCGCGGGTGCTGGACTGGAACCCGGAGATCAGCGTGTGGCGGCTGGCCGGGCGGCTCACCTGGAGCGGCGGCTGGGAGTCCCTGGCGAACTCTCCGATGGTGTGGTCGGCGGTCCGGCAGACGATGATGTACCGAGACCTGGTGTTGGAGAAGGGGTGACACCGTGTTGGTCTCCTGCACCCCGTCGACGACCGGGTGCCGCGACGTAGGACGTGTGCCTCAGGTGTCAGGACCGGTCGTGCCGCAGGCATCGCAGTGGCCGATTGCGGCACCTGAGTCACGCGGTCGGTGACGGCGGTCGGCCGCGAGCCCGCACCTGTCTACAGCGCCTTCTCGACCGCCTCGATGATCTCCGGGGCATCCGGCACGGTGGCGGGGCGGAAGCGTGCGAGCACGTCACCGTCCTTGCCGACGAGGAACTTCTCGAAGTTCCACTCCACGTCGCCCGCCTTACCGTCGGCGTCGGGGGTCTTCGTGAGCTCGGCGAAGAGAGGGTGGGCGTCCTCGCCGTTGACGTCGAGCTTCTCCGTCAGCGGGAAGGTCACACCGTAGGTCGTCGAGCAGAACTCCGCGATCTCCTCCGGGGTGCCGGGCTCCTGCCCCATGAATTGGTTGCACGGGGCACCGAGGACGGTGAGGCCCCGGTCCCGGTAGTCTTCGGCGAGCTTCTCGAGGGCGGTGTACTGCGGTGTCAGTCCGCACTTGGACGCCACGTTGACGATGAGCAGCGGCCCGTCGACCTCCGCGAGGTTGAGTTCGCCGCCGTCGAGGGCGCGCACGGGGATGGTCTTGATGTTCGTGGTGTCGGTGCCGGTGGTGTCGTCTGGGGAAGCCATGTGCGCGATGGTACGCGTGCCTACACCGCTTCCGGTCTGGTAGACGCGGGCCCCCGGAACACCCAGAAGTTCTGCAGCAGGAAGTTCAGGGTCGTCGCCGCCCCCTGTGAGACGAACCAGGACCAGAAGACCAGGTTCGGCAGTGCGGGTACGGTGTGGCGCACGAGGTGGTTGACCAGCACCGCCACAGTGAAACACACGACGTACTAGACGGCGGCCCGGAGCTTCTCCGCCGTCGTCCGCTCACCGCTGAACGTCACGTAGCTGTTCACGACGTACGCCACCGTGCTGCCGACGATGTAGCTGCCGCCCCGGGCGACGGCCGTCGGGGAGCCGAGGAACAGCAGGAGTGCCATGGTCGAGAAGTCGACCACGGCGCCGACGACACCGACGAGGCCGAAGCGCAGGACTTTCCGGAACACGGGACTCCTCGGTCGACAGCGGGACACCGCCCACGGCGGCGGGCGGCGTTGACCCGATCACCCTACCCGAGCCTCAGCACCGCACTCAGTACCGCGGCGAGGTCGGGAACCACGGCTCGCCGGCACGGTGCGGCCCCACGCTGGCGACCTCCTCGTGCTCGAACGCGCGGAACCCGGCGAAGAACTCCGGCCAGTTCTCCCGGGTGATGTCGGTGGCGACACGGTCGGCCAGGCGGGTCACCCCGGCGTAGATCCCGGACAACTGGTTGCCCGCCACCCCGTGCGACGCCCGCGCACCGGTGGACAGGTGGAACAGGCGGGCGATGCAGGACGCCACCTCCGGCGCCGTCCCCTCCTTAGCCTGGAACTGGAAGCCGTCGCCCAGGTACGGGCAGCGGCCCATCGGGTGCCCGGCCGCCGGGGCGAACCGGTCGGACCACAGCGCGATGTGCGGCAGGAACTCGGCCAGCTCGGGGCGCAGGCCCAGGTCCACCGTGTAGCCGGTCGCCGAGATCACGACGTCTCCGACGTGCGTGCCTCCACGGTCGTCGGTCACGACCACCTCGGGACCCGCCGGCCCGTCCTGCACCCCGGCGGCGGCCCAGCGGGTGTCGGTGAGCAGCCGGAAGTTGTCGTGGGCGAAGGCGCGCCACACCGAGGCCTGCGTGGGCGGCTGCGGCAACCCACCGTTGACCAGGGAGAACTCCCACTTCTGTTCGTCGGTGAGGTCGAAGAAGTGCTCCTGCATTCCGGGGAACTCCATCCAGCGCAGGGAGTTGTGCCGGGGAATGTCCGGGCGCCGCACGTGCATCTCCACGCTGGCGGCACCGGCCTCCAGTGCGACGGAGGCGTTGTCGAACCCGCTGGCACCGCCGCCGAGCACGATCACCCGTCTGCCCCGCAGTGCGGTGGCGTCGACAGGGTCCTGGGTGTGCGCCCGGAACTGTGCGGGAAGGGCCTCGACCAGCGGCGGCAGGAACGGCCCGCCGCCGCCGACAAGTCCCGTGGCGAAGACCACGCGCCGGGCGCGGTAGGTCACGGGCCGTCCGTCGCGCAGCGCCGTGACACGGAAGTAGCCGTCCTCGTCAGGCCAGCTCACCCCTGTGATACGGGTGTGGAAGTCGACGTCGGTTCCGGTGGTCTCCCGGTACCAGGTGAGGTACTCGTTCCAGTCCTCACGGGGCGTCAGGTCGGTCGCGGCCCAGGCTTCGGCACCGTACTTCGCCTCGAACCAGCGCCCGGTGTGCAGTGACGGGACGTCCAGCTCGATGCCCTTCATGTTCTTCGGGCTGCGCAGTGTGTGCATGCGGGCGTACCTGGTCCAGCAGCCGGCCTCCTGCGGTGGGCCGGCCTCCAGTACCTTCACTGCGCCGATCCGGTGCCGGGAGAGGGCGAACGCGGCGCCGAGTCCCGCCTGGCCGCCGCCGATGACCAGCACGTTGAGGGCGCCGTCGGCGGGTGCGGGGACCCAGTCGCGGTTGTGTCCGGTCAGCGCCATGTCGGCACGCGCCTGTGCGGTGAGGGCCGCCAGGTTCGCGCGGGACACCTCCTCGGGGACCGGTCCGGGCCGGTCTCGGCGGGTGGGGGTGGTGTTCCGGG
>NZ_JALAGY010000082.1 GCF_022712195.1 Corynebacterium sp. | reverse complement strand
GGAGAGAGGGGCGGTGGCCACGGTCCCGACGAGCTGCCGGAGGCACTGCCCGGCGATCTCGAGGATGTCCGCGGCGGCACGGTCGACCGCGGCTGCGCCGTCCTGCGCCACCAGGTCGACCTCGGCGGACACCCGGAGGAGCTCACCGGCGTCCACGCCGGCCGCGGACAGGCTGCGCACCGCCGCGGTTCCGGCGGTGCCGCGAAGGGCGTCGTCCACCCCGGCGGGAAGCTGACGGGTGAGTTCGGCCACAAGGTCCCCGGGCGGTCCTGCCCCCGCGCCGGTCAGCGGCGACAGCGGACTGTGCCCCGGTGCCGCCGCGTCCGGGATGAGCCGGCGGACCGGCTCGACGAGAGCCATGAGGTCGGTCATGCCGCACCCCCCGTCGGCGGCGTGCTGAAGCCTGACCTGAATCCTGTCCTGAAGGTGGTGGACGCGTCGCCCTCGGCCCGGTCCACGCGCACGGCCGTGTCACCGATCACCGTGGCGCTGGCGCGGTAGAACGCGGCGAACCCGGAAAGGACCTCCGCCTGACGCCGCCGGGCCTGCAGGAGCGCCTCCTCCAGACGCGCTGCCTGGGGCACGACGGCGGGCAGGACCGCGGGCTGCGGAGGGTCGGTGGCCGACAGCCGGTCGGCCACCTCGTCGATGCGGGACGCCACGTTGCCGAGGACGTCGGGGTCGGCGGCCAGCGCCGCCGCTGGGCTGTTCCGGGACGCGATTACGATTGCCATGGTGAGAGAGACTCGCCCGGGGGCTCGGAGGTTCCCGGGCCCGTGGGTTATTTTGGACATCATGACAGAGTCAGCAGAGCCCTCAGCGGCACCAGAGTCAGAGCCGGCCGGCCGGAACAGCGTGCCGGCGCCCATGGACGTCGTGGAGGTCGACCATCCCCTCGCCGCATCCCGCCTGACGATCATGCGGGACGCCCGCACCGACAACGTGGCCTTCCGGGGTGCACTGGCCGATCTCGGGGCGATGCTGGTCTACGAGGCGGCCCGTGACCTGGAGACCACGGAGTTCGCCGTGGAGACCCCCGTCGCGACGGCGTCGGGCCGGCGACTCGCCGATCCGCCGATCATCGTCCCGATCATCCGCGCCGGCCTGGGCATGATCGACCCCGCGCTGTCGATGATCCCGGACGCGCAGGTGGGCTTCCTGGGCATGGCCCGGGACGAGGAGACGCACGAGCCGGTGCCCTACCTGGAGGCGCTGCCGGACGACCTGTCGGGGCGCACGGTCTTCCTGGTCGACCCGATGCTGGCCACCGGCGGGTCACTGCTGCACGCGCTGCGGCTGGTGGCGGAGCGCGGCGCGACGGACGTCGTCGTGGTGTGCATGGTCGCCGCCGTGCCCGGTGTCGAGGCCGTCCGGGACTCCGGCTACCCGGTGAAGCGTCTGGTCACCGCGACGGTCGACCCGGAACTCGACGCGAACTCCTACATCGTCCCCGGACTGGGCGACGCCGGCGACCGGCTCTACGGGCCGCGCAACATCGACCTCACCGACCCCCGCTGACGCCCCCCGGGGGACCGGCTAACTGCGGTAGTTGTTCGGGTTGCGCAGGGTGATCCCCGTGGTGCCTTCGGAGATGTCACCGTCGCCGGATTCCACGGTGACCCGTACGGTGAGCGGGATCTCGCTGCCCTGGGACGGCAGGGGGCTCCGGTCCAGCCACTCGTAGTCCGAGGAGGAGGTCCCCTCGGACGACGTGCTCGAGCAGTCGGTGGTGCGGTACTGCGCGATCTCCGTCCCGTCCTCGGTGAGGTAGCTGACGACGGTGGAGCAGTCCCGCAGGGTGGTGGAGGGCTTCCAGCTCACCGAGGGGAGGGCCTTGGCGTTCTCGTGCCTGGTGTAGTCGGAGGTCATCTCGTAGCTGGTCTGGCCGGTCTTGATGATGTTCTGCCACCCGGACTCCGGCGCGGTCACGGTGACCTCGACCGAGCCGCTGCCGGAAGGTTCTGAGCCGGTGTCGGACGGCGCGGTGGACCCGGAGGTCGTCGGGGCGTCCGACGCGTCCGCGGACCGGGACGACGTCGCCCCGGCGGACGCCCCGGTTGCCGCTGTGGAGGAGTCCGCCGACTCCTGCGTGGTGAACGCGGGGTCGTCGGTTCCGGTGCCGTCCCCGGAGTCGTCACCGCAGGCGGTGAGGGCCAGGGCGGTCGTCGTGGCGAGTGCGGTAGCGGAGATCCGCAGAGCCGAGCGCATGGGTGGGTCCCTCTCGGTGTGACGTTAGAGAATCTTCAGCCGGGATTCTAGCCCACCACGGGAGGGGCACGGGGTGGGACGGGAACAATTCCCCACGGCAACTCCCCGCGCACCGGTGTCGCCCCTGACTCAGACCCTGACTCAGCCCCGTACGGTCTCCACGAGACGTCCGAGCTCCGTCACGACGTCCGCGACGTCCGTGCCGACGTCGCCGGCGACCTGCAGGTAGAACTTCGCCTTGGGTTCGGTGCCCGACGCGCGGGCGATCACGCGGCACCCGAGCCCCGTACCCCCGCTGCCGGTGGTCCAGGTGACCCGCACCCCGGACGCCGGGTCGACGCCGTCGAGGGGGTCGGCGGACACCGGCGCCCCGCCGGTGAGCACCTCCGGCGGGGACTGCGCCCAGTCGGAAACCAGTCGGGCGGCCGCGTCGGCGGAGTCGCATCTCACCGGCACCTGGGCGGTGCGGACCGGCCCGAACTCCCGGTCCAGGCTGTCGAGCTCGTCCTGCAGGGAACGGCCCTCCGCCTTGAGCTCGGCGGCCCAGGTCGCGGCGAGCAGGGCGGTGGCGAAACCGTCCTTGTCGGCCACGATCTGGGGGAAGGGGCAGGTGCCGATGGCCTCCTCGTAGGCGTAGGTCAGTTCCCCGGGGGCGTCGTCCGCGGCGCGCGCGAGGTTCTTGAACCCGGTCATCGTCTCCCGGTAGTCCCACCCGCGGGCGGCTGCGATGCGTCCCAGCAGGCTGGACGACACTACCGTCGTGGCGACGACGGACGCCGGCCCGTCGCCGTGGGAGCGAACCGCCACCGCCCGCTGGGCCAGGAGGGGGCCGGTCTCGTCGCCGCGGAGCATGCGGTAGCCCGTGGCGGTCGTCGCGTCGGGGACGCCGATCATGCAGCGGTCGGCGTCGGGGTCCAGGGCGATGAGGAGGTCGGGGCGTTCCCCGCCGTCCGCACCATGTTCACCGCCACCGTCACCGTCCTGTGCCGCGGCCGCCTGCGCCAGCAGCAGGTCGCAGGCGCCGGGCTCCTCGGGGTTCGGGAAGCCCACGGTGGGGAACTCCGGGTCGGGCCAGCGCTGGGGGACCACGGTGTCCGGACGGTGGAAACCGGCCCGGCGGAACGCCTCCTCCAGGGTGTTGCCGCCCACGCCGTGCAGTGCGGTGTAGAGGACCTTCAGGTCCCGCCGGGCCGCCAGCACCTGCCCGTCCCCGGAGGACAGTGGGGCGGCCACGGCGGAGACGTACCCGTCCACCGCGCCGAGGTCGAGGGACACGGTGGGGGAGCGAGGCACGTCCGGTGCCTCCGGCTGCCGGTCGATGAGCTCCTCGATCTCCCGGTCCGCCGGGCTGACCAGCTGTGATCCGCCGGCCAGGAAGAGCTTGTAGCCGTTGTCGTCCTTCGGGTTGTGGCTCGCGGTGATCTGCACCCCGGCATCCAGCCCGCGGTGCCTCACCACCCAGGCGAGCACCGGGGTGGGGGCGGGGTGGGCGATGAGCGTCACGTCGAACCCCGCCCCGGCGAAGGTCTCCGCCGCGGCCCGCGCCATGGCGTGGGATCCGTAGCGTGAGTCGTAGCCGACGGCCACGGACACCGGGGCGTCCCCGGTGTGCCGGGACCGCAACCAGGCGGCGACCCCGCCGGTCGCGCGGGTCACCGTCGACACGTTCATCCGGTCCGGACCCGGCCCCACCGGGGCACGGAGCCCCGCTGTCCCGAATCGCAGGTGTGCACTCATCGTCCGACCTCCGTCTCTCCGAGCCGTTCCAGCAGCTCCGTCAGCAGGGACCCCACCTCGGTGGCGGACGCCGCGCCCGCGGCCAGCACCTCCGCGTGGTCCAGGGCCTCCCCGGTGATCCCGGCGGCCAGGTTCGTCACCAGGGACAGGCCCAGGACCTCGACACCGGCCGCGCGGGCGGCGACGGTCTCGTACACCGTGGACATGCCGACCAGCCCGGCTCCGAGGGTGCGCAGCATCCGGATCTCCGCCGGGGTCTCGTACTGCGGCCCGGGCATCATCGCGTACACCGCCTCCCGCATCCCCGGACGCAGCTCGCGCATCATCGTCCGCAGGGTGGGGGAGTAGGCGTCCACCAGGTTGACGAAGTCCGCGCCGACGAGGGGTGTCCGCCCGGTCATGTTCAGGTGGTCGCTGATCAGCACCGGCTCCCCGACGGTCATGCCGTCGACGAGTCCGCCCGCGGCGTTGGTGAGGACGATGCGCCGCACACCGGCTGCCGCGGCGGTACGCACCGCGTGCACCGTGCGCCACACCGGGTGTCCCTCGTAGGCGTGCGTCCGGCCGAGCAGGACGAGGACCCGGAGCCCGTTGACCTCCAGACTGCGGACCGTCCCGCCGTGTCCGGCGGCGGTCGGGGGCAGGAAACCGGGAAGGTCGGACATGGGGAACTCCGTCACCGGCGGCGCACCGGTGCCGCCGCACAGGACGTCCGCCGCGGGCCGCCAGCCGGAGCCGAGGACGACGGCGACGTCGTGGGCGTCCCGTCCGGTCCGGCGGGCGAGCTCCGCCGCCGCCTCTGCCGCCGTCTCCGCCGCCGTCCCCGTGGCGACGGCAGCTGCGTCAGCGGTGTCAGGGCCGGCGTTCTCCGGCGGGTGCAACTCTGTCGCGGGCACTGAATCAACCATGGGACCAGCATAGGACGCGACGGCCCGCCGGGGGCCCGGTACGCCCCGCGGTAGGACGACGGGGGTGGCGTGGCTAAGATGGCCGGGAACGGCTTTCACGAGCCCCGTCCGATCACCTTCGCTAAGGAGCACCGCTTCAGTGAGCACTCTTGGTTCCGCCGACACCGTCCCGGTGGTTGACGCCGTCGCCGCCTGGACTGTCGACAACCACGACACGGTGATCGGCTGGCGACGCCACCTGCACTCCCACCCGGAACTGTCCCACCAGGAGACCGGGACCACGCAGTTCATCGTCGACAAGCTCACCGATGCGGGTCTCTCGCCGCGCCGCCTGCCCGGCACGGGCGTCACCGTCGACATCGGGGGAGGGGCGGACGTCCCTGCCATCGCCTTCCGCGCCGACATCGACGCCCTGCCGCTGACCGAGGTCACCGGACTGGACTACGCCTCCCGCACCCCCGGTGTGATGCACGCCTGCGGGCACGACATCCACACCACCGTGGTGCTGGGCCTGGCCTGTGCCCTGGCGGAGTACGACCGGGAACACGGTCTGGAGCAGCAGGTCCGGTGTATCTTCCAGCCCGCCGAGGAGGTCCTGGACGGCGGAGCGACCGACGTCATCCGGGCCGGCGCCCTGGACGGGGTCAGCCACATCTTCGCCGTGCACGCCGAACCGAAGCTGCGGGCGGGGCAGATCGGTGTGCGCACCGGTGCGATCACCTCGGCCACGGACGTCGTCGAGATCGTGGTGCGCGGTCCCGGCGGGCACACCAGCCGTCCGCACCTCACCGCCGACGTGATCTACGCCGTCGGCCTGCTGATCACGCAGCTGCCGGGGCTGCTGTCGCGCCGGGTCGACCCGCGTACCGGCACCGTCCTGACCTTCGGTGCCGTCAGTGGCGGGTCCGCCTTCAACGCCGTCCCGCAGGAGGCGACCCTGCTGGGGACGCTGCGGACCGGCAGCCCCACCGTCTGGCGGGACCTGGACGCCCTGTTCCCGCAGCTCGTCGAGCAGATCCTGGCGCCCACGGGAGCCACCGCGGAGATCCGCTACACCAAGGGGGTCCCCCCGGTGACCAACGACGACGCCTGCACCGCGATCATGGCGCAGGCGGTGAAGGACGTCGACCCGCACGCCCTGCAGGAGGCACCGCAGTCCTCCGGCGGGGAGGACTTCAGCTGGTACCTCGAGCACGTGCCCGGGGCGATGGCGCGGCTGGGCGCCTGGACCGGCTCCGGTGAGAAGCCTGACCTGCACCAGCCGAACATCGTCCTCGACGAGGCCTGCCTGCCCGTGGGCATCCGGCTGTTCGCCGGTGTCGTCGACCAGTTCGCCCGGCTGGGCCGGCCCGGTCACCCCGGGTGGCTCACGTTCAGCGACCAGCTGTCCGACCAGTTGTCCGACTAGCTGTCGCCGCCGTCCTTCTTCCCCCCACGGGGGCCGAACCGGCCCACCGCCCCCTTCATCGCGCGTTGGGCGAGGTCCACAGCCTCGCCGGTCATCTCGGTGGTGCGCAGTTTACGACGCGCCTTCTGCTCCTCCAGGGCGAGCTGCTGGGCGTGCTGCTGCTCCTCCAGCGCCAGCCGGTGCTCCCGGCGCAGACGGCGCACCCGGGCCCGTTCCAGCGCCTCCGGGCTGGGGGTGTGCCACGACTCGGGGCCGATCTTCAGCACGTACAGGAGCACCGCCACCGCCGGGATGAGCAGCAGGAGGAGTGCGGAGGTGTCGTTGCCCAGGGCGACCGCGCCGCCGAAGGCCCCCAGGGTGGTCAACGCCATGATCCCGGCCCGCGGCCGGGCGCCGCGCCGGTGCTGCTCGGCCAGTTCGGAGGCGGAGTATACGGAGACGTCCGTGCCCGGTGAGACGGGCTGTCCGTGGGGGCCCGGCTGGTTCGGCAGTGTCGGCAGGTCATGGAAGAGGGCGTCGAGCTCCCGGCGGGTCAGTGCCGCGGCGGCGTCCCGGCACCGGTCGTCGTACTCTGTGAGGGTGATCCGGCCGTCGGCGAAGTGGACGGCGAGGACCGACAGCGCGGCTTCGCGGTCGGCGTCGCCGATACGGACGGCGGGGTCGCGGGGGTCGCGGGGAGCACGGGACATGGGCGCCATTGTAGTGCAGGGCCCCTACGCCCAGCCGAGGGTCCGTTCGACGGCCTTGTTCCACAGGGCGTAGGCCTCGTCCCGCTCGGCGGCGGCGACGTCCGGGGTGTAGGAGCGTTCCTCCTGCCAGAGCCGCCGGATCTCCGCGACGTCCTCGAAGAAGCCGGTGGCCAGCCCTGCGGCGTAGGCTGCGCCCAGCGCCGTGGTCTCGGTGACCTTCGGCACCGTGACCGGCACGCCCAGCTGGTCGGACTGGAACTGCATCAGCAGGGAGTTCACGACCATGCCGCCGTCGGCCCGCAGGTGGGTCAGCGGTACGCCGGAGTCCGCGTTCATCGCGTCGACGACCTCGCGTGTCTGGAAGGCGGTCGACTCCAGGGCGGCGCGGGCGATGTGCGCTCGGGTGACGTAACGGGTCAGCCCGGCGATGACCCCCCGGGCGTCCGGGGCCCACCGTGGGGCGAGCAGTCCGGAGAACGCCGGGACGACCACGCAGCCGCCGTTGTCGTCGACGCTGCGCGCCAGTCCCTCGACCTCGGAGGAGGACGAGATGAGGCCGAGGTTGTCGCGCAGCCACTGGATCAGCGACCCGGTCACCGCGACGGAGCCCTCCAGGGCGAACACCGTCGGCTGGTTGCCGAGCCGGTAGGCCACCGTGCTCAGCAGCCCGTGGGAGGACGTCTCCAGGGTGGTGCCGGTGTTCATCAGCAGGAAGTTCCCGGTGCCGTAGGTGCACTTCGCCTCGCCCGGCTCGGTGCAGGCCTGGCCGAAGGTGGCGGCCTGCTGGTCGCCGAGGATCCCGGCGATGGCGACATTGTTCACCGGGCCGGACCGCTGCACCCGTCCGAACTGTTCGGAGGAGCTGACGATCTCGGGCAGCAGCGACATCGGCACGCCCATCGCCTCACAGAGCTCCGGGTCCCACTTCTGGGTCCGCAGGTCCATCAGCATCGTGCGTGAGGCGTTGGTGACGTCGGTGATGTGCCGGACACGGTGACGCCGGTTGGCGGGGCTGCGCCGGGAGCGGCGGGTGAGTTCCCAGACGATCCAGGTGTCCATCGTCCCGAAGGCGAGTTCGCCCCGTTCGGCGCGCTCACGGACACCCTCGACGTTGTCGAGGATCCAGCGGATCTTCGGCCCCGCGAAGTAGGTCGACACCGGCAGTCCGGTGCGCTCACGGAAGAGGTCGCCGTGGTCGGCGTCCAGCCGGGAGCAGAAGTCACCGGTGCGGTTGTCCTGCCAGACGATGGCGTTGTACACCGGCTCGCCGGTCGCCCGGTCCCAGATGACCGTGGTCTCACGCTGGTTGGTGATGCCGAGACCGGCGAGGTCCTCGGTGCCGATGTCCGCCCGCGCGACGGCGTCGGCGATGACCCGTCGGGCGTTGAGCCGGATCTCCTCCGGGTCGTGCTCGACCCAGCCGGGACGGGGGAAGATCTGCCGGTGCTCCAGCTGGCTGACGGAATGCACCGCCCCGGTCTCGTCGAAGACGATGGCGCGGGTGGACGTGGTGCCCTGGTCCAACGAGAGGACGTACCCCCGGCCCTGCCCGCCCGACTTCCCCTGACGTCCGGAGCGGAAGAAGTTGCTGAGCCGGTCGACCATCAGAGGATCTTCAGCAGCGGCTGGGACTTGGTGACGCCGTCTCCGGCGGACACGGCGAGACCGGTGACGGTTCCGGACTTGTGGGCCTTCACCGCGTTCTCCATCTTCATCGCCTCGATGACCAGCAGCTGGTCACCCTCGGAGACCTCGGCCCCCTCCTCGACGAGGACGGTGACAACGGTGCCCTGCATCGGGGCGACGGAGGTGTCGCCGGAGACCTTGACCTCCCGGCGTCCGGAGCTCTTGCGGGCACGACGGCGGGTTCCGCCGGTGCCGACGAGGTCACCCGGCACGGCGACCTCGACGCGGCGCCCGTCGACCTCGACGGTGAGACGGCGCGGCGGGACGGTGTCGGCGGCCCCGTCGGCGTCCCCGTCGGTGGCCCCGGCCAGCCGGTTGTCCCACTCCTCCTCGATCCACCGGGTGTAGACGTCCAGGGAGTCGCCCGTGAACGCCGGGTCGTCCAGGACGGCGCGGTGGAAGGGGATGACGGTGGGAAGGCCCTCGACGACGTACTCGTCCAGGGCGCGACGGGCACGGCTCAGAGCCTGGTCGCGGTCCTCCCCGGTGACGATGAGCTTCGAGAGCATGGAGTCGAACTGACCGCCGACGACCGTGCCCTGCTCAGCCCCGGAATCCACCCGAACACCGGGGCCCGACGGCTCGCGGTAGGCGGTCAGGGTGCCGGGGGAGGGCATGAAGTTCGCCGCGGCGTCCTCACCGTTGATCCGGAACTCGATGGAGTGCCCCCGCAGCACGGGGTCGCTGGTCCGGGACAGTTCGCGGCCCTCGGCGATCCGGAACTGCTCGCGGACCAGGTCCCAGCCCGCGACCTCCTCGGTGACGGGGTGCTCGACCTGCAGCCGGGTGTTGACCTCCAGGAAGGAGATCAGTCCGTCCGACCCGACGAGGAACTCCACCGTCCCGGCGCCCCGGTACCCCGCGGCGCGCAGGATGTCCTTGGCGGAGGACCGCAGGCGCTCGTCCTGCTCCGCGGTGAGGAACGGTGCGGGGGCCTCCTCGACGAGCTTCTGGAAACGGCGCTGCAGTGAGCAGTCACGGGTGGACGCCACGACGTAGTTGCCGTGGGCGTCGGCCAGCACCTGGCACTCCACGTGCCGGGCGCGGTCGAGGTAGCGCTCCACGAAGCACTCGCCGCGCCCGAAGGCCTTCTCCGCCTCGCGGGTGGCGGACTCGAAGAGCTCCGGGATCTCCTCGACGGTGTGGGCGACCTTCATCCCGCGCCCGCCACCGCCGAACGCGGCCTTGATGGCGACGGGCAGACCGTGCTCGCCGGCGAAGGCGATGATCTCGTCGGCGTCGGCGACCGGTTCCCGGGTGCCGGGCACCATCGGGGCGTCGACCTTCTCGGCGTACTGGCGGGCGGTGACCTTGTCGCCGAGTTCCGCGATCGCGTCGGGGGACGGGCCGATCCAGGTCAGCCCGGCGTCGATGACGGCGGCGGCGAAGTCGGCACGCTCGGAGAGGAATCCGTAACCGGGGTGGACGGCGTCCGCGCCGGAGCGCACCGCGGCGTCGACGACCTTACCGATGTCCAGGTAGGAGTCGGCGGGGGTCGAGCCGCCGAGTGCGAAGGCCTCGTCGGCCATCCGCACGAACGGGGCGTCGGCGTCCGGCTCCGCGTACACGGCGACGGAGGCGATGCCCTCGTCCCGGGCAGCCCGGATCACCCGGACGGCGATCTCGCCACGGTTGGCGATCAGCACCTTCGACAACTTCCGGGTCTCTACCGGCACGTCCACTCCTCACAACAACGGGTCACACACACTTGACTCACACAAGACTCTACGACGTTACTACGTCAACCAGCGTCGGTCACAGACGGAATGTTTCAGCCACCGGTCGCGATGGGCATGCGCACCATGTTGCCCCACTCCACCCAGGAGCCGTCGTAGGCACGGACGTCCTCCCAGCCCAGCAGGTGGTGCAGGACGAACCACAGGTGGGCGGCGCGTTCACCGGCGTGGCAGTAGGGCACCGTCGCGCCGGCGGGGTCCAGCCCGGAGAACACCTCGTCGAGCTCCCCGCGGGTGCGGAAACGGTGGTTGGGGTGCAGTGTCGCCCGCTGCGGGACGTTCACGGCACCGGGGATGTGGCCGGCACGGCACACCGGGATCTGGCGGACGGCGGCCGTGTAGTCGGACGGCTCGTCCTCCGCAGGGCCGCCGGACCCCTGACGGTGGACCCCGATGAAGTCCTCCGGGTCGCGCAGGTCGATCAGCTGCAGTTCGTCGTGCCGGGAGCGGACCTCGTCGACGAAGATCCGGTGGGAGGTGTCGTCCCGTTCGACCACGGGGTAGCCGGAGGTCGGCGCCGGCGGTGCGTCGTAGGAGGTCTCGCGTTCGTCCTGCATCCACGCCTCGCGGCCGCCGTCGAGCAGGCGCACGTCCGGGTGTCCGAAGAGCTCGAAGACCCAGAGCGTGTAGCTCGCCCACAGGTTCGAGTCGTCACCGTAGAGCACCACCGTGTCGTCCCTGGTGATTCCCTTGGAGTCCATGAGACGGGCGAAGGCCTCACCGTCGAGGAAGTCACGTGTGACCGGGTCGCCGAGGTCCTCGTGCAGGTCGATGCGGATGGCGGTCGGCAGGTGGCCGATGTTGTAGAGGATGGGGTCGGAGTCCGACTCCACCACCTTCAACCCGGGGCCACCCAGTTTCGCACCGAGCCAGGAGCTCGTCACGAGCTTGCCCGGGTGGGCGTACTGCCGAAGATTCGGGCTGGGGTCCAGTTCGATTCCCACGGGTGAGGGCACCGCCTTTCTTGTTCGTCACCAGAAGTCTAGCGTCCGGCGGCCCGTGAATCGCGATCGTCGCTCGAACAGTCGGGAATTCGCACGGCAGAGGAGCGGGGGAGGGGCCGTCCGTGCACCGGGTGGACAGGGGTGAGCCCCCAGGTCGCCTTCCGGGGTGCGGACACCTGGGGGCGTCTCACGCCCCGGGACGCTACCGGTTCCAGAAGTCCGAGACGTCCAGCCCGAATCCGGCGAAGGTCCGGCGCAGCAGCGGCAGGGACAACCCGATCACGCTGGACGGGTCCCCGTCGATCCGGTCGATGAACCAGCCGCCGAGTGCCTCGAGGGTGAAGGCCCCGGCGCACTGGAGCGGCTCACCGGTGGCGGCGTAGGCCTCGATGTCGCGGTCGGACGCCTCGGCGAAGTGCACGTCCGTCTCGCTGGCGCCGGTCACGGTCTCCCCGCGGCAGGTCACGGCGTGCCCGGTGACCAGTGTCGCCGTCGAGCCCCGTTGACGGCGCCAGCGTTCGACGGTGCGCTCGGCGGTGAGTGGTTTGCCCTGCAGTTCCCCGTCGAGCAGCAGCATCGAGTCGGCGGCGACGACGACGGTGCGGGGGCCGTCGACCTGTTCACCGAACTGGGCCAGGACGGCCCGCGACTTCGTCTGCGCCAGATGGCAGACGACCTGGGCCGGCGTGGGTGAGGGCACCCGGGAGCGCAGTTCGGCCGCGGCGGCGTCCTCGTCCACACCGGGCACGAGGACGGTCGGCTCCACCCCCGCCGAGCGCAGGACGGACAGCCGCGACGGCGACGAGGAGGCCAGGACGAGACGGGCGCGGGGGAGCTCAGCCACGGAAACCTGTGGGGTTGAAGTTCCCGGGGTTGCGGGCCGGGCCCGTCAGCCGCTCCGCCGGGGTGCCCCACCGGCCGCGGCTGGTGCTCCGGGCCCTGACCCGGGCCACCTCGCGGGGGTCGGTGCCGGCCGAGGCGGCGGTCGCACCGGCGGCCTCGGCGACGACGGTGGCGAGGGCCCGGCCGATGGCCTCGGTCTCGACCGCGTCGGGCCGGCCCTTGAGGACCGTGAAGGGGACGGGGGGTGTCTGGGGGGAGGTCTGTGAGGGCGTTGAGGTCGTTGAGGTCATTGGGGCTCCTTCCTCCTACAGCGGCAGGTTGCCGTGCTTGCGGGCGGGGGAGTCGATGACCTTGCGCTCCAGCAGGCCGAGACCGTCGATCACCTGGGCGCGGGTACGGGACGGCGGGATCACCGCGTCGACGTAGCCGCGTTCGGCGGCGGCGTAGGGGTTGACCAGGCTCTTCTCGACCTCGTCGGTGAGCTCCACGGTCAGCGCGGCGACGTCCTTCCGGCGACGCTCGGCCTTGGCCAGCGTCTCGGCGTGGACGGCGGCGACGGTGTTCTCCGCGTCGGCGTTGGAGATCCGGGCGCTCGGCCAGGCGAAGACCAGGTCCGCGCCGATGTTCTTCGACCCCAGGGCGATGTAGGACGTCCCGTAGGCCTTCCGGGTCACCACGGTCACGATGCCCACGCTCGCCTCGGCGACGGCGTACAGCAGTGAGGCGGATCGACGCAGCAGGCCGCCGCGTTCCTCGTCACCGCCGGGCAGGAAACCGGGGGAGTCGACGACGAAGACGACGGGGAGGTTGAAGGCGTCGCAGGTGCGGATGAACCGGGCGGCCTTCTCGGCGGCGGCGGAGTCCAGCGCACCGGCGAGCACCGTCGGCTGGTTGGCGACGACACCCACGCCCCGTCCTCCGATGCGGGCGAGACCGGTGAGGATGTTGCCGGCGTAGTCGGGCTGCAGCTCCACGAAGGAGTCCGGGTCGACGATGCCGGCGAGCACGTCGGTGACGTCGTAGCCGGCGAGAGGGGAGTCGGGGATGACGGAGTCCAGGGCGGCACTCGCCGTGTCGTCGTTCCCCGCACCCTCGTCGAGGGCGGCCGGCACGGTCGAGCGGTTGTTGGAGGGGAGATGGCCGAGCAGGCCACGCACGAACTCCATGGCCGCGCGGTCGTCCGGCGCGGTGTGGTGCGAGGTACCGGTGACCGCGGCGTGGGTCGCCGCAGAGCCAAGGTCGTCGGCGGTGACGTCCTCCCCGACGACGCGCCGGGTGATCTCCGGGTCGGTGAGGTAGAGCGAGGACGTTCCGTCCACCATGACGACGACGTCGGCGAGCACCGGCTGGTGCGCCTCGGTGCCGGCAGTCGGCCCGGCGATCACCGAGATCTGCGGGACCACCCCGGACAACTGCGTACGCAGACGGTAGAGGCGTGCGGCCATGCCCAGCGACACCACCCCCTCCTTCACCCGGGCACCGGTGGAGTCGTGCACACCCACCAGGGGCACACCGGAACGCAGCGCGAGCTCCATGACCTTCACGAGCTTCTCGGCGTGGACCTCGCCCACGGTGCCGTCGAAGACGGTGCCGTCCTGGGAGAAGATGCAGACCTGCCGGCCGTCGACGGTGCCGTAGCCGGTGACCACACCGTCGGACACGGGACGGCTCCGGTCCATGCCGTAGGCGTTGGCGCGGTGGCGCGCCAACGCGTCGATCTCGACGAACGATCCTTCGTCGAGGAGGTGCTCGACCCGTTCGCGGGCGGTGAGGCGGCCGACCGCGTGGACGGCGGCGACGGCCTCCTCGCCGACCGGGGCCGACGTCTCCTCGAGACGGATGCGGAGATCCTCGAGTTTCCCTGCTGTGGTAGACGTGTCGACCTGGCGGGGGGCGGGGGTGGGTGAAGTCATGGCCTACAGTCTAGGAGGAAACGGTCCCGGAGTCGCCACAGAGGTCGCCCCAGCGCGTGTGGGCGTTATCCTTGTGCCCATGACAGACTCCCGAGCCCCGATCGACGCGTCCCGCCTCGCCGCCCTCATCCTGGACAGGATGCGGGACGGTTCCGCCGCGGGGCCGGTCTCCGTCGTCGGGACGACGGGGTCGACCAACGCCGACCTGGCCGACGCCTTCCGCGCCGACCCGGGCACCGCCGACCGGACGGTGCTCCTGGCGGAGGAGCAGGTCACGGCCCGTGGCAGGCTGGGGCGCCGGTGGTCCGCACCGGCGGGCGCCCAGGTGATCATGAGTGTGCTGCTGCGCCCCTCGCCGGACGAGGTGCCGGCGGAGCGACTCGGACAGCTGCCCCTGCTCGTCGGCGTGGCCGTGGCGGAGGCAGCCAGGGAGGCAGGGGTGGACGCGCGGCTGAAGTGGCCCAACGACGTGATCGTGGTCGACGGCGACGGCGACGGCGACGGCACTGACGGCACTGGCGGCGGGGCGTCGGGCCCGTACGGCTACCGCAAGCTCGCCGGCATCCTCGTCGAGGCGGTCAGCCTGGACCCGCCGGCGGTCGTGGTCGGTGTCGGGCTGAACGCGTCGATCACGGCGGAGGAGTTCGCCGACGCCGGTGTGGAGGCGGGCACCTCCCTGGCCGTGGAGGGGGCACGCATGGAGACCGTGCAGGACCGGGAGTCGCTCGCCGCCGCCGAACTGTCGTGGATCCTCGCCGTCGACGGTGCCTGGCGGCGCGGTGGCGAGGCGGTGGAGCGTCTGCACCGGCGCTACCGTGAGCTCTCGGCGACCCTCGGCACCCGCGTGCGCGCCGAGCTCCCCGGCGGGGACGAGATCACCGGCACCGCCGTCGACCTCGACGGGCAGGGCGGGCTGGTCATCGCCACCGCCGACGGGGGGCGGCGCACTGTCACCGCGGGAGACGTGGTGCACCTGCGTCCGGCGCCCGCCACCGGGCCGGGGAAGTAGGGGGGGTGAACCGCACCGTGCCGAAGATCACCTTCGCCCCGGACGAGGAGGTCCTCGCCGAACTGAGCCCCTCGCGCCGCAGCACCCTGTTCCCGGTGCTGGAGCTCGTCGTCATCACCGGACTCGTCTGGCTCGCGGTCGGAATGCTCGACTCCTACCTCGCCGAACTGGCCACCACCTGGGTGGGTTATGTGCCGGGCAACATCGGCGACGTCCCCGCGCTGGTCGGGGACTCCGACTCGACCGCCGCCACCGCGGCTCTGTGGGCGCGCCGGGCGGTCCTGCTGGCGTGGGCGTGGCTGAGCTGGCGCCGGTGCCTGCGCCATCTGCTGTTCCGCACCCGTAGCCGGATGATCCTCACCGACTCCCGTCTGATCACCGCCACCGGCCACATGCGCAGCCGCATCGGGGAGGTGCCGCTGTCACAGATCGTGGACGTGGGCGTCCACAAGTCGGAGGTCCGGGTGTTCCTGCGCGGCGGCGGCCGGCCGCTGGTGCTGCGTGACGTGCCCTACGCCCGGCGCTTCGCCCGCCTGCTGCATTCCCGCATCCCGGTGCGTCTCCCGCGGCCGCTATACTGAACCACCGTGACTGACGCGCAGAAGACACCTGACCGATCGCATTCCCGTCCGGAGGCGCACTCCCCGGACATGCCGCTGGTCACCGTCATCGGTGACGGGCAGCTGGCCCGGATGATGCAGCAGGCGGGCATCGAGCTCGGACTCACCGTGCGGCTGCTCGCCGGGTCGACCGCCGCCTCGGCGGCGCAGGCCACCGCGGACGTGTGGCTGGGCGCCTACACCGACGAAGGTGTGGTCCGTGGTGTCGCAGCGGGTGCGGACGCGGTGACCTTCGACCACGAGCACGTGCCCAACGAGTACCTCGAGGCGCTCATCGCCGAGGGGGTCAACGTGCAGCCCCAGCCGTCCGCGCTGATCAACGCGCAGGACAAGCTGGTGATGCGTCAGCGGATGCGGGAGACCGGCGCCCCGGTGCCGCCGTTCCTCGCCGTGGAGTCCGTGGACGACGCCACCGGGTTCTGGGACGCCACCGACGGCGCCGTGTGCCTCAAGGCCCGTCGGGGCGGGTACGACGGCAAGGGGGTGTGGTTCCCCGACACGCGGGATGACCTCGCCACGCTGGTCACCGGTCTGCTCGCCGAGGGTGTGCCGTTGATGGCGGAGAAGAAGGTCCACCTGGTCCGGGAACTGTCGGCCATGGTGGCACGTACGCCGTCGGGGGAGGTCGCCTCCTGGCCGGTCGTGGAGTCCGTGCAGGCGGACGGGATCTGCTACCTCGCGGTGTCGCCGGCGCCGGTGGAGTCGGAGGGGCAGCGCCGGGTCGTGGAACAGGCGCATGCGCTGGCCCGCCGGGTGGCCGGTGACCTCGGTGTCACGGGTGTCCTGGCCGTGGAGCTCTTCGAGACGGTGGATGCGGCCGGGCAGCCGGAGATCATCGTCAACGAGCTGGCCATGCGCCCGCACAACACCGGTCACTGGACCCAGGACGGCTGCGTGACCAGCCAGTTCGAGCAGCATCTGCGGGCGGTGCTGGACCGGCCCCTGGGGTCGACGGAGCCGTTGACCGCCACCACGGTGATGGCGAACGTCCTCGGTGACGACAGCGCCGACCCGGAGATGCCGATGGCGCAGCGGATGGACGAGGTGTGGCGTCGGTTCCCCGGTGCGAAGATCCACCTGTACGGCAAGGACTGGCGCCCGCGCCGCAAGATCGGGCACGTGAACATGTCGTTGCCGCTGGGGGTGGGGGCGACCCCGGAGGTGGTCGACGCACTGCGGCGGGACGCCCGGCTGGCGTCCGACTTCCTGGTGACGGCGCGCTGGACGGACGCCTGAGCCTGGCCGGCGGGTAGACTGACCGGCGTGACTACCGAGAACAGCGCAGAGAACGCCACGGGGCGCACGCCCCTCGTCGGCATCGTGATGGGGTCCGACTCCGACTGGCCCACCGTGGAACCCGCGGCACAGGTCCTGGCGGAGTTCGGTATCCCGATGGAGATCGGTGTGGTGTCGGCGCACCGCACCCCCGAGCGGATGCTGGACTACGCCCGCAACGCCCACTCCACCGGGGTGAAGGTGATCATCGCCTGCGCCGGTGGCGCCGCACACCTGCCGGGCATGGTCGCCGCGGCGACGCCGCTGCCGGTCATCGGCATCCCCCGCGCGCTGAAGAACCTGGACGGGCTGGACTCGCTGCTGTCGATCGTTCAGATGCCGGCCGGTGTCCCCACCGCGACGGTGTCGATCGACGGTGCGAAGAACGCCGGGCTGCTCGCCGTGCGGATGCTCGGCGTGGCAGACCCCCGGCTCCTCGAGGGCATGGTCGCCTACCAGGAGCGTATGCGCGACGAGGTCCTGGAGAAGGACAGTCGCCTGAAGCAGCGACTGATGGGCGAATAGGGCCCGGGGAGGAGCCTGAGGATGTCGGCGATCCTGCTCGTCACCCTGCTCGTGACGGCCGCGGCCGGGGCCACCGCCTGGACGGTGAAGTCGCGGTCGCGGTGGCAGGGCAACGGGTTGATGACCCTGCTGGTCGCCGAGCTCCTGTGGGCGTGGCTCATCGTCGCCGCCCACGGCGGTGGCTTCCCTCTGCCTGTGTGGCTGGCCTGGGGCTTCGCCCACCTGGTCGTGGCGGGTGTGGGCTGGGTCGTCGCCCGGTGGATGGGTGACGCCCTCCCCGGGGTCGACGGGCGCGGCTGGTTCCACCTGAGCACCGTCGTCGCCGCGGCGGTGATGCTGTCACTGGGGCTGGGCAGCACGGTCCTCGCCCTGTGCGCCTGGGACGCGTGGCGGAACTGGGGCGCGGGGGTGAACGACGCCGTCATCGTCCTCCCCGGGCGGGGGGGGGCGGGGGTGATCCTGTGGATCCTGGCTGTGGTGTCGATGGTCCTCTTCCTGCTGCAGGTGCGGCGTGGGCGGCACCGCCCGGCCCCGCGCGACGCCGACGCTGTCGTCGTCCTGGGTGCGGGGTTGGCCGCCGACAGGGTCAGTGCTCTGCTCGCCTGCCGCTGTGACCGGGGTGCGGCCGCGTGGCGGAGCCTGGTGCAGGCTGCCCCGGGGGCGTCCGTCCCGCTCATCGTCTCCGGGGGGAGGGGTGACGACGAACCGGTCACCGAGGCCGAGGCCATGCACCACTACTTCGCTGGCCGCGGGTTTCCGCGCGGTGTCGTCCTGGAGGAGAGGGAGGCCACCGACACCACGGAGAACCTGCACTTCAGCCTGGACCTGCTGGCCGGACAGGGGGTGGAGGACCCGTTCGTCGTGGTGTGCACCTCGGACTTCCACGTGATGCGCACCGAACGTATCGTCGCGATCCTCCGGGAGGAGCGGGGCGCCGACGGGAGGCCTTTCGACGCGGTGGTGCTGGGGGCGCCGACACCGAAGCCGTCTCTCCCGGCGGCGTACCTGCGGGAGTACGTGGCGTTGATGATCCACCGGGTCCTGGGGCGGGCCTGAGGGGACCCGGTCGGGGGCTCAGTCGTACGCGCGCCAGCGCCGCCACACGGCCCAGGTCGCGAGGAGGAGGGCCGCCAGGAGGAGGGACGGCCACACTGCCGGGTCGTCCTGCAGGACGTTCCACACCGCCTGCACCAGTGCCAGGACAGTGAAGAAGGACAGGAAACCGAGGACCGCCTCGAGCACGGTGCGTCGGCGGCGGTACTCGGAGTGGTCCGGGGCCTGCCCGGTCACTTCACGCCCCCGGCGGTCAGGCCGGAGACGATGCGACGCTGGAACACGAGCACCATGACGACCAGCGGTACGGTGACCAGGGCGCCGGCCGCCATCGTCGCGGCGTAGGGGAACTGGAAGGCGCTCGCACCGGTGAACCGGGCGATGGCCACGGTCACCGGCTCGGTCGAGGTGGTGGAGAGCTGCTTGGCCAGCATGAACTCGTTCCACGTGGCGATGAACGCGAGGATCGCCGTGGTGAACAGGGCGGGTGCGGCCAGCGGGAGGATCACCTTCCGGAACGCCAGTCCGCGGGAGGCGCCGTCGACGCGGGCTGCCTCCTCGAGCTTCCACGGCAGTTCCCGGAAGAAGGAGGTCAGCGTGTAGACCGTGAGCGGCAGGACGAAGGAGATGTTCGGGATGATCAGTGCTTGGTAGGTGCCGATCCACCCGATGTTGCCGAACAGTTGGAACAGCGGGGTGACCAGCGCGATGCCGGGGAACATCGAGGCGGCGAGGATGATCCCGGTGACGAACCCCTTGCCCCGGAAATCCACCCGGGCCAGGGCGTAGGCGGTGAACACCCCCACCACCAGGGCGATGACGGTGGTGGACACGCCGATGATCAGACTGTTGCCGATGGCGCGCAGGAAGTTGTTCCCGGCGTCGGTGGCGAGGGCGTCGCGGAAGTTCTCCAGGGTGAGGTGGCTGGGCACCGGGTTGGTGGAGAAGGTGTGGTCCTTGTCGCGGAACGCGGTGACGACCATCCAGTAGAACGGTGCGAGTGCCCAGACCAGGATGAGGATCACGGGGAGGTAGTTGCGCACGACCTTCATCATCGGGTGGCCTCCGGGGTAGGTTCAGGGGTCTGGTCTGTGGTCGGGTCGCCGGGGCCGGTCCTCCTGCCCCGGAACCGCAGGCCACGTCTCGTCCGCGGCATGTTCTGCGTGCCGGCGACGTCGGCGCCGAGGAACTTCACCATCACGAAGGCGACGGCGAAGATCAGCAGGAAGATCAGGGTCGACGCGGCGGAGGCGGAGTTGAAGTTGCCGGACTTCGTGTCCGCGATCACCAGCTGGCTGATCACGGCGGTGGGGGAGTTCGTCGACTCGCTGATCATGATGACCGGAAGGTCGTACATGCGTAGCGCGTCCAGCGTGCGGAAAAGCACGGCGACCATCAGCGCGGGCCGGATCAGCGGCAGGGTGATCCGGGTGAACTGCTGCCACCGTGACGCGCCGTCCACGCGTGCGGCCTCGTAGACGCCGCCGGGGACCATCTGCAGACCGGCGAGGATCAGCAGCGCCATGAACGGTGCGGTCTTCCACACGTCGGCGATGATCACCGCGAAGCGGGCCGCCCACGGGTCGGTCGTCCACGCGATGTCGAGGCCGAGCAGGGAGTTGACGATGCCGTCGCGGGCGAAGATGAACTGCCACAGCTTCGCCGTCACCGCGGTCGGGATGGCCCACGGGATGAGGACCGCGGCGCGTAGCAGGCTGCGGCCCCAGAAGGTCTTCGACATGGTGAGCGCCATCCACAGGCCCAGCACGGTCTCGAGGGCGACGGTGACGACCACGAAGAAGAGGGTGATCCACAGGGCGGGCCAGAAGTCGGTCGCCAGGTTGCCGGGCGCACAGGTCGTCGCTTCGCCGGTGGGGGAGAGGCAGCGCTGGGTCAGCCAGTACAGGTAGTGGTCGAGACCGGCGAACCCGCCGTCGACGAACATGCCGGTGCCGGGGTCCAGGTGCCGGTCGGCCTGGAAGGAGAGGTACACCGCGCGCAGGATCGGGTAGCCGATGACCACGGCGAGGAGGGCGAGGCTGGGGCCGACGAACCACAGGGCGCGCAGGTCACGCTTCTTCTGGGAGGGGGCGGTAGTCACAGGGTGAACCTTATCGGTAACACAGGACGCCCGGTGTGCCGTCGACGGGCGACGGCAGCCGGGCGTGACTGTCTGGGTGGAGTCGGGTCTAGCTGGTCACGTTCTTGATCGCGGACTCCATGTCCCGGGTCGCGTCCTCGACGCTCTTGCCGCCGGTGATGGCGGCGTAGGCGTTGTCCTGGACGGCCTTGGACAGCTCGTCGTAGCTCGGCGACGCCGAACGCGGCTTCGCGTTCTCCAGCGACTCCTTCAGCGCGGGCAGGTAGGGGAACTCGTCGATCAGCGACTCGTCGTCGTAGATGGAGGCCAGCACCGGCGGGAAGGACTCCTCGGCGAAGGAACGCTGGTTCTCCTCGCTGACGATGAACTCCATGAAGTCCAGGGCCGTGGCCTTGTGCTCGGAGTTGATGTTGATGGCGTTGTTGTAGCCGCCGAGGGTGGAGACGCCGACCCCGTCCTTGCCGACGAGCGGCTGGACCTCGACCTTGCCGGCGACCGGTGAGCCTTCGGCCTCGGCCTCGCCGTACATGTACGGCCAGTTGACGGCCAGGGCGTTCTGGCCCTGGGTGAAGCTCAGGTTCGTCTCCTCCTCGGTGGCGCCGGTGGAGGACCGGGAGACGGTGCCGTCCTTGTAGGCGTCGACCAGTGCCTGGAGGCCCTCACGGGACTCCTCCGAGGTCACGGTGACGTCACCGTTGTCGTCGAGGATGCCGCCGCCCCAGCCGTCCATGAAGTTGCCGGTGTTGATCGCCAGGCCCTCGTACTGCTTGAGCTGTGTGATGAGGCAGTCCTTGTTGTCCGCGGTGACCTCCTCGCAGGAGGAGACGACGTCCTCCCACTTCTCCGGGGCCTCCGGCACCATGTCGGTGTTGCGGTACAGCAGCTGGGCGTTGGTGTTCTGCGGCAGGCCGTAGAGGGTGTCGTTGTAGGTCGCGGACTCCACGGTGGCGTCCAGCAGGCCGTCGGTGCTGACCTCGAGGTCGTCCTGCAGGGGTGCGATCCACCCGTTGGCCGCGAACTGGGCGGTCCAGACCACGTCCATCGCCATGACGTCGATGTCGGAGGAACCGGCCTGCAGGGACTGCACGAGCGTGTCGCGCTGGGCGTCCGCCTCGCCGGCGAGTTCCTGGAGGGTGACCTCCTCGTCCGGGTTCTCCTCGTTCCACCGGTCGATCACCGGGCGGAGCTTGTCGGTGTCGTTCTTGCCCATGGCGAAGGTGATGGGGCCGCGGCCGTCGGTGCCGCCGGCGCCACCCCCGTCGCCCCCGTCGTCGGAGGAGCAGGACACCAGCGCGGCACTGAGCCCGACGGCCGAGACTCCTGCCAGGATCTTCTTTGAGAGGTTGGCCATGGCCCGAACCTTTCTGCGTAGGTACGGCTCCGCAGGAACACTGCCGACGGAACTCAACATTGAAACGTCACCCCCACCGAGCGGACGAGTTTCCGCCGCCCCGTGGGTTCTTCGGTCGAGTGTAGTATCCGCACCCCGGATCCGGGGGAGATCGGGGGTGTCAGTTCACCCGCTGACCGGACACCGCATCGAAGAAATGCACCCGGGCGGTGTCGGTGAGGGTGAAGGAGACGCTCCCCCCGAGGTCGGGCAGGTCCTGGGCCGCCGCCAGAGACTTCGCGGTGACCCGGCCGGCCGCGGTGTCGGCGTGGATGTTCGAGTCCGCACCGAGCTCCTCGACCAGGGTGACGGTGCCGGGAAGGCCCGTACCGGTGGTGTCGGCCACCAGATGCTCCGGACGCACCCCCACCAGCAGTGCGCCCCCGGCACCCTCCGGACGCCGGACACCGAGCCCACCGAGGACATCCGCGCCGGCCGGGAGTTCCAGCAGGTTCATCGCCGGAGAACCGATGAAGCCGGCGACGAAGGCGTTGACCGGTTCGTTGTAGAGCTTCTGCGGGGTGTCGACCTGCTGCAGCTCCCCGTCGCGCAGCACCGCGACGCGGTCACCCATCGTCATCGCCTCGACCTGGTCGTGGGTGACGTACACCGTGGTGACACCGAGGTCGTGCTGCAGTTTCACGATCTGTGCGCGGGTCTGCACCCGCAGCTTCGCGTCGAGGTTGGACAGGGGCTCGTCCATGAGGAACACCTGCGGCTCGCGGACGATCGCCCGGCCCATCGCCACGCGCTGCCGCTGACCACCGGAGAGGTCCTTGGGCTTGCGGTCGAGGTACTCGCCGAGGTCGAGCAACTCGGCGGCGCGCTGCACCCGGTCGGCGATCTCGGCCTTGGGACGCTTGGCGATCGACAGCGCGAACCCCATGTTCTCCCGCACGGACATGTGCGGGTACAGCGCGTAGTCCTGGAAGACCATGGCGATGTCCCGGTCACCGGGCTCGACGCCGGTCACGTCGCGGCCGCCGATGGTGATCGTCCCCGCGCTCGTGGGCTCGAGTCCCGCCAGGGAGCGCAGGATGGTCGACTTGCCGCAGCCGGAGGGGCCGACCAGGACGAGGAACTCGCCGTCACCGATACTGAGGTTGAGGTCCGGGACGGTGGGGGACTCCGCACCCGGGTAACGGATGTCCACATGCGAGAATTCGACGTCTGCCATGGTGGGGAATCATACCGCAGGTCGATCCGTCGCAGGTGGAGACTGCCGTAGGATCTGTGGCTGTGACGGAACAACCAGCATCACCGGAC
This sequence comes from Corynebacterium sp., assembly GCF_022712195.1. Taxonomy (GTDB): domain Bacteria; phylum Actinomycetota; class Actinomycetes; order Mycobacteriales; family Mycobacteriaceae; genus Corynebacterium. The sequence goes on along the minus strand of NZ_JALAGY010000082.1, from coordinate 2,494 downwards.
GTGGGGCCGCAGTCGCGTGCGCCGCAGGCACAACCGGGCGCCTTCTGGCGTGACCGGGGACTCTGGCTGCAGCTGGTGATCCAGTCGGCGGTGTTCTTCCTCTTCGGCGCCATGGACGCGGGGAACGCGTTCTCCTTCGGGCCGGAGGTGCCAGCCTGGATCCTGGTCACCGGGTACGCCCTCGTCTTCGTGGGGCTGCTGGTCCAACGCTGGCGGGCGGAGACCGGGCTCACCGTCGTCGCGGTGGGGCTGGTGGTCTCGGCCGGGAGTCTGGCGGGCATCTACATCCTGGCCTACCTCGTCGTCTGTTACGAGGCGTGGTTCATCTCCGCGTTCGTCCGGCGGCGGCGCGGGCTGTGGCTGGCGTTGCTGACAGGGGGGTCGATCGTCGCGGTGGTGCTGGTCACCGTGATGTCGGGCTCCGGGCATGCGTGGGGTGCGTCCGCCGCGGACATCGACCCGGACGGCGTCCCCTACACTCCGCCGTTGGCCCAGGTCATCACGATGGGCGCGTTGCTCGGGATGCTCGCCGTCATCTCGATCGGACTGTTCTGGCAGCTCGGGATGACCACGCGGCGACAGTACGAGCGGATGGAGTCACTCGCCGCGCGGGTGGAACTCGCCGCCGTCGCGGAGCGGACCAGGATCGCCCGGGAGATGCACGACATCGTCGCCCACTCCCTGACCGCGGTGATCGCCCAGGCGGACGGCGGCCGCTACGCCGGACGCCAGGACCCGGCGAAGGCCATCGAGGCGCTCGACACGATCAGCGCGACCGGGCGGGACGCGCTTGCCCAGATGCGCCAGCTGCTCAGTGTGCTGCGCAGTGACCCCGGCAACGGCGGTGCCTCCGACGCGACCCGGGACACCGCCGCGCCCCCCGGGGTGTCCGGTGTGCCGGCGCTGGTGGAGGACGCCCGCCGGTCCGGCCTGTCGGTCGACCTCGAGGTCCTCGGCACCGCCGCACCGGTGGACGTGGCGGTGGGGCTGACGGTGTACCGCACGGTGCAGGAGTGCCTGACCAACATCCTCAAGCACGCCGGTCCCACCCGGGCCCGGGTGGTGCTGGACTGGAACGTCCCCGGGAAGCTGCGGATCACCGTGGACAACGCCCCCGGCGACGGGCTCATCGACGCCGGCGACTCCGACGACGGGCGGGGGCAGGGGCTGGTCGGCCTGCGTGAGCGGGCCCGGATCCACGGCGGTACGGCAGAATGGGGGGCGTCGGAGATGTACGTGGGCGGATGGCGCGTCGACGTCGTGCTCAGCGTATGAGGACCCGTGCGACAGGCACGGCAGACATGAACAGGGAGAACACCGCGACCATGAACGAGACACGCCCCTCAACGCCCGCCGCGGCCCCCATCACCGTCGGGTTGGCGGATGACCAGCAGCTGGTCCGTGCCGGTTTCGGCATGGTGCTGGACTCGCAGCCGGACATCACCGTGGTCTGGCAGGCTGTGGACGGTGCGGAGGCGGTGCGGTACGCCACGGAGCAGCCGGTCGACATGATCCTCATGGACGTGCAGATGCCGGAGCTCGACGGTATCGCGGCCACGAGGACGATCGTGGAGTCCGGTGTCCGCGGACCGTCGGGGGATCCGACCAGGGTGGTCGTGCTGACCACGTTCGACAACGACGAGTACGTGATGGGCTCGATCACCGCCGGTGCGAGCGGTTTCCTGTTGAAGGACGCCGACCCCGAGGAACTCATCGACGCCGTACGGACGGTGGGTGAGGCGGAGGCCGTGATCTCCCCGAAGGCGACAGCCCGGCTGCTGCGTCAGGTCAGGGGAGGTAACGGAGGTAACAGCGGTGACGGCGGTGCGGCTGCCGCGTCGGCGGGGCAGGGCCCAGGGACAGGCCCAGAGACAGGCCCAGAGACAGGCCCAGATGCCGGCGCCGACTCCGTCGACACCGCCGCTGCGGCGGCCGCGCTGGATCTCCCGGACCCGCTGACGCCCCGGGAGCTGGAGATCCTGGTGCTCGTCGCACGCGGCTACTCCAACCCGGAGATCGCCCGGCGGCTGTTCGTCTCCCTTCCCACGGTGAAGACACACGTCGGACGGATCCTGGCGAAGACGGATTCCCGGGACCGGGTCCACGCCGTCCTGTTCGCCTTCAGCAACGGCCTGGTCGATCCGGTGCGCGTGCTGGACGAGTGACCCGGTGCCGGTGTCATACCGTGGTATGACACCGGGAACCCCGTGGGTCCCGGGCAGATCGTCCTGCGGCACGATGTGCCGCCGGGGTGGCGTGACGCACACTGGGATCCATGATCACGGTAGAAGGTTTGTCGAAGAGGTACGGACGGCATGACGCCGTCAAGGACCTGTCGTTCACGGTGCCGGATGCGGCGGTGACGGGTTTCCTGGGGCCGAACGGGTCGGGTAAGTCCACCACCATGCGGTGTGTGCTGGGGTTGGACCGTCCCACGGCGGGGCGGGCGTTGTTCGACGGGCAGGAGTTCGCCGCGGTCGCCGACAAGCCGGCG